>QHBO01000013.1 GCA_003243965.1 Chloroflexota bacterium
GGAGCCACAGACCCCACCTGCGTGACGGTCCGTCGAGCCGCTCAAGAGCCCGAGCCAGCACAACCGCACTGATCGCGCAAGGGCCGAGACGAACGGGTCGAGACCAGCGTACTGCTGCCTGCGGGGCACGACTCCCCGGCACCTACGTCAGATCTAAGCGAGCAACCGATTGGACCTTCTCGCCAACCCGGAGACCTGGATCGCGCTGCTGACGCTCACGGCGCTCGAGATCGTGCTGGGCATCGACAACATCATCTTCATCTCGATCCTCGTGGCCAAACTGCAGGTCGAGCAGCAGGCTCGGGCACGCGTCGTGGGCCTGGGGCTGGCGATGTTCATGCGCCTCGCCCTATCCCGAAGGCGTGCGGGCGTGGTGCTGATGGGCCTGCGCTTCGAGACCGTCATCGGGGAGGCGTTCGAGATGTGGCACGACGACGAGGTCGAGCCACTCGATGTCGAGCTGCCGATCGAGCCGGCAACCCTTCCCTAGGCGCGCCGCGCAGGCCCCGCTCAGCGCGAAGTATCGACCGATCCGGGTTCGGAGGGAGCTGAAGGCTCAACGCCGCGCATCGGGGCAACCCGGCGCCGCGACGACCGCAGGCGCAGGTTGACGAGCGCAATCCCACCGATGACCAGCACGGTGCCGATCAACAGGCGGGCGTCGATCGGCTCGCGCAGCACGAGTGCGCCGAGCAACAGGCCAAACACGGGGATCAGGTAGGCAACCATCGACGCGCGGGTGGCGCCCCATCGACCGAGCAGGCGGAAGAAGATGAGGAACGCCAGGCCCGAACCAAGGAGGCCCAGCCAGACGACCGCCACCAGGGCGTCGAGGCGACCCGGCAGGCTCAGCGGGCGGTCGACCAGGCCGGCCAGGACGGCGGCGATGACCAGGGCGAAGCCGATCTCGAAGAGCGCGGTGATCATCGGTCGGAGGCCCTGGAGGAAGCGGCGTGCGTAGACGCCGCCGGCGGCGTACGAGAGGCTCGAGCCCATGAGTGCCAGCGCAGGCAGCAGGCCGGTGCCGGACACGACGCCCGGGTCGAAGCCGACGAGGATGGCGACCCCCACGAAGCCGACGAGCAGGCCGGCGACCCGCCGGACGGTGAAGGGCTCGTCCGGGAGCGTCGCAGCGGCGATGACCATCACGAACAGGGGAATCGCGCCGTTGATGACGGCCGCCAGCGTGGAGTCGACGCTCTGCTCGGCCCAGCTGACGAGCGAGAAGGGCAGCGCGACGCTGAGGACGGCGATGACCACCAGGTGACCATAGGTTCGGGGAGCTCGCGGGAGGCGCTCGCGCGCCAGCGCGACCACCCCGCCGAGGAGCAGAGCGCCGAACGCGAGTCGCAGCGTGACCAGCGTGAGTGGCTTGATGCCGGCCTCGACCCCGATCTTGATGAACAGGTAGCTGCTGCCCCAGAAGAAGCCGAGGAGGACGAAGAGCAGCCAGTCGAGCCGCGAGGACCTCACAACCGGCGGCATGCGGCAAGGGTATCGTGGCCGAGGCAGCGACCGTCACCGCGTCTGACAGGGGCTGTACAGCTCGTTGCCGGCGAGGTGACGCATCACGAGCGAGAGGAACGCCGGGCCATCGTCGTGTCCCGGCTGCGGTGTGGTCCTACCCTGGAGCGATGAGGACCCTGCTGCTGGCGGGGGCGCCTCGCCCGCCTGTGCGGCCCGCTACGGTGACCTGGCTGCGTGGGAGCTGAGCCGCCCCCCGCTCGCTGGCCGCTGGCATCAGCTGGCGGTCGACACCTATGCGGCGCAGCATGCGGGCGGCGCGAAACCGATCCGCAGCGCATTCGGGCTCATCGGTCTGTGCCTGGCCCTGGAGCGCGGCCGCTCGGGCGTCGAGGTGCGCGCCGCGCACCAGTGGCTGGCGCGCACCCGGCGCCGGTGGCCGGCCTTCGAGCCGCCCTCGACGTGGGGCAAGGACGGTGGCGGACGTGGCCCTCACCGAGGCGGGGTTCCCCATCACTCTGAATGCTTGGGCAGACGCGGTCTGGATGGCGTGGAACGGGGTGCACGGTGAGGTGGCCCGCCTGGTCGACACGCTGCTGCCCGGCCCCTGCGCTGACTGGCTCGTTGGTGAGGTCATCGTCGATCGGTGAGCGGTGAGCGGTGAGCCTGATCGTACGACTGCGGTTGCCGCGACGGCGTCAGCCGGCGGCTCCTCGATCCTCGGTGCGATGCCCGAGGAGGAGATAGGCATGCTGGCGCCCCTTTCCCTTCACCTCGATCTCGCCGCGGTCCTCGAACGCATACCGATCGCACAGACGAAGGTAGGCCGCGTGGCTGACCTGGATTCTGCCCGGCAGGCCATGCGTCTCCATCCGGCTCGCGGTGTTCACCGTATCGCCCCACAGGTCGTAGATGAACTTGCGACGACCGATGACGCCGGCGATGACCGGCCCACTGTGCATTCCGATCCGGATCGAAAGCTCCATCCCCAACGGTTCGCGCAGGCTATCCAGCGCGGCCATCATGTCGAGCG
Organism: Chloroflexota bacterium; assembly: GCA_003243965.1. Lineage (GTDB taxonomy): Bacteria > Chloroflexota > Limnocylindria > QHBO01 > QHBO01 > QHBO01. The sequence continues at coordinate 2,498 of QHBO01000013.1, forward strand.
CCATGTCGGCCATCGCCTCGGCGTGATCGGGGCGCGGCGCGGGCAGCCCGGCCGCGACCATGTAGGCATCACCGATGGTCTTGATCTTCTCGAGCCCGTGGCGCGCAGCGAGCGCGTCGAACGCGCTGAAGAGCTCGTTGAGCACGCCGACGACACGCGCAGGCTCCGTCCGCTCCGTGAAGCGGGTGAAGTCGACGACATCGGCGAACAGGACCGTCACCTCTTCGTGGACCTCGGCGATGACGCCCGGCTCACGCTTGAGGCGCTCCGCGATCGTCCTGGGCAGCACGTTGAGGAGCAGACCCTCCGAGCGTGCGAATGCCTCGTCTCGGGCCCGGACCGCGTATTGAAGGAGCAGGTACACGGTCAGTGACACTCCCCAGACATTCAGGACGAAGAACGCGATGCGAACGGCCCCCGGGATGGCCGGGGGCTTCTGCGCCACGATCGGCTCGAGCAGGCCCGACGCGACCGTCAGCGCGAGGAAGGCGGCGAACCACGGGATCGACTCGTCGGCGGTGAAGAAGAAGAGCGTGCCAACCGCCGCAACCAGGGCCCAGAGGCTCACGGCGCTCGAATTGACGTATCCGCCGAGCGTCAGCTGCAGCAGAAACGGCAGCAGGGTCATCATCGAGGCCTGGCTGAAGCGGAAGAACCGATAGCTCTTCGTCCGCGCGAACACCACGAGGCTCGCGACCGAGGCGACCTGGTAGACGAACGGGATCACGGCAGCCACTCGCAGGCCCAACAGCCCATAGGTCCCGACCCAGACGACGGCCAGGAACGTGATGCATGCCGCCGCGAGCGTCAGGCCAGCCTTCTGCGCGCGTGTCTCGTCCGTATCCCCATCGGCGACCCCGACGAACGCGAGGCGGCGAGCCAGCGGACCGAGCAACGATCGGAGTGCCATGCGCGAGGAGTATGGATCGCGCCCGAGCCGATGCGCGCGCAAGGAACGAGCGATGGAGGCCCTCGAGGAGGGGGGTCGGCGGGGTCAGGGCATCTGCGCTGCAGAATCGGGACCTCATACACTCAGGCCGTGATCCGCTGTCTCAGGTGCGGCGAGGAGAATCCAGAGCGGGCGCGGTTCTGCCTGAGCTGCGCGAGCCCGCTCGTCGGCGGCGTCCCAGCGGCGCGCGAGGTGCGGAAGACCGTCACGGTCCTGTTCAGCGACGCGGCCGGCTCCACCGCGCTGGGCGAGCGCGCTTTGGGCGCAGCGCGGAACGAGGCGCGTGGTTCGGTCGGGAAGGGCGGACCACGGCGGCGGGGTAAGGCTGCTCACCAGGCTCGCGACGGCGCACGGTATCCACACGGGCGATCGACCGATCAAACGAGCCGATGACTCCGACGCCCGTATGCTCACGGCGTGAGCGATGAGACCGATGACCGCGCGACACTGCCCTTCGAGACGCTCGACTTCATCTACACGCCGAGCCGTGACGTGGCGGCGGAGGTCGCCTACTTCACCGACGTGCTCGGCGGGCGACTGGCGTTCGCCATCGAGGGGATGGGGACGCGGGTCGCGATGGTCGAGCTCGCCGATGCACCACCTCGCCTGCTCTTCGCCGACCACGTCACCGGCGAGCGCCCGATCCTGATCTACCGCGTGGCCGACCTCGGTCAGGCGCTCGCGGCGCTCGAGGCTCGCGGCTGGACGCGAGAGGCCACGCTCGAGATTCCGCCGGGCCCATGCAGCTCGTTCACGACGCCGGGCGGCCACCGAATCGCGGTCTACGAGCGGACTCGCGGCTTCGTGGAGGACTCGTTCCGCGGACGCCGCGACTTCTGATGGCGGGACGCCGAGCGGCGTGCAGCCGAACGCCGGGGCGGGTTTGCCGCGCCCCGGCGTCCTGGGAAACGGTCCCTACTGGCGGGCGCTCTTGAACAGGGCGAACGTCGCGCCCTGCGGATCGCTCAGGATCGCGAAGCGGCCGCCGGGATAGTCCTGGGGTGCGAGCATCTCGCGACCGCCCAGCTCGATCGCCCTGCGGTAGGCGGCGTCGACATCCTCGACTCCGAAGTACACCGTCCAGTAGCTCGGCACCTCGGCCGGAACCGCCGGATTCATCTCCATCGCGCCGGCGACGCTCTCACCGTCGACCTGGAACTCGGTGTACTCCTGGCCCTCTCCGAACGGGGTCACCTTGTGCGTCCAGCCGAAGACCGACTCGTAGAACGGGATTGCCTTCTCGAGTCCCCGCGCGTTGAGCTCGGCCCAACCGAGCGTGTTCGGCTGGTTGGACAGGAAGTTGCGCATCTTCGCGGCCTGCCAGGCGGAGATGACGCCACCCGTCGGATCTGCGAGGACGGCCATGCGGCCCTGGTCGCCGACGTCGAACGGCGACGCGACGACCGTTCCTCCCGCCGCCTGGACCTTGCTCGCCAGCGCGTCGGCGTCATCGGTACCGATGTAGATGCCCCAGGCGGTCGGCGTCTGTTCGGACTGCTTGGGCCCGATGCCGGCCACATCGGCGCCACCGATGCGGGCCATCGCGTAGCCGCCGTACTGGGGGTCCGGCGAGACCTCCACGTTCCAGCCGAAGAGTTGCGCATAGAAGTCGCGTGACGCGGCCGGATCAGGCGTGGACAGCTCGATCCAGGCCGGCTTGCTGGCAGTGATCGTGGTGGCTTGTGACATGGGAATCCTCCAATTTGCCGATCTGCAGCTCGCCTCTGCGGGAGATGCGGCGGGGCGCGAAGCGGAAGCTCCATTGTGCCACCGGGCAAGGGTTGAGTCACGGAGGGAATGGCTCGGGTGGCGGAATGGCTCGGGTGCCTCTTCCCTTCGGCTGCTACGTTCCGACGAAACGAACGCGATCGGAGCCGCGGATGGGAAAGCTCCGGCGTGATCCTTCTGGCCTACGCGGCCGTCTGAGCGAGCCCGCGCCGATGGGATCCAGGGTGTGGGTCGTCGGCTCAGTCATGGCCCCTCTCCTCGAACGTGGCTGATCATCGCGGCGGCCGAACGTCGATGCGCATCAGGTCGGGCGGCACCGTCAGCGTTGGCCTGAGCGCGGGTCACGCCTGAGCAACGACGTTCTCGGCGAGGATCCCGTCGATCTGGCTCATCGCCTGGGTCATGCCCTCCTCGACGCCCATGGCCAGGATCTGCTCCATCGCCTCGGCGCTCGGGAAGACGGTGTCGATCGACATTCGCGTCCGCCCGTCGCCGATCTGCTCGATGCGGACGCGGGCCTCGGTGACCGGCAGATCGCTGTTCGGAGTTCCGTCATCGTTCGCGAAACCGTCGCGGAAGACGAGCGCCTGCGGCGCATCCGCCTCGTCGATCTCCCAGTAGCCTCGAGGCTGGTCGCCCTCCGGCCCGGTCATGTGGTACTCGACCCGACCCCCGACGCGGAAATCGTGCGCGTCCACCGTGGCTGGGTAGGTCGGCGGTCCCCACCATCGCTCCAACTGCCGCGGGTCGGCCCACAGCTGCCACACCCGCTCCGGCGAGGCATCGAACTCCGCGGTGATGCTCATGCTCAGCGCTTCGAGGTCCTTGCGGACGGCGGTGACGGTCATGCGGGGGTCTCCTTCGTATCGGTGACGAGCTCGGTCATGCGGTCGATCCGTCCGCGCCACAGCTCTTCGTAGTGGTCGAGGAGGCGCCGCGCGACGCGCAGACCCTCGACGTTGGTGCGGACGACCTTGCGTCGCCCGATGCGTTCCTTGGTGACCAGGCCTGCCCGTTCGAGCACCGCGACGTGCTTCTGGGTGGCGGCGAAGCTCATGGGGTAGTGGTCAGCCAGCTCCGCCACGCCCTCCCCCGCGTCGATCGCCCGGAGGACGATGTCGCGCCTGGTGCCATCCGCCAACGCGCGGAAGATTCGGTCGATGTCGAGTGCGGTCGGCATTAGTACAACCATACGGTTGTAGGAGTGCCGTGTCAACCCTCGGACCGATGGCGGGCATTGCACGTTCGTGCCCGACGGCCTTGGACGATCCAACCGGGACGCGTAGCGCAGTCGCGTGTGCGTGCGTCGACGTCGAGGAAATAGCTCCCGAATCGTGAGGGCCTCGGCGGCCAGCTGATGCCTTGTCGGTGACGGCTGGGCTCGCACGTCGGCCTAGCACGACCGACACCCAGACTCTCCTTGTCAACAACGTCTCTGAGTCGACAGCTAGTGGCGTCAGGTCCGGTTCAACAGACCGAACCGAGTCCGCTCGACGAGAGCCTGCCGATCGCGTGCAACGAGGACTAGCGCCAACGCGATATATAGCCAGCCGAGCGCCGTCAGCGTCGTGATTGTTGCCGCCTCGTTGTTCTGGTTGACGAGGGCGAGGGTGAACTGGACGGTAAAGAGTCCGAAGAGCCCGGCCGCGCCGGCGAGGTCGAGGCGGAGGCGGAGCAGCAGGCTGACGGCGAAGACCGACTGAGCCGCCGTCAGGAAGAACTCCTCGTGCTGACGGGCGTCGAGCGGGAACGGGTGGAGCGCGCCGCGGGCGAGGCTGAAGAAGAGCGGGATGAATCCAACCAGGAGCGTCCATTGGTTGATCTTGTCGCTGATCAGGGCGCCGAGGGCGGCCGTTGGACGCAGAGCCAACGCGAACAGGATCGTGATCACGACTTCGGGCGCTTCGCCGGCCAACGGCGCCACCCACTGGACCAGGAAGAATCGGTCGACGCCGAGTTGTGATCCCGATACGAGGAGAGACTCCGCGAACGGTTCGGCCGCGAGCAGGATCACGACGGCGGCGCTAACGGCCAAACCCGCGATAGCCATCCACTGACCACTCGTCGACACGTGTCCCAAGGCGGCGGCCGGGCCGACTTCCACGTCGTCATCATCCGGCTCGCGAGCCAGCCTCGACAGACGCCACAGATAGGCCACAAAAAGGAGGGCCAGGATCAGGGTATCGACAAGATCGATCTGGTTCTTGAGCACGATCACGAACGAGTACATGCTCGCGACCGCGAGGAACGCGATCTCGACGGCATTGGCCGGTCGGAGCGGGACGAATGGTTGCTTCGATCGCCACCAGTACAAGACGGCGATGAGCGGCCAGCCGAGACCGATTAGGAGGCGGTTGGCGCCGGTCATGTTCGCCGCCGCGAACTGGACGTAGTCGGATCCGGGTGCGGCTCCCGCCCTGAGCGTGTAGTAGATGTCGATGGCGTATTCCGGTAGGACGGTGATTAGGGCGAGCCCGGCGATGGCGACCCCCTGGGCGACGTGCCCTTCGGCGGCCTCCGCGCCCCACGACAGCATGAAGCCAGCGCCGATGATCGAGACGCCAAACACGCCTACCGCGGCGATGGCTGGCGGGTGAAGGCCGCCGAGCCGAATCGCCAGGGCCGGCAGCGTCGCAGTAAACGCAAGCGCGACGGCGAACGCGAACCGGCGGAGGCCGGGGCGCCGTGCGTGCTGATCTGTTTGCTCCTTTTTTAGCCGAACCCCACCCGAGTTCGACTGGCGCCTCTCTGGCCGTGTCACGCGTCCGGACGGGCGTGCGCGAAGGACGACAGACGGCGGCGCAGGATGTTCATCGCACTCGCGGACCAGTCGGCTCCTGCCCGCGCCCAAGGGCGTCGTCCCGAGCCTTACGGCTCAGCGGAAGGCCATACCAGACCCAGGCGACGACCACACCCGTGACCCCCGCGGCCATGGCTCCGACGAGTTCGCCGAACAGCACATCGGCGACCAGGAAGGCAACCGTCGCGATCGCGCAGCCGAGCAGGGCCGTTCCCGCGAGAAGCATGCGGTTCGACGTTCGAAGCATCCGCTCCTTGTCTCCGTCCCGAAAGCGGATCCGATGGTAGGTCGACGGCGCGATGAGCATGATCGACGCGGCCGCGGTCGCCGCGAAGGCCACGAAGTAGATGTCCCGCTCAAGGACCGACACCTGGGCGAAGGTCTGTTGAAACGGCAGCAGGAGCAGGAAGGCAAACAAGACCTGGACCCCGGGCAGTACCACCCGCAACTCGTTCAGGAGTTCGATGAGCTCGCGATCGACTCGCTCCTTCTCGGTCTCGCCCAACAACCACACCTCCTCGAGCCAAGTGCGTGGCCCTCTCGCGCGATGCGCCCGTAGCCTGTCGATCATGCAACACTCGTTGCTCTCCCGTTGGGACCCGTCGGCAAGCGCTCCAATTAGTTCGGCCGCCGGTGGTGGACCCAACGTCGGAGGCGGGCGAAGACACGCTGCTCGTACTTTCTGACGTCGCTGCCGCCAGCCGCGAGTCCCAAGAAGGCGACCGACACGGTCGGATTGACCCAAGCCTGACCGACGACCGTGCCGACCGCCGTCGGCCCACCGGCGAGGCCCAGCACGCCGAGGAATCGCCGGCTCGACTGCTTGCTGAACGCTCGCGGCCGCGCGCCTGCCTCGACCCGCCCGAGCGGCAGCCCGATGAGGATCGTCGCTCCGGCGATGAGTCCAAGGACCAGAATCGGCAGCTGGGGCACGCCGCTCCCTGCCCTATCGCTTCCGAGCCACGAGTTCGCCTGACGGATCCTCACCGGACACCGCCAACCGGCGACCGTCGATTCCTTCCAGGGCCTCGACCCCGGCCGTGAGCGACAGCAACTCGCGATCGGCATCGGTACGGAGGTCGCCGAGCGTGGCGTCCGCCTCACCTGCCAAGGTGACGGACGCCGAGCCGGCGAGTCGATCGGTCACGTCTTCGAACGCGGCGACTCGTGCTCGCGCCCGTTGGGCCCAGTCGCGCAGCGCGGCCCGGTCATCCGGCGGGCCGATCCGCAGGTCCCGATCGATAACGGCCGCCGCGCGCTCGGCCCGCTCGAGCAGGCCGGCCAGGTCCCCGGCGGCTCGGCCCTCGGTGGCGCTGGCGGCGATGGCGCGGCGCGCCCGCAGCAGCCCACGCTGCAGCCGAAGGCGCAGCCTGAGGACCTCGCGGCGGGGACCAGGCGGCGCCGCCTGGAGCTGGAGCAGCAGGAGCACCGGCGGTATGCGCGCATCTCGCCGCGCGCGCCGGTAGATGACGAGCCCGGCGATGCCCGCGACCAGCGCCAGGAGCAAAAACACGCCGAGGATGACCACGAGGAGCCCAGGGTTCAGGAAAACGAGCCACCACAGACCGCCCGGTCCCTCGATGTCTGCCGGCATCGCTCAGACCCCATTCACTGCCGGGCGCGGTAACGGACGCTTCGTGCGCCAGCGCAACGGATGTTGCATGATGGCATTGTACCGTCAATCGGAGGGTTGTTTACCGTGGGCTTCTGGCGGCGCCTGATGGCGCTCTTTCGGACCAAGTCGAACCAGCTGCTGGAGCGGGCGGAGGATCCGCGTGAATCGCTCGACGAGGCCTACCGCCGCCAGCTGGAGCTGCTCGGGCGCGTCCGCCGCGGGCTGGTCGATGTCGCGACCGCGCGCAAGCGGATCGAGCTCGAGGGCAGCGAGCTCGTGGGGGCCCGCGGGCGCCTCGAGGAACAGGCGCGCCAGGCGCTGGCCGCCAACCGCGAGGATCTTGCGCGGCAGGCGCTCGAGCGACGAGCCGCGCTCGACAGCCATCTGGTCGACCTCCGAGCCCAGCACGACAAGCTGACCAACGATGAGTCGCGGCTCGTCGAGTCGGCTTCGCGCTTCCAGTCGAAGGTCGACGCCTTCCGGCTCCGGAAGGAGACGCTCAAGGCGACCTATACGGCGGCCGACGCCCAGGTGCGTGTCCGGGAATCGCTGTCGGGGGTGTCCGAGGAGATGAACGACCTGGGCCAGGCGGTGGCCAGGGCGCAGGATCGCACAGCCCAACTCCAGGCGCGCTCGTCCGCCATCGACGATCTGCTCGACTCCGGGGCGCTGGACGACCTCGATCAGCCGACCGACCGGATCCAGGCGGAGCTCGACAAGGTCGCCATCGGGGCAACCGTCGATGGCGAGGTGGCCCGCCTGCGCGGCGAGCTCACCGGGGGACAGCGGCCCGCGCTCGAGGGCCCGAAGCCACCGGCCACCACATAGACATCGATTGCCGACTTGGCGAGACGACGAGCACGGGATCGGCGATGAACAGCCTGGTGACCACGAACCTGGTGACCAAGGCCGTTGCACTCGGGTTGGCGGTCTTGCCGTTGCTTGCGCCCGAACGAGCGGGCTACCACCGCAAGGCAATGCGCGCCCGGGCGGTGGTCTACCCGCTCGTGCCGCTGGCCATCCCGCTGACCTGGTGGCGCCGTGGCCGGCCGGCGCCGTATCCCCACGCGGTGGACATCGGCCTCGCCCTGCCGCTGATCATCGACGCGGGCGCCAACGCCTTCGACGTCTACAACCGGATCAAGAACTTCGATCTGGCGGTCCACGTCGTGAACACCGCAGTGATCGTCTCGACCTTCGGCGCCGGACTCTCGCCGCTCATGCCCAACCGCTGGTCGGCGGCGGTCCTGGCGACCAGCCTCGGAATCAGCGGTGAGGCGCTATGGGAAGTGGCCGAGTACCTAGCCCAGCGGAGCGGCGAGGACGGCATGCGCCTGACCTACGACAACACCATCCACGACATCATCAGCTCGAGCCTCGGCGCGGCCATCGGCGGGCTCGTCACGGCCACCCTCCTGTGGCCGTGGCGGGCTGAGGTCGGAGCGCTGTTCGGGTGGCGCCTCGTGCAGCGGCAGCGACGAGCCGCCTGACCGTCAGGGACCTGTCGGCGTTCTCCGAAGCGTAGGCTCGGCCGCCAACTAGCCGAAATCGAGCAGATCGCCCAGGAAACCACCGCGCCGTCGCCGTCCGCGTCGGCGTGGGTCATCGTCCTCCCAGCGCTCGTCGCCGCCCCAGCCGCGTTCCTCGTTGTAGCTGCCCTCGGCGTCCATCAGCCGTTCGAGCTCGCCGCGATCGAGGAAGATGCCCCCGCATTCGGTGCAGCGATCGATGACCACGCCGTTGCGCTCGTAGGTGCGCATCGGCGAGCCGTCTTTCGGACAGCTCAGGGTAGTGGCCGATTGTTCCATCTGGGTACCTCGTGAAACAGCTGTTGCGTTGTGGGTAGTATACGGGCACCGCCCGAAAGGAGAGCCATGCCACCCGAGTGGACGCTCGTCGCCTACCGGACACCGGCCGAGCCGTCGACCGCGCGCGTCTCGGCCTGGCGAGCCCTGCACCGCCTGGGCGGGCTCTACCTCGGGCCGACGGTCTGCCTGCTGCCGGCCCGGCTCGCCAACGCGGGCCAGCTCGATCCGATCGGGTCGCGCGTGCGGGCGGCCGGCGGCAGCTTCGACGTCCTCGGGATCGAGTCGTTCTCGTCCGAAACCGAGAGTCACCTTCGCGAGCGATACAACGAGGCGCGCGCCGCCGAGTACGCCGAGATCGTCGAGCGGGCCGAGGCGATCGTCGAGGAGCTCGAGCGCGAGGGAGCCCGCGACAAGTTCAGCTTCGCCGAGGTCGAGGAGAACGAGGCGGGCCTGGCCAAGGTCCACCAATGGCTGCGCCGTGTCGCCGCCCGCGACCTGTTCGAGTGTGGTGCGCGAGCCACCGCCGAAGAGGCGGCTTGCCGCGCCGAAGAACACTTGGTCGCCTTCATCGAGGTAGCGATCGCGCGCGAGGCCGGCTCGGAGGCCAGCGGACCGACCGCTTCCGACCAACGTCCGCTTCGCGTGGTGCGCGGCCGCGAATGAGCGTGCCGGCCACGCGGGCGGGATCCGTTGCGCAGGCAGGTTCGGCGGCCACATCTCCGCCGCCCTGGCACGCCGAGCCGGTCGACGCCGTCCTCGTGGCCGTTCGATCGGATCGGGTGCGAGGCCTGGACACGATGGAGGCCGGGGGCCGCCTAGAGCGAGACGGACCGAACACGCTTGGCACTTCCCGCCAGGAGCCGTGGTGGGAGGAGATCCTCGAGTCGCTGCGCGAGCCGCTCCAGCTACTCCTCATCGCGGTCGGCGTTGCCTATTTTCTGATCGGCCAGCTCGACGACGCGCTGACGATCATGGCAGTCATCGTCGTCGTGTCGGGCATCGAGGTCTTCAACGAGCTCCGAGCCAAGCGGGCGATCGCATCACTTTCAACGCTCGGGGCGCCGACGGCCACCGTGGTGCGGAGTGGCGCGCCCGTGGAGGTGCCGTCCCGCGAGCTGGCGGTCGGCGACATCGTCCTGCTCGGACCCGGCGATCGAGTCCCGGCCGATGTCCGGCTGCTCGAGACCGCCGCGCTGCGGGTCGACGAGTCGAGCCTGACCGGGGAGTCGGTGCCGGTCGGGAAGGAAGCGGGTGCCGCGCTGGAACCCGGAACCGAGCTCGGCGACCGGCGCACGATGGCGTACACGGGCACGCTCGTGACCGCCGGCAAGGGCCGTGCCGTCGTGGTGGCGACCGGACGGGCGACCGAGCTCGGGAGGATCGCGGCGCTCGTCGAGGGAAGCCGCGAGCCACCGACGCCACTCCAGCGCTCGATGCGCGAGCTCTCGGGCTGGCTCGTCTGGCTGGCGCTCGGCTTCAGCCTCGCCGTCCCGATCCTGGGAGTCGTGCTCGCTCGCCTGCCGCTCGAGGACATGCTGCTCACCGGCCTGACCCTCGCCTTCGCCACGATCCCCGAAGAGCTGCCGATCCTGATCACGATCGTCCTCGGCATCGGAGCCTATCGCCTGGCGCGTCGCAATGCGATCGTCAAGCGGCTGGCGGCGGCCGAGACGCTCGGTGCCGTGTCGGCCGTGGCGACCGACAAGACCGGCACGCTGACCGAGAACCGGATGCGGATCGCCGAGGTTCTCGCCGACGGGCGCCGCGTGCAAGCTCCCGAACTCGCGGGGTCGCCGACCGCGGATCGGCTCATGACCGCCGCCGTGCTCGCCAACGACGCCCAGGTGACGACGTTGAACGGGCATCTCCACTTCGTCGGTGACCCAACCGACACGGCGTTCTTGACCGCGGCGAGAGCGTCTGGTCGAGATGTGGAGAAGATGCGCGCGGGGTCAGTTGAGCTCGCCGAGCTGCCCTTCGACGACGAGCGCAAGCGCATCTCGGTGGTCGCGGAACGCGACGGGCAGCGGTCGGTGGCGATGAAGGGAGCACCCGAGTCGGTGGTTGCGGTCTGTTCGTCGGTCCTATGGGATGGCCGGCCGGTGCCGCTCGATCCGGATTTGCGCGAACGGTTGCTCACGACCGGGGAGGCGATGGCCGCAGGCGGCCTGCGCGTGCTCGCCGTCGCCGAACGGACCCTGCCCGCTGACTCTGGGCTCGAGGCGGGGGCGATCGAGCGCGACATGACGCTCCTCGGCCTGGTCGGGCTCGAGGATCCACCGCGGGCGGAGGCCGAGGACGCCGTCCGCGACCTTCACGCCGCGGGTGTGACCGTCTTCATGCTCACCGGCGATCATCCGGCGACGGCTTCGGCGATCGCAGAGCGGGTCGGGATCGAGCCGCCAATACCGGTCCGGGGACGGAATCTAGACGGGCTGTCGGACGCCGACCTTGGCCAGCTCCTCACCAACACTCGCGTGTTCGCCCGGATCACCCCGGAGCACAAGCTGCGGATCGTCCGTGCGCTGCAGGCCCACGGCGAGGTGGTGGCGGTCACCGGCGACGGGGTGAACGATGCGCCGGCGCTGCGCGAGGCGGCGATCGGCGTGGCGATGGGACGGGTCGGCACCGATGTCGCTCGCGAGGCCGCCGACCTCGTCCTCACGGACGACAACCTGGCCACCGTCACGGTTGCCGTCGAGGCCGGGCGGGTGCTGTACGCCAACCTGCGCAAGGCGGTCCGCTTCTACCTCGCGGCCAAGGTCGCGCTCGTCGCCGCGTCGCTCGTCGCCGTCCTGCTTCGGTTGCCGGTGCCGTTCGAGCCGGTTCAGATCATCCTGATGGAACTGTTCATGGACGTCGGCGCATCGGCGACCTTTGTCGCGGAGCCACCCGAGGAAGACGTCATGCGCCGACCGCCACGCGACCCGCAAGCACCCTTCTTCGATCGTTCGATGCAGCTCGGCATCCTCGCCGGCGGCCTTTCGCTCACGGCAGCGGTGCTCGTCCCCTACCTCTGGAGCTGGCAGCACGGCGCCGGAATGGCAAGCGCCCAGACGGCTGCCTTCGCCGCCTGGATGATCGGCAACGTCGTGCTCGCGGCCCACATGCGCGCCGAGCGGGCGCCGTTGATCCCGCGCGGGCTGTTCTCGAACAGGGCATACCTGGTCTGGGCGTTGGCGGCGGTCCTCGCCCTGCTTCTCGGCGTCCTGGTGACCCCCCTCGCGCAGCGCTTCCATCTCGCATCGCTAACGGTCGCCGAGTGGGCGATCATCGTCGCTTCCGGTCTCCTGATCCCGTCGTGGTGGGAAGTCTGGAAGCACGCGCGCTCCCGGCGCACCAACTCCGCCCTACGACTTGCGGACGGCTGACTGCATATCCTCGACGCGTTGAGCGTGGCCCCCGAGCTGTGCGTGTGCGACCTGCTCGACGACACCGATGAACTCGCGGCGAGCGAAGGCACCAGCCGCGTTCTACGCCCCGCAAGGGCGCCACGATCGGGGAGAGCGACTGAGCCCGGCCTACCCGGCGCGGAGGCAGAGCAGGCAAGCTCGCAGGGCCATTTCGGGGAGAGCGATGCGAGCCGACGGATTGCTCCACACCGCGGCGCGGGCGTCGCCGGTCGCCGCCTCGCACCACACCAGCACGCCACCCAGTCGCCGATACCGCAGGTTGAAGTCCCGGACGCCCTTGAAGGCCCTGGTACGGAAGAAATCGTCGTCCCCCGCGTCGGCTCGGGCTTGCAGTCCGCGAATGGCCGCGGCGACGTCGAAGGCATCGGCTGCCTCGCCCTGGATCGCTACCAGCACCGCGTTCGGCATGCTGGGCGGCAGCTGACGCAGCTTCGGCAGCAGCTGTCTGCCATCGACCGCCTCGGGCGGCGGCCGATGGAGCCTCGTCACTTCGAGGTTGAAGCTGCGCTCGCCGCGGAAGACAACCGTGAAGTCGGGGCCGGCGCTGCCCGATCCATACGCTTCGAACGCCAGCTCGATGCGCGGATCCGCCAGGAGCAGGTGCGCCACCGCCAGCTCCGCCCGCACGTCGCGACGCGCGTCGGCATGTCTCGCGCCACGCAGCTTCTTCCTGATCTTGTCGAGGTGCGCCCCCGCAAACGCGCGGAACCGTCGTGAGCCAGCCAGCCAGCCCGCGACCTCCACGGCCAACGGATCGGCAAGATCGCCGGCGAAGAGGTCCAGCACCAGTCGCTCAACGGCGGTGACCGGCCGCGCAGGCGTCAAGGAAGGTCGAGGCGGACGAGCAGGCGAGGCAAGTGCCCGCTCACGGCATCGGTGACCACCACCCGTCGAAAGCCGGCCGCGTCGAACATCGACGCGATGCCGACGAATCCCGCGCCGACGTCTACGCGCCGCCCGCCAGGATCGATCGGATACGCCTCGACACCGGGAGCCCCGGCCTCTCGCGCTGCCGCGACAACGCCATCCAGCAGCGCCCTCGCGACGCCCCGTCGCCGGTGGCCAGGCCGGATCCGGAAGCACCCGATCGACCAGACCGGGAGGTCGTCGATCGCCGGGATCGTGCGTGAGTTCACGAGACGTGGCGTATCGGTCCGGATGGCGACTCCGACCCAGCCGACCGCCAGCCCGTCGAGGTAAGCGATGTACCCCGGAGGCGGAGGACCGCCTTTCATCTGGCGGCGGAGGGTCTGGATTCTCGACTCACCGCGCTCGCGCGCAGTCGCGTCCTTGCCACGCCATGCCTGGCACCAGCAGCCCTGCTCGCCGGCGCCGTCGAGCACCTCGCGCACGTCGGACCAGCGGCCGGCCGTTGCGGGCACGACCTGGAGCGAGCCCCGTTCAGGCATGCACTCAGCCCCGCCGTCAGGAGCCTTCGATGGCCTTACGCAGGTCTTCGAGGTGCTTCTGGTTCAGCCGCTTGATCATCATGCCCATGAGCGGAGCGATGACCTTTCCGAGAGCTATCGTCGCGACGTGTGTAAACGACGCCGCGCTCCTGATGCTCCGACGGGCATGGGGAAGCGGCGTACCCTCCAGCAGATGTCTAGGCCACAGAAGGAGCTCGCGGCGATGGAAACGTACCACGCCCTGACCCAAATCGCACGATCTGGGCAACCGACTGCCGACAAGGCCGACCAGCACGCAATCGCTGCTATCGAGGCGAAGGCGGCAGAGCCGGAGCCCGATGAGCCGCCGGCGGCGATCGTCAACCAGACCCTGGAGGAGCTGGCGCGTGAGGGCGCCCGTCGCATGCTGGAGCGGGCCCTGGCGGTCGAGGTCGACGAGTTCCTGGGCCGCCCCCGCTACGAGCGCCGGCTGCTGGCCGAGCACGGCTACCGCAACGGCTACGGACGACCGCGGGCGGTGGCCATCGGCACCTGGCCGGTCGAGGTCCGCGCGCCGCGCATCCGCGACCTGCCAGAGGACGCTGAACCGTTCCACAGCTCGATCTTGCCGCGGCGCCGGATGCTGTCGGCCGAGACGCAGCGCCTGTTCGCCCGCCTCTATCTGGAAGGTCTGTCGAGTGGTGACTTCGAGGCCGCCTTCCGCGAGCTGCTGGGCGAGTACGCCACCCTGTCGAGCTCGACCATCCTGCGCCTCAAGGAGGAGTGGGCCTCGGAGTACGCCGCCTGGCGGGTGCGACCGCTGACGGCGAGGTACGCGTATATCTGGTCAGACGGCATCTACCTCGGCGCGGGGCTGGAGCCGGAGAACAGCTGCCTGCTGGTGGTGGTCGGCGCGCGCGAGGACGGACACAAGGAGCTGCTGGCCATGGAGCTCGGCTACCGCGAGAACACCGAGTCGTGGGCCGGCGTGCTGCGCGGCCTGAGGGCCCGCGGCCTCGGCGCGCCGCTGCTGGCCTGCGGCGACGGTGCGCTTGGGCTGTGGGCCGCGCTCGATGAGGTGTTCCCGACGACGAGACACCAGCGCTGCTGGAACCACCGCGTCCTCAACGCGCTGGACAAGGTCCCAAAACGGCTGTGGCCCGACATCCGCCGCCGGTTGCGTGAAGTGTGGAGCGCCGAGTCGCGAGCCGAGTGTGAGCTGCGTCGCGACGGCCTGCTGCGCTGGCTGGAGGCGCATGGCCAGCTCGCCGCGGCCGACACCGTGCGACGCGACTGGGAGTCGTTCGTCACCTTCTACGACTTCCCGGCCGAGCACTGGATCCACCTGCGCACATCCAATCCGATCGAGTCGGTGTTCGCCGGCGTGCGGCTACGGACCGATGTCGCCAAGCGCATGCGCCGTCGCGAGAATGCCCTCTACCTAGTGTTCAAGATTGCCCAGCGCCTCGAGCACTCTTGGCGGCCGCTGAACGGCGGGCTGACGGTCATGACCCTCTTGCTCGGCGGCGCCAGGTTCGTCGACGGCGTGTACGTGCCGCAGCCGGCGGAGGTGTCGGCAGCCTGAGATCCGATCCTTGCCGCTCCGCCGAGTACGCGCCCCGGGCCCGAGCCTGCATGGTCCGCCCTCGGCTTGATGTGGATAACCAGCTCTGGGGGCGGTCCATTGTCAGTGGACAAACTATTTGACCCGCTTCAGCCCGAAGCGCACTGTTGGATTGACACGCCCTTCTGGTGACGATTCGCTCGATCCTGGAGTTGCCCCGCTTTCGTGG
>QHBO01000014.1 GCA_003243965.1 Chloroflexota bacterium
GGCCGGTCCCCTTGGCCGCGCCGAGCCAAGGAGCGTTGCGGTCCCCAGTGGGGGGAGGGGTGGCCTATGACCCCTGATCGCCGGTCATCGCAAAGACCGCCGTCTAGAGCGGTGTACACCCCCGCAGTTGGGGAGTATTTGCTATGAGCGATGGTCGGCCCCCCGCCCAGCGACGCGACTGCATCGATCCGAATATGGCACCACTACACGCCTGTCCGGGTAGATGCTGTTGCTATAGCAATCACTTCTGCAATCTGGACTGCACCTGCACCAGTTGTGGGACGCACGATGCTCGGCGCGATCATCCCGCCGTGGAGACGCTCCGGTGAGCCATGCGGTGTGCACCTGCCAGCGCCCCGGCAATCGCGGCCACCTGCCCGGCTGTGCGTGCTACGCACCACGCTGCGCGGGCTGCCAGCGCCGCATCCGCGTCCGCCCACCGTCTCGACCGCTGTCCAGGGAGCTGCGCATCCACGGCACCACCTGGCGCTACGTGCACGGTGCCCGGGAGGAGTTCGTGGCCGGTCTGGTCGGCGACGAGCAGTTCCGCGGCTACCCGGTCGATCCCTCGTTGGCCGATGCGCTGTTGACCGCGTTTCTGGAGTGGCTCGAGCCCGACGTGGTGGGCACCGGAGCCTATAACGCCGTCCGGGAGGCCAGCGTGGCGCACCCCCAGATGGAGCCGGCATGACCCGCGCGCTGCCGTCTCAGCAACGCCTGTTGCATCAGCTACGTGTCCTGGACGACGTCCACAACGCGCTGAGCCGGGTGCGCTGCGACGACATGGACCTGGTGACCCTGGAGCGCTACGCACGCCTGCTGCAGCACCAGGAGCGAGCGGTGCTGCAGCGTCTGCTCCGCCTGGAGGTGGTGGCATGACCGAGCGCGAGCTACAGGCCGCCGTGCTGCAGCTGGCCGCGCACCACGGCTGGCGCACGATCCACCACTTCGACAGCCGTCGCACGTCACCCGGCTGGCCGGACCTGATTTTCGTTCGCGGCGACCGGATGATCGCCTGGGAGCTGAAGTCGGAGAAGGGTCGCCTGACCAAGGCGCAGCGCGACTGGCTCAACGCGCTGTCGCAGGTACGCTACGTCGACGTCGCCGTGGTGCGGCCGGCACCCACGCTCGACGCGCTGGAGGTCTGGCTGCGGTGACCGAGCTGCTGACCCTGTCGGACGTCGCCCAGCGGTTGCACGTCAGCCTGCGGACCGTGCGGCGCCTGGTCGCCGCCGGTCAGCTGCGGGTGATTCGCGTCGGCCGGCGTCCGCTGGTCACCAGCGGAGAGTTCGAAGCCTTCGTCGCTGGTCGGCGGCGCGTGGCATGATGGCGTCATGCGACGCCGCAGGCGGAGAGGCGAAGGCTCCATCTACCGCTCCGACGGCTCCTGGATCGCCCGTTATCCGCTCGGCACGATCAACGGTCGGCGCGCCAGCAAGCGGGTCCGCTGTGCGTCGGAACGCGAGGCGCTCGCCGAGCTGGAGCGGCTGCGCCGCGCCTACGGTGCCGGCGCCGAGCCGGCCGGAGGCACGCTCGACGCCTATCTCGACGGCTGGCTGCGCGCCCACGGTCGCAGCGTCCGGCGCTCGACGCTGACCAGCTACCGCGGCCACGTCGAGCTCCACATCGGGCCGCTGCTGGGCGGCATCGGTCTTGCCCGCCTGCGCCCCTCCGACGTCCGCCGCCTGGTGGACCAGCTCGAGCGCAAACGGCTGGCCGCCGGCACCATCGTGCGTATCGTCACCACCCTGCGGATCGCCCTCAACGCCGCCGTCGCCGACCGCATCATCCCCGACAACCCGGCCGCTCGCATCAAGCTGCCCCGCAGCGAGCGCGAGCCCGTCCGTGCCCTCACCGCGGTCGAGGCCGACGCGATCCTGGCCGCCGTTGGCGGTCACTGGTGCGAGCAGCTCGTCCGGCTGCTGCTCGGATCCGGCATGCGGCTCGGCGAGGCCATCGGGCTCGACCAGGGCGACCTGCTGCTCAACCGCAACTTCGTTCGGGTGCGCGTCAGCAAGTCCGGGGTCCGCGCCGTTCCGATCACCGCTGACGCCGCCGAGGCGCTGCGCGCGGCACTGGCCGCGGCCCCGCGCCGCGGGCCGTCCGAGCCGGTGTTCTTCGGCCCTCGGTCCCGTGACCGGCTCCGCGGCGATTCGGTCAGCGCCGTCTTCCCGCGGCTCATGCACCGAGCCGGCATCGGCCATCTGACCCCGCACGGCCTGCGCCACGGCGCGGCCACGCTGATGCTGTCGGCGGGCATCCCGATGCGGGCCATCGCCGACCAGCTGGGCCACCGCAACCCCAGCCTCACGGCCCGCGTGTATGCCCACGTCATCCCGGAGCTGCAGCGTGCCGCCGTGGACGCGCTGGAGCGCCGTATGCGGCGATAGGGTCCCAGATAGGGTCCCAAACGGCTAGGATTCGTGCGTGGAAGCATCGGATTGTGGCTCCGAAG
>QHBO01000015.1 GCA_003243965.1 Chloroflexota bacterium
CACCTTTCCCTCACGGTACTTGTTCACTATCGGTCGCCAAGAGTATTCAGCCTTGGACGGTGGTCCGCCCGGGTTCCCACATGAGAGACCTTCCACGTGGTACTCAGGGACACGATCGAGAGTCGGAACGCTTTCGCGTACGGGGCTGTCACCCGCTCCGGCCGGCCTTTCCATGCCAGTTCTGCTAGCGATCCGATTTGTAACTCTGTGCGGAACCTGCAGCTCCCGCTGATCGGCCCTACAACACCGCGACTGCAACGGCTGCAGCCTGTCACGCAGCCACGGTTTGGGCATCCTCCGCTTTCGCTCGCCACTACTCACGGAATACTTTTCTTCTCCTCGAGGTACTTAGATGTTTCAGTTCCCTCGGTGTCCTCGCTCCGACCTATGTATTCAGTCGGGCGTACCCGGGCATTACCCCGGGTGGGTTTCCCCATTCGGATATCTCCGGATCAATGCTTGCTCGCAGCTCCCCGAAGCGTTTCGTCGCCTGCCACGTCCTTCGTCGGCTCTTGGCGCCAAGGCATCCACCGCACGCCCTTAGTAGCTTGACCTAATGATTCACGCGGCTAGCACGAAGCTGCCGTCGCGACCATTGGTTGCGTCGGAAAATCTCCTCGACGAAATCGATGCTTCCAGATCTTCGGTTCTTAAGGTCGCACACGTCCCCTTGGGACGGTGCACGCCACGGTCCGCTCCTGCGGATCGCCTGCCGGTCGGCTTACGCTTCCCGGTCATCGTCGTTGTCTGACGACGTCACGGCGTCAGCGATTCGTCCGCTGACCGATGGGCGGGACATTGCGTCGCGCGCAGCGGTCAGAGGACGTGGGGGGGTTTCGGGATTCAACACGGTCCCGGGCCGGTGTGGATTCCGGACGCGAGAGCCGGACAACTCTAGCATCCGGGGCCTACGAGGGTCAAGGCAACGTGCCCGACTCGCCTCGCCCGAAAAGCCTACGCTCGGCGCTGCCCACTCGCTTCCCGCGGTCCGGCGCGGAGGCGGCCGGCGACGGCGACGGCGACGGCGACGGCGACTGAGGGAGGAGACCCTCCAGCCGGCCAGCGCAGCCGGAGTGCGCCGATTAGCGAAACCTGAATGGTGGTCCGCATCTCACAGTATGCGAACCAGCCTGTCGGCCTGATTGCGCTAGGCCGGGTAGTAGCCGACCGGCCCCCTTCCTAGGCTGCTCCCTGCTGGCTGCCTGACCTACTATCCGCAGGTGGAGGGAATGCGGGCCCGTTATCTTGCGTTTGTCGAACGCCATGACGTGGCGTGGGAGCTCTCGTTCGCCTTCCTGGCGGTCGTCTACGTAGCTGTCGGCTTCTTCGCAGATGAGGCCACTCAGCCGGCGCGGGCGTGGCTGGACGCTCTCGGCTGGAGCTTGACCGCGATATTCGCAGCCGAGTTTGCGACGCGCTTCGCAGCAACCTACGACCGGCGCGCCTACCTCCGCGGTCACTGGGTGGATCTTGTCGCCCTGATCCCGGTCGTGCGCGAGATCCGGGTCCTCCGCCTGCTCCGTCTGCTGCGCCTGGTCCGCGCCTTCGCGGGTGTCTACCGCGTGCTCAACCACATCGGCCGCATGGCCACCCACCGGGGTCTGGTGTGGCTGTTTGTCAGCTGGCTCGGGGTGATGGTGATCTGCTCGCTGGTGCTGTACGCCGCCGAGAAGGGGGTGAACAGCGCGCTGACCTCCCCGCTCGATGCGTTCTGGTGGGGCATCGTGACCCTCACGACCGTGGGCTACGGCGACGTAGTACCCCGCACGGCCGAGGGAAAGGTCGCAGCCACCGCCTTGATGGTGCTTGGCATCGGCCTGTTCAGCGCGATCACCGCCACCCTCACCAGCTTCCTGCTCGAGGGCCGGGAGCACCCTGTGGCCGAGATACCGGAGCGGCTCCGGGTACTCGACGAGTTGCATAACGCAGGAGTTATCACGAGCGAGGAGCACGTCGAGCAACGCCGGGAGATCCTCCGAATGCTGTCGCGCTAGGCACCCGGAGGAAATACGAGAAAGCTGACAATCTCGACGTCAAGCCGACTTGTCTTGGCCTCAATCGCGATCGCGGTGGTCGCGCTGGCGATCGTGGGTGGCGCGCGTCCGCAGACCAGCGAGCCCCCGGGCGCTGCCACGCCATCCGCTGTGGCTGCAGCGCCGTCCAGCACCTCGGGACCCGCCAGTTCCACGGACGTCCCCACCGATCAGGCTGCGACCCCGACGGAACGCGCCAGCCCGTCCTTCAGCCCGCCGCCGCCGTCGGCTACGGCGACATCGAAGCCTGCGCCCACGCCGAAGCCGACGGCTTGTCTACCAACAGATCAAGACCAATATGTCTACAACCCGGATCGACTCGACGCGCAAGCGGCCTGCATCCACGTAACCGGCACGGTCGAGGCGGTGCGGCGTGAGGCCGATGGGGACCTCCACATCCTGCTTGCGCTCGATCCCGCTTTTGCCTACCTGCTCACTCCGGCCAACCAGGGCGAGGAACTCGGCGACCTCGTTGTGGAGCCAGCGTGCGTGAAGCCAGTCACCCAGACAGACGCTATTGCGATCTGCGCTTCTGATCCCGACCCGCTAGCCGGTCCCTTTCCGTCGGTCGGGGACACGATTTGGATGGAGGGCCGGTACGTCTTCGACCTCGAGCACAGCGGGTGGGCCGAATTCCACCCGCTGTATCGATGGGGCTTCTGAAAGGTGAGGCTAGTGGCTGCAATTGCAAATGCCTGGCGGGCGGCGTCGCGGCGGCAGAAGATCATCATCGCCGGAGCCCTGCTGATCTCGGTGGTCGCGCTCGTTTCGCTCACGAATCCTTCGACGAGCGGCCCCGCTGCGCTCGGGCAGGCGACCCCTACTCCCTCGGCATGCGACTGCTTCCAGCCCTACGTTGACGGCGATCCCGACGCCCACCTTGAAGCCGACCCCCACCCGGACGCCCAGCGCCATCCCGACGCCCACCCTGGCACCCGCCTTGGCGCCAACCCCGCGGCCTACCCCCGTCTCGACGGCGAGACCAACGCTCGCCCTGACGTTTACGTCGCTCACCTCGCCGGTTGCTCGGGGCTCCTACGCCAAGGCAACCGTCAAGACCAACCCCAGCACGGCGTGCACGATCGTTGTCGAGTACAAGTCCGGTCCATCGACCGCCGCTGGGCTGGGCCCCAAGACCGCGAACAGCGGCGGCGCGGCATCCTGGACGTGGAAGGTCGGCAGCAGGACGACCATAGGCAGCTGGCCGGTCACGGTGACCTGCTCGTCGAAAGGCGTCACCAAGTCGGTCACCAAGTACCTGAAGGTCGTGTGAGGACCGCCAAGAGACCCTAGGATCATCGAACGGTACGGGGGGGCCGGTCGCCTGGCGCCTTCGATCGCCGCGGCCGTCGCCGCTGAACCCCACCGCCTCGTCAACGTCGCCCCGGCCCGATGGCAGCGTAGATCCCCAACGGGCTGCGGGGCCGTCCCGAAACGGGAGCCCCCGAGGACCCGTCCGATTCGTGCTTGGCACGGTCCGGCGCTCGAGCTGATCAGAAGGAGGCCATTTCGGTATCGTCGACCAGTGTTCTAAGACATACCCGCGTGAGAGGCGCCAGCAGGAAACTGGACGGGCACTCGCACCCTCACCACGGTGCAATAGGCGGGTCGTCGTAGAGGTCTGGGATGCAACACATCACATACGTTCTGCTCTTGGCGAAGGCGTCTACGGGGACCCCCTCGAGGTGCGGGAGGACCGGGATCGCGACTCGATAATTGCCCAGCCAGTGCTGCTTGGAGCCATCCAGATGAATCTCCGTCGCTGCCGCATGACATCGATGTCCTGTATCAGATCGACGAGGGGCGCCGGTGAGGGCGGTCGTCTCGAGCAGATCCGTCCGGCGTTGCTCATTCTTGACAACGCAGCCGCGGCGGGGTAACCGATGAGCCTTCGAGCGAGAAGCTGCGGAGCGGATCCGCACTGCGGCTTTGAGCATCCCGAGAGGCTATAGCGAGAGCCTCGATGAGCTCGCCGACTGGCAGCCGATCACCACCAGGGCAAAGGAGCAGACTGAGGGCCGGATCAGTTCGGGGCGAGGCTCATCCGATTCCCAGGCGGCGCATTGGGTTCGTCGCCGAAGGCCTTAAGAGTCGCAATGTAAGCGCCTGTGTTGCTGTCATAGATCGACATGGCACAGAAAACATCGACGCTCGGTAATTGCTGTCCCGCAGGCGCACCGACGGCCTGCGGAGGCAGATTACCGATGCGAAGCAACAAGACGTTGTGTCCATCCACCGAAGGTATTCGACTGGACTTGACAGTGGCCCTCATGGCCTCCTCTATCGTGGCCGACGGAAAGTTCTGGTGGACCTCGGGCAGGAAGGCTTGCGCTTCCACAGCGGTCAATGCCGTCGTGGATGACAACTCGAGACCAAAGTCATTCGCCAACCATGTTGTCGAGCATTGCGTCTCTGCTCGCAGGACCGTAACCGATACCAAAGCCACGATCAGAAGTGAGCCGGCTGCCACTCCAACGATGACGCGCCTTGCGTTCAGTACTGGCATGCGAGGTCCCACCCGTCAAACCAGTTCGTGCTGTGCACCTGGCCGAAGTAGGTGTAGTTGTTGTAGTCAATTGGCCCTGTGAACGTGTGCCAGCTCTCGCCGTACCGAATCCGGTTGTTGCTGAATGCCTCAGCAGCGTGCACAGCACCCATCATCTGCGTGGATAGACTGGTGATCTCGGAACTTATCTGTGCGTTCTGGGGAGGCCAGTACAGGTAGGTCGACGTCCAGACGCTGCCGTCTACCATGAACGCCGTGTAGTAGCTACTCGGGATGTAATAGACCTCGAGATTGTGGGTCGAGCCGACTGCGAGTGCGCCGAAATCCACCTCACGGACGGAACCCGGCGTCCCGGACGCCCACTGAGCAACTGTGAAGCGGTTTCCATAGACGCGCTCGGCCGGCCCGATCTGGGCCCAATACCAGCTACCCGAAACGCGTGATCATGACCCACGACGTACTAATGCGGCCGGAAGGCCACACGAATGGCGAGTAAACTAAGACGTTCGACGAGACCCCTTCCACCGTTCCTCCCGGGGTCTGCCCGCGACCGTCCCAGTGGTACATCTGATCGTCAGTCCGGTACGGGTTGCACTTTGCGAGAGTGGCGGCAGGGCTGATCGCCGTCATCGCGGCGACGACGCTGGCCGCAATCAGAGCGTTCCGCAGCCTGTCCACTCGGGCACTCCTGATTCTCTTTTCGGATCCAGACAGGGTAGCTCGCAATTGACCACAGCGTCAAGCTCATTGTGAACACGGGAAGATCGCGTCAGGTGTGACTAGCTTCAGGCGCTGGCGAGGGCGGGATTGCCGTGGAGCCGAGTTCAGCCCTGCGATCAGGGTGCCAGACAAATGCGCGCAAGCTCGAGACGATCCAGTGTGCTGGTCGGTAGTTCGGGATGACCGACCCGTGCGACTGCGCCAAAGGACCGCATTCCGAGAGGGCAGCCTGTTAGACCCCGACGGGCGGCAAACGTTGCTCGTTAGCGTCCCTTCGGGGAACTAGTAATCGCCGCCATAGCAGCTTACCTTTGATCGACTGTGTTGCTCCCACGATTGATCGTTGCTCTCCTCGTCACCTCAGGCTTGATCACCGGGTGCGCCGTTGGTCCGCGGCCCAGTAGCCACGCGGCGACTCGCCGGCGGCGCCTTCCCAGTCGACCGCGTCGCCAGCCCCCATTGATGCGTGGCGGCCCCTGTTCCAGCCTTACGACGTTCCGGTGCTTGCACCTGGGGCGCCCTGCCCGGTCTCGAACCACCGAACGGTCGGAGGACTCGGACCAGGATTCGGAAGCGGACCGATCTACCCCCTTGGGATCCGGCAATGACGGAGTGACGGAGCTTTCCGAGCAGGGGAGACAGGGCGACTGGTATCCCTTCAAGGTGCTGTGGCTGGGGGATGCCACCTACAAGGGCATTGCCCTCGTGCGCGGCGAGCGCATCGACGCTCTCGGTTCGATGCATTTCAGTGGCCGCGACCAGGATCAGGTGCCGGCCCTGCGACTAACGCTGAATGGCTGGGCCTTCGGGGGCGCGGCGCCGGGCTGGCGCGAATGGAACTCGTACTCGTGGGTTCAGGGCCCCGGTTGCTATGCCTTCCGCATCAACGGCGAGACATTCAGCCGAAGCGTTGTCATCCGCGTGATCAAGCCTTGACTGGCAGGCCGAGCGAGGCTTGATCAACACCGAAAGGACCTCCTTCTGATCGGCCCGTGGGCGACGCGGCGCGGAGCACGAATCGGGCGGGCGTCGGGGGCTGCCCTTTTTGCGACAGGTCGGCCGCGGGGGCGGCGAGGATGCCGAGGCCGGCCGATAGACTCTGCTCATGGACGTCGACGATCAGCTACTCGGTGAGTTCACGCGCAGGATCGGCGGCCCTGGCGAACAGACCTGGAAGGATCAGGAGGCGTTCCTCGCGAACCCGGTCATCCGCGCGTTGGCTTTCGGCCTAGGCGTCGACCTATCTGCCTTGGACAACCTGCACCATGACGTCCGGGAATCAGCGATCGCGTCGATCCAGGCGGCAATCTGGTTCTCGGAGTTCGGCTGGACGGTCTCGGCGCGAGCCCCGACCGCCAGGCGTACGCCGAGGCGATCCGGATCTGGGAGGAGACCGCCGACCCGGCGCTCGTTGACGAGTGCCTGACGAGGTGGTGGAACGACGGCGAGGCATTCCTGCGCGGAACGTTCGGTCCGATGACCACGCTCGCCGGCCGGCACGAGCCGACCCTTGATCTCTTGCTGGAGCGCAACCGGCTGCTGACGAAGGCGCTGGAACACCACGAGCGCGGCGAGTACGAGGCGTCGGTGCTCATCGTCCTGTCGCAGATCGACGGCCTGGTCTTCGACCTGACCGACCCGTCTTACGGCTTCTTCCACGAGGGCAAGGACCACCACTTCGAGGACGACGCGACCGTCGCGGGGATGCCTGTCTTCCTGCGGGCCGTCCGTAAGTCGGTGCTCCGAGACCCGAGGCCGACTTCAGTGTCCGGTGCGTTCCAGCGCGGGCCGATCATCCACGGCCGGCAACTCGCCTTCGGTACGTTGACCAACTCGACAAAGGCCTTCGCGCTGCTGGCCGGAGTGGTGGAGTGGCTGAAGCCCAAGGCGCATGAGAAGACCGAGCGGCTCCAGGCGGAGCACGAGGCGAAGTACACCGGCTCCGACGAGCGCGACCCCGAGGGCCGCCGCCTCGATGCGCGCGGGTTCTCCGACACGCGCGACTCGCTGCGATGGCTGGCGATCCGGGAGGCTAACGAGTTTCGGTCGACGGGGCGGTACCGCGGCGACCTGGAGGCTATGTTCCCTCCCTCCGAGATCGGCATGATGAAGCGGCGGGACGCGATCCGGCTAACCGTGTCTGACGACGCTCGGTCCTACTGGGCGTGGTGCCGAACGGACTCCGAACTCTGCTTTGGGATCGCGGCCACCGAGGGCGACGCAACGAGCTCCTACTACGCTGCGGTCGGCCCGCCTGGAGCACCTGGAGATGACCGGCAGTGGGTCGCCGAGCTCGATGGCATGCTTCCCGACTGGCGCGGGGACTAGCGCCGCGGCGCCAGCCGGCCCGATCCCGGCCGCTCGCCCCGCGTCGTCGCCGGCTCGATGCCCACCGCTGTGAACGGCCGCGGCTAGCGTATCGTCGACCAGGAATGACGACGACGATGCCCGCCGGACCATCGCCCCGAGCAGTCTGCTCAGACTGCGGAGCGGAGTTGCCTATACGGCCGCCGCCGTTCGAGCCGTGCCCGACGTGCGGATCGTGGAGGCGCGACGGCTTCGCCTATGCCGGCGTCGCGTCCGGCAGCGGGAAGGCGCACAGCCCAGAGGCTCGCGCTCGGGAGCCCCATCCCGACTATCACGGCGGGAGACTGTCGAAGCCTGCGATGGAGCGACGAGCGGGAATGTCGCTCACCGCAGAGGATGGCGTGGAGCGGCTCCGTACGCGAGTCTCCGACCGTGCGGGGGACCATTACGAGGAGATGGTTCTCAACCCCGACGGCTCCGTTTTCCACCACTCCTCCGAGCCGTTGAGCAAGCACGAGGGCGGCGGCAGGTAGCAACGGCGGTAGCAACATGGGCGAATAGCCCCGGTTACCGTCCCGCCTGAATCGGCGAATCTGAGCGTGGCGGAGGTATCAGCGAACGCCGGCGGACGCCATGGGCCGCATTTGTAAACCCTCGGTCGTGCGTTCTGAATCCCGCCGTCGGCTCCATCCCCCTTGACGAGGTTGCGACCCGGGTCCATGGCCGCCTTCCTGATCGAGACCTCCGCCGAGAAGCCGTCGGGGCCCATGCCTCGTTCCGCCGAACCCCGCTACCGTCGCCGCGTCGTGCTGGAGCTGACCCCTGACGAATCGGAGGTGCTCGACCGGTTGGCGGAACAGCACGGGACGATTCGGGGGGCGGTGCTCGTCGGACTGCGCGAGCTGGAGGTGAAGCGCAGCGCGGAGCTTGAGGCGCAGGCGCGCGACCTGGCGGATCGGCTGGCCACGACCCAGCAAGCTGCTCAAGTTGACCACGATCGGACCGCTGCAGAACTGGCTGCACTGACCGAGCAGCTCGTCGCCAGCCGTGCGGCGCTGAAGGCCGTCAAGGCGGAGGCCAGGGAGGCCCGCGCCGATCTGCGCGCGGCGAAGGCCACGCTCTCCGCGCAGACCTCCGCGCGCAAGACAGCCGAGACCGCCCGACAGGCTGCGCAAGCCCGCCTCGTCCGCCACGCCTACTGCGCGGCCTGCGACAAGCTCGTCCCCGAGGCCGCGTGGGCCGAGCAGCCGTGGCGCAACGGCTACGCCACCTACCACAAGGAGCACGGCTTCCGCGAGAAGGGCAGCTTCCTCGGCCAGCCGGCAAGCCTGCTCTTCTGGCGCGGGCGCGGCATTGAGGGAGGCCACCAATGACCGTCGAGTGGTGGCCTGAGACGCCCGATCGCCAACTGGCGCTCAGCGCTGGCACACTCCTGATCCTGCTGCTCTTCATCCTGTTCGCCGGTGCCGAGCGGCGCCGCGCCGCGGGCGGCATCCGGCTCGCCGCTCCGACCTTCATCCCGCTGGCGCCGAACGCGGCGACCCACTTGGCTAGGGAGCTGGGTGCCGCCGTCGGTGAGCTGCTCGACGCCGAGCGGCGGAAGGGCGAGAGCTGACGTGGACCAAACGCCGCGCCGGGTGGCGCTCTACACCCGCATCTCGACCGACGAGGCCAACCAGCCCTACTCGCTCGGCGCGCAGCGCGACCGGCTAGAGGCGTACGTCGCCGCCCAGCCGGGTTGGACGATCGTCGCCCGCTACGAGGACCGCGCGTCAGGCAAGAGCCTGGAGCGCTCCAGCTTGGCCATCGCGCGCCAAGCCGCAGCGACAGGCACCTATGACCTGCTGCTCGTCTTTCGGGTCGACCGCTTGTCCCGCAACCTCGTCCAGCTCGCCGCGCTGATCGAGGAGCTGGAGGCGGCTGGCATCGCCTTCCAGTCGCTGTCCGAGCCGTTCGACACCACCACGCCGGCTGGGCGGATGATGCTCCAGATGCTCGGCGTCTTCGCCGAGTTCGAGCGGGCCAGCATCATCGAGCGCATCAATGCCGGCATGGAGCGCAAGGCGCGCCGTGGCGAGTGGACAGTCGGCAGCTATCCGTATGGCTACCGCCGCGGACCAGACGGGCCAG
The DNA here is from genome assembly GCA_003243965.1 of Chloroflexota bacterium. Taxonomy (GTDB): domain Bacteria; phylum Chloroflexota; class Limnocylindria; order QHBO01; family QHBO01; genus QHBO01. Next base: position 9,697 of record QHBO01000015.1, read on the forward strand.
GTCTGACTCCTGACCCGTCCGCCGTCCAGGTACTGCGCGAAGTCTACGACCGATATGTGACCCATAAGCTGGGAAGCGGCCCTATCGCCGCCTGGCTCAATGCCCGCGGCTTACGGACCAGCAGGGGTGGGATGTGGACCCGCTCCTCCGTGCTCAAGCTGTTGGGCAACCGGGTCTATCTCGGAGAGGTCCCCTTTCGCGGCGTCTGGCACCCTGGCCTGCACCCGGCCATCCTCGATGCTGACCTGTTCGAGGCGGCGCAGCGCCTGCGCGCGGGCCGTGCCCGGTCTCCCGCCCAGCGGCGCACCAACCCAAGCCCGTTCCTGCTTAGCGGTCTCAAGCTGGTGTGCGACCGCTGCGGCAGCCCCTTGGTTGGCACCACCGCCCACAACCGCTCGCGCCGCTACGACTACTACACCTGCACCACCCGCTCACGGTACGGCCGCGCAGCCTGCGACCAGGACCGCCTGCGCCGCGATCAACTCGAGGCGGCGGTGCTCGGTCAGCTCGCCGAGGTGTACGCCAACACCACTCTGCTGCGTCGGGCGATCGATGAGGCGGATGGGCAATGGCGGAGTCAGCATGACGCACGGCGCGGCCGGAACGCGGCCTTGGCGGTTGAGCGGGTCGACCTCGAGCGCCGCCTGCAGCGCTACCTGGTTGCCTTCGAGCAGGGTCGGCTGCGGCCGGAGACGGCTCAGACCCGGATCGATACGATCGAGGCGTGGTTGGCCGCCATCGCTACCGAGGAGACCCAACTCGCGACGCAGGCTGATCCGGGCGATTGGGGGCCGGTCGACCTCGACTTTGTCTCGGCCATCCTCGGTGTCTCGCTCGACGCGATCCTGGCCGAGTCCCTGCCGCCTGAGCGAAGCAAGGCGCTGCTTGCGCAGCTGATCGAGGAGGTGAGGGTCGTCTCGGCCGCCGACGTGCGGGTCACCTACCGCGTGCCGCCCGAGGTTCGCTTACCGGATGGAATGGTGGAGATGAGGGGACTCGAACCCCTGACCCCCTCCTTGCAAAGGAGGTGCTCTCCCAGCTGAGCTACATCCCCGCGCGATGCTAGGGCCGCATCCGCTGTGCGGTCAACCGATCACGGCGGCGTCAGCCGGCGCCGCGGCTCGGCGGGACCCACGCCGTCGGTCGGCCAGTCGACTTCTCGGACCACGCAGACCGGCGTCTGTTCGCGCGCCTGGCCGAGGGGGTTGTCGGCGAAGAGGCGCTTTACCAGCCTGCGGTCGACTCCGGCGCTGGCGCCGAGGACGTTGCAGCCCGCGTCGTTGGCATCGATGACCGCGACGGGCGCCCCGACCGCTTGCGCGATCCGCCGCGCCTCACGGCCCGGCCCGCGCGGGCCGAGGGTCGCAGCCTGGTTGTACGGAGGGATGGTGTACGACGTGGGCCCGTCGATTGCCGCCGCCTGCGGACCGGCGAGGCGATAGAAGAGGCCGTGAATGCCCAGGGGCTTGGTCAGGGCGCTGACCGCCGCGGCGAACAGGATCCGGGCGGTACCCACCTCCCGGAGGGCGAGCTGCATCGTTTCCGCCGTGCCAAGGCCGATTCCGTACCCGGGTCGCGTGACGAAGCGCACCAGCAGGCGAGCAAGCCGGCCGGGGCGGATGTCCGACATCGGATAGGAGCGGCCCTGGGTGATGGCCACCATCCGCTCGCTGACCGCCACGAGCCGGACTCCGGCGTCAAGGTCGCCGGTATAGCGACGCACGACGTCCACCGCGTCATCGGCGTCGGTGACCAGGTGAGTGCGCACCGGGTGTCGCGCATACGCACGTCCATCGATGCCGGCCACCAGCTCGCGGCCTGGGTTCGGATCGTGCTGGACGCCCATCTGTCGCTCGCCAGCATCCGAGGGGAGGCCAGCGTCGCGAGGTGGTGGGAGTGGATCGGACACGCGGTGCTCCATCGGTCCGGCGCGAAGCAGGAGTGGGGGGTTGGTGGGCGTTTCTGGACTCGAACCAGAGACCTCTGCCTTATCAGGGCAGTGCTCTAACCAGCTGAGCTAAACGCCCGACGAGGGCGCGCCATCGTACCCCGACGCTACCCGGAGGCGCAACCGCGACTGCGAACCCCGGACAGCCAAACGGCCGCCCCTCGAGCGGGACGGCCGCGTGCGTGCCTTCGACGGCTGAAGAGTGACAGGAATCCGCGTGGCCAGCGGCAGGTCCGATAGCTTGCGAGGACGATCCAGCTCCGCCGAAGCGGCGCGCTCCCCTCGCGGAGACGACGTGCGCTGGTCGATCGACCTGAGAGGTCGGCCCTCCGGCGAACCGGCTGACCTGGTCTCCCTAGAAAGGAGGTGATCCAGCCGCACCTTCCGGTACGGCTACCTTGTTACGACTTCACCCC
>QHBO01000016.1 GCA_003243965.1 Chloroflexota bacterium
CCACCGAACCGGGGCAACTCCAAGTCATTCTTGGACCAGGCCTCTACGCACTGGCCCCGGTAGGCTTGGCGGCGGTCGTGCCGTTCCTCACCATCCGCCGCGGGCAAGATCCTCCTGCGTCGATCAGAGGAAGGCAGCTGGCTGCCCTGGTGCTCGGGGTGGCCTTGGCAGCCATCGGGGTGGGCGTGGCATCCTTCGCCGGATGGGTAGGCCGTTAAGCACCGAGCCGCAACGCTCTGGAGTTGCCCGCTACCAGAGCACCAGCTCGGGGCTGTACGACTTCGCAGCCCGCAGCTACGACCCGGCCAGCGGATGCTTCACCCAGGCCGACCCCCCGACCCTCCAGCGTGCTGGGGCCCAGCCGCTTCGCGTATGTCGGCTGCAATCCGGTGAACGCCACCGATCCGAGCGGGCTGGGGACATGGTGGGTACCCTGTCAACCCAACTTCGTCGGTGCTGGCATGGCGCGAATGCTCCTGGCCGGGCTGACACTCGGTTTCGCGACTGCTTCAGCCGTCGCTACCGACTTCACCGCTCTACCGCGGCTGGTTCGAGAATTGCCCTCCCCGCTGACTGGAGTCCAGTGAACGCACTCCTGATAGGTCTTTCGGCCGCTCTCACCGCCACCATCCTTGCAGGGGTCGGCTATGACATGGCCCGCCGCTCCAACCGGCCGCTCACCCCGACCTTCTGGCTCGCAGCCGCCGCGGTCACCGGCGCCGCGCTCGTGGCTGGACTCGCGCTGTTCGGCCTTCCCGCCCAGTACGAGCCCGCGGTCAGCGTCCTGATCGGCCTCGTGTTTCCGTTGGCACTGGCCTGGATGTGGTGGAGCCGAAGGCGACAGTCGGACGGGATCGGGTGGCTGTTGCTAAGCATCGCCGCGGCCGCGCTGATTGCGACCGAGCTTCTCTTCAAGGTCTATTGAGGTGAGACCGTCGCTCGACCGAAACCTTGACCGACTGCGAAGGTTGGTCGCGAGCCGCCGCAGCCGCCGGCCCGCGGACCCCGAGAAACCACCCCCCGGCCGGGAAGACCCCGGCTGAGCACGACGGGCAATGAGCGATCGCTGCCGTGGAGGGGCTGATGGTCATGCTCGCCACGGGTTGCAATCCGGCGCGAGAGATCTGGGGGCAAGACCACGACCTGGGCCTAAGATGGGCTGGGACGGCTGCGGACCATCGGCAACGGGGCAATCGGCGGATTGGAATGCGATGCTGTGAACCGCAGGCAGAAGCTTGGCATCACGGCGATATTGATATGGGCGGCCATCGTCGTCGCCATCGCCATCGCCACGCACCAACTGGCGGCATTCGCGCTGTTGGGTGCAACACCGCTCATCGCGGCGCCCTTTCGTAAGCGTTGATGCGCGCGTTCCTCAAACTCATCATGGCGGGCTGGGACCGGTGACCGTGCTACTGCGATCCTGATGAGTCCCAAGTGGCTGGAACTCATTGCCTACCTGGGCGCTCCCATCATTGGACGGACCGATGCCCGAGGCCCAGAACCGGCACGCTGCTCCACCGCCCTGCGCGCCGCTGCCCTGAGGACCTTTACAGCGACCCCAGGCGGTGCCACCATGCGCCAGTCCGGGCTCCTTGAGCGCTCAACCCGAAAGGAGGAGTGACCCGCATGGCGAGTCCCGCAAGCATCCTTCCGTCCACGCCGGCGCGCTTCAAGCTTCCATTTGTGATCGGTGCGTCTGCCGCCGGCACCACCATCGAGTGGTACGACTTCTATCTCTACGGCGTACTGGCGACGTTCTTCGCGTCGCACTTCTTTCCCAAGGGCAACGACGTCGCGGCGCTGCTCGCCACGCTCGCCACTTTCGGCGCCGGCTTCGCGGTCCGACCCTTTGGTGCGGTGGTCTTCGGCCGCATCGGTGACCTGGTCGGGCGCAAGTTCACGTTCCTGCTCACCATCTCGCTGATGGGCGGCTCCACCGCGCTGGTCGGTCTGCTGCCGACGTATGCGACGATCGGCATCCTGGCCCCGATTCTTCTGGTCCTCATCCGGCTGCTCCAGGGCCTGGCACTCGGTGGCGAGTACGGCGGTGCCGCGATCTACGTCGCGGAGCATTCGCCCGACGCCCGCCGCGGCTTCTTCACCAGCTTCATCCAGACCACGGCCACCATGGGCCTGCTGCTCGCACTGGCGGTGATCGGTATCACGCGGCTGATCATTCCCACCGCGCAGTTCGAGCAGTGGGGCTGGCGGATCCCGTTCCTGCTGTCGATCATCCTGGTTGCCATCGCGCTCTACATTCGCCTCAAGCTGCAGGAGACCCCCCTCTTCCGCCGGTTGAAGGAAGCGGGCAACTCCTCGACCCAGCCGCTTCGCGACAGCCTTGGCAGCGGCAAGAACTGGCGCCTCATCGGGCTGGCGCTGTTCGGCATGACGGCGGGCCAGGCCGTGGTCTGGTACCAGGGCCAGTTCCAGGCGCTCTTCTTCCTGCAGACGACCGAGGGCGTGAAGTTCATCGACACCTACCTGATCGTCGGGACGGCGATCCTGCTCGGCACGCCGTTCTTCATCTTCTTCGGCTGGCTGTCGGACCGCATCGGGCGCAAGCCGGTGATCCTGTCCGGGATGGCCCTGGCGGCGATCACCTACTTCCCGATCTACACCTTGATGGACCGGTTTTCGCACGCGGTCAAGGGCGCAGATGGAAAGGTCGTGGTCGGCGGCGCGCACCCGGACATCCTGCCGCTGATCCTGCTGGTCTTCATCCAGATCGTGTACGTCACCATGGTCTACGGACCGATCGCCGCGTTCCTGGTCGAGTACTTCCCGGCCAAGATCCGATACACCTCGCTATCGGTCCCCTACCACCTCGGCAACGGCTGGTTCGGCGGCTTCCTGCCGCTGATTGCCGCGTCCCTGGCGGCGGCCACCGGGAACAAGTATGCCGGCCTGATCTACCCGATCACGATCGCCGTGATCTCGATCATCATCGGCGGGCTCTTCATCCGGGAGACGTTCCGCAATCGCATCTGGGACGAGGTCGGCGGGGAGCAGGAGCCGCCGATGGCCAGCACCGTCACGCCGGCCTGAGGCCGGCACCGTCACGCCGGCGCGAGGCCGGCACCGTCACGCCGGCGCGAGGCCGGCGGCAGATCCGCCAGACCGATGGACGCCGCTCCCCGCGGGGAGCGGCGTCAGGGCGGGGGCCGGGAGGCGAGGGCCGCGTCACGGCGAGGGCCGAGCGCTGCTGCACCATCGGCTCCGCAGTCGCGGCCAGTCCCGCGGGATCCCGCTGGCGTTTCAGTCCTGTCGGGACATCGTTTGACGCGTGACGGGCCACCCGCGGCCAACCGGTGCGGAATGAGTCCTCACGGGTGAAATCTCACGCGCGCCCGGACCGCGCCGTGCCCTTTGATGTCCTGGCAGGACTCACACGCAGATCTCCGCGCTGCGGCCGCAGCTCCTCCAGCATGGCAAGGAAGGCCGCGGCGGCAGTGCTGAGCTCGCCGGCGTCGCGGCGCCGCGCAGCCACGATCTGGCGCTCGACGGGCGGCAGGTCGCTGACCTCGACCGGCACCAGCCGCCCGGCGCCGATCTCGACCTGCACCGAGGTGGCGGGCAGCAGCGCGATGCCCAGCCGCTGCTCCACCATCCGCTTGGCCGCGTCGATATTGTCGACTTCAATCGTGCCGCGCGGCCGGATGCCGGCCTGCCGGACCAGCGCGGAGGTCAGCTCGTGGTACGAGCTGGTGCGGTCGAACAGGATCAGGTGCTCGGTGCCGAGCTGTGCCATGCGTACCGTGCCCGCCGAGGCGAACGGATGGCCTCGGTGGACCACCAGCACCAGTCGATCCTCGTAGAGCAGCACGGAGGTCACGTCCGGATGGCCGATCGGCCGCATCAGGCCGAGCTCCACGTCCTCGCGGAGGACCATCTGCAGCACCTCCTCCGAGTGCCCGGCGCGAATGGCCAACTGCACGAGCGGGTGGCTCTCCTGGAACCGATGGAGCACGGCCGGCAGCACGTAGGTGCTCACCGCCGGTGCTGCGCCGATGGCCAGCCGTCCCGCGGAGCCCGTCGCCATCTCGGCGATCGTCGCTCGGCCCGCCTCGAGCGCGCCGAGCACCCGCTCGGCGTAGGGGAGAAAGGCGCGCCCGGTCTCGGTCATGCGGCTTCCGGCCCGGCCTCGCACGAAGAGGCGGCTGCCCAGGGAACGCTCGAGGCCCTGGATGCGTGACGTCAGCCCCGGCTGGGTGACGAAGAGGCGCTCCGCCGCCCCGCCGATGCTGCCGCCGCGCGCCACCTCGACGAACGCCTCGAGCTGTGCGAGCGTGATTCCCCCCGACAAGCCACTGGACATAACGCCACCTTATGTATGCCATCTGTAGAATCGCTTTGACTTATCTTATCTCACCCCGCAAGGTGGGACGATGCTGTACGAAACCTCACATCGACCCTCGATGCCTTCCCGCCCGTTCCGCTCCGCGGGCGACCTGCGTCGAGCCATCCCGGAGCGCCGCTCCTTCCGGCGGCGCGCGGCGGATGAGCTCCACCTGCTCACGGTCGCCGACCTCGCGGAATGCGGCTGCCCGGAGTGGTGCCAGCGCGACCACGAGAACGAGTAGCCACCGATGACGCATCCGGGCATGGCCACGGCCAGCGACCAGCCAGCCAGCGACGGGGCCGCGACCGACGGGGCAGCGACCGACAGGACCGTGAGTGGCCGGACCATGAGCGGCCAGCCGACAAGCGGCGGTGCACCCGAACCCGAGCGCGCCGAGTCGCCGCTGCTGCCGCCGGGCTTCAGCGTGCCGGTGTCACGCTGGGAGAACCCCTCCGCGCGCATGCGCCGGCTGCTCGATACCGAGCCCTACCTGTTCGGCCCCGGCGTCTACGATCCGATGGGTGCCCAGCTGGCCATGTACCACGGCTACAAAGCGGTCTACTTCAGCGGGTACAGCTTCGCCATCGGTCACCTGGGCACCACCGACATGGACCTCTACTCCGGGCCTGAGATTGCGGACGCGGCGCGCCGAACGGTCAGCGCCCTCCGCAAGTTCCAGCTCACCCAGGCGGTCGGCGATCCCGAGAAGGGCGTCCCGCCGCGACACCTGGACATCCCGCCGGTGGTGGTCGACATGGACGGCGGCTACGGCAACATCTTCAACGTCCAGCGCACCACCGAGCTGTATGTCGGAGCCGGCGTGGCGGCGGCGCACATCGAGGACCAGGTGCTTCCCAAGCGCTGCGGCCACATCGGCGGCAAGGCGCTGATCGCGGCTTCCGAGATGGTCGGCAAGCTGCGCATGGCGCGAGCTGTGGCCGATGACCTGGGCAACCGCGACTTCGTAGTGATCGCGCGAACCGATGGCCTCTCCGCCATGGACGCCCCGGAAGCGGCGCGCGGCCTGGACCTGGCCGTCGAGCGCGCGCTGCGCTATCTCGACACCGGGATCCCCGATCTGGTGTGGTGCGAGTTCCCGACGTCGGATCGCGCCCCCGTGGAGGAGTTCTCGCGCCAGGTGCGCGACCGATTCCCCGATGCGCGATTCGCCTTCAACTGGTCCAGCTCCTTCAAGTGGTTCCGCGACCCGGCGCCCATCACCTTCGCGGACCTGGGCGAGCTGGGTTTCAGGTTCATCTTCATCACGCTCGGCGCGCAGCACGCCACGGGCTATGGCCTCACCCAGTTGCTGTCGGAGATGCGTGAGGGCCAGCAGGACGGCTACATCGCGCTTCAGCGCCGCGAGTGGGAGGGGGAGCTCGACGTTCCAACGAGGTCGCACCACCTGTTCAGCGGCGTTCCCTACCACCACCTCGTCGGCAAGGAGTACGACGCGGCGCGACTTGGCACCGAGTTCGCCGAGGCGCTCTCCGAGGACCGCGTGGTCTAGAAACTCGGCACCAGCGGCTTACAATCGACGGCATGCAGCAGGCGCTGCCCGAGTCCCGGGCAGCGTCCGGCATCTCGGACGGTCGGTGCTAGCATCGGCCGCGATGTCCGCCAACCACAGCCGTGACGCTGGGCCGGAGGGGGGTGACAGCCTCGAGGCGTCCCTGGTCGCCACCATTCCGCCGGTGATGCGCCACCTGCTCGCGCACGCGCGCCGGCGGCCGGTCTGGGAGGAGATGACCTACCAGCAGTACAACGTGATGCGCATCATCGAGCTGGAGGGTCCGATCCCGCAGGGGGACATCGCCCGCCGGCTGCTGGTCAGCCCGCCGGTGGTCACCCGGCTCGCCGCCTCCCTTGTCGAGGACGCGCTGGTGGAGCGGGTCGGGGACCCGAAGGATCGCCGCTCGGTGCTGCTCCAGCTGACCGTCGGTGGGGCGACGCGCGTCCGCGACATGCGCCACGAGCTGCTGGCTGCCGCACGAGAGCTTCTCGAACCCCTTCCCCGTCCGCGCCGAGATGCACTCGCCCGCGCGCTCGGGGAGCTGCAGGTCCTGTTGCCACCGGCTGCGAGCCGGCGTTAGCTGAGCGCCGTTCTCGGTCGCGACCTCACGGCTCGACGAGCCTGTACGCCGGTGCCGACCGGCGCCTAGCCAAGCCGGGCGCGCACCGGTGCCGACGGACGCCTAGCCAAGCCGGGCGCGCACCTGCTCCTGGGCGGCGGTCGGCTCGCCTGCCGGAGCGGCGCTGGACCCGGCGCCCGCCTCGACGCGAGGCCGGCTCGGCTGGAGGGCGGGAAGCGTCACGACGCCGCGCACGATCACCTGCCATGCCACCAGGGCCAGGAAGAGTGCCGCGATCGCGGCGCCGACAATGAAGCCGGTCGGCGCGCCGAACGCCTGCGCCATCGCCCCGGCAAACAGGCCCCCGATCGGTCCGGAGCCGGCGAACACCAGCACGTAGAGCGACATCACCCGTCCGCGCAGCTCGTCCGGCACGCCATACTGGACCGCCACGTTGATGGTGTTGATCATCAGCATTGAGCTCAGGCCAATGATCACCACCAGGCCATAGGCCAGCAGGGGTGCGCGGTTGAGGCCGAGCAGCACTTCGAACGCCACGAAGAAGACGCCGCCGCCGATGATCAGCGGGATCAGCGGCCGCCGGCTCCCCGAGAAGGCCAGGCTCAGCGAGCCGATCAGCGAGCCGGCGCCCATGGCGGCGTACAGCAGCCCGTAGCCGTGCGCACCGATATCGAGCGTGTTGCGCGCGAAGAGCGGCAGCAGCGTCTGGAAGTTCATGCCGAAGGTGCTCATCCCAAACAGCAGCACGAGCGGCCACAGCACACTCGGGGTTCGCAGCGCGTAGCTCACGCCCTCGCCCAGACTCTGTCGCACCGACGGAAAGTGGTCGGGACGGTGCGCCCGATATAGGCCGATCGGGTCCATGGCGATCAGCGCCACCAACACGGTCCCATAGCTGACCGCGTTGATCCCGAAGTTGACCGCCGTGCCCCACAGCGCCAGGGTCACCCCGGCGATGGCCGGCCCGATGACGCGCGCCGCGTTGAACGTCGCTGAGTTGAGCGCAATGGCGTTGATCAGGTCCTCGCGCGGGACGAGCTCCGCGGCGAACGCCTGGCGGATCGGCATGTTGACCGCGTTGATCACGCCGAGCGACAGCGCGAGCAGGTAGATGTGCCAGATCTGGATCAGCCCCGAGGCGGTCAGCCCGAACAGGACCAGCGCCTGGACCGCGGCGGCCACCTGGGTCGCGACCAGCGCGCGGCGCTTGTCGATCCGGTCAGCCAGCACACCGCCGAGCGGCGCCAGCAGCGTCGAGGGGGCGAACTCGAGGGCGAGCACCAGGCCAAGCTGGAGCGGAGACCCGCCGAGCTGCAGCACCAGCCACGGCTCGCTGACCGACTGCATCCAGGTGCCGACCAGGCTGAGGATCTGGCCGAACATGTAGAGCCGGTAGTTGCGATGCCTGAGTGCGGCGACGCCCCGGCGTAAACCGCGCCTGCCTCGGCCGGTGCCCGAAGTGCGACCCGCGCCGCCGGCCCCATGATCGACAGGGGTCAGCAGGCGGAGACGAGGTGGAAGGGCGGCAGCCAGCAGCTGCCGGCGAAGCAGCGCGGCGAACATTGGTTAACTATGCTAACAAATTGGTGGGTTGGCGGCAAGCCGCTCCCCGGGGCGCGGTCAGCTCCCGAACAGGATCTCGCGGATGATCGGCGTCGGCGGCGTGCCATGGGCGAGCACCGATTCGAGGAACGGCCGGTAACGGAACTCACCGCCGTCGGATGCAGTCGCCTTGCGCGCCGTTGCTTCCAGGTCGTGCATCTCGACGCTGCCCAGGAAGTACTCGCACAGCTGGGTCGACGAGAGGCGGGCGCGATCCCACTTGTTCGCCGCCTCCGCCTCTTCCTGGAAGCCGTCCTCGACCATCAGGCGCATCGCCTCCTCGCGCTCCATCTGCCCGGCGTGGATACCGATGTCCATCAGCGCATTGGTGATCGAGCGCAGGTAGAACTTCCAGTGCACGAGCATCAGCGCCGAGTCGTCGGAGCCGTAGCCGATGTCCATCATCACCTGGGTGACGTACACCGCCCATCCCTCGGCAAACACTCCGGACTGGAAGATGGCGCGGACCGGCGACGTTGACCGATTGGAGTAGGCGAGCTGGGTGTAGTGGCCCGGCACCGCCTCATGGATGGTGAGCAGGCGCAGCATGCGGGCGTTGTCCTCGCGCAGGTACGACTCCTTCTGAACATCGGACCACTCGTCAGGGGTCGGAGTGATGGCGAAGAAGCTCGAGAGGCCACGGTCGAGCGGGCCGGGCGGGATCAGCATCGCTCCGCCGAAGGCACGCAGGAACTGTGGCGTCCAGACGATCTCGAGCGGTTCGTCGGTCAGGCCCAACAGGTCTCGCTCACCGATGAAGGCCTCGATGCGCGCGTTCTCGGCGCGACAGAAGTCGAGCAGCTCGTCGGCCCGCGGATGATCGGTGGCGATCGCGTCCAGCACCCCGCGCACGACCGTTCCGTCGTCCGCCGGCGGCGGCTCGGAACCGACCCAGTCGCTCCACAGATCGCGGGCCAGGCGCACCATCTCCGCGCGCACCTCGATGAACGCCTGCGCGGCGCGTGTCTTCAGGTCCTCCGGGGTGCGGTCGGACTTCAGCGCGTGGCGGAACTTCTGCTCGTAGAGCTCGGCGCCCAGGCGGAAACCGCCGGTCGCGCGGGGAAGCAGGTCGTCACGCAGCCACGCCGTGTGCGCCTCCACCGCGCCCACCGCTGCCTCGACGGCGGGGCGGAGCTCGTCCACCAGGTCGGGGTCGCCGGTCGCCTGCGCTTCGGCGAGCGCGGTGCGGGCCAGGTCGGCGACCCCCGGCATGGTCGCCACCGCACGTTCGGCGTGGAATGCGGAGACCGGCCGCTCCCCGGGGTGCTCCAGCGCGGCGCGGGCCAGCTCGAGCGCCGCCGGCAGCGCGCGAAGTCGCGCGGCGACGCTGCGGAGCCGTACCGCCGGCGGCGCGAAGGGACGCGCGATCAGGGGAAAGAGGCCGTTCCCGAACAGGTAGACATAGCTCATCGGGCTCCATCGGTCTTCCTGCAGCGTCGCCTCGTTGAACTGCGCGGCCCGCAGGTAGGCGAGAAGGATCCGGAGATCGATCGCCTCGTCGCGCGTCAGCCCGGCGGATTCGAGCCCCGCCAGCCGCGCCTCGGCATCGGCAAGGAAGGCGAGCCGCGCACTCCGTCCGGCATCGGTCAGGTCCGGCCAGCGATCGTCGTGCGTGTGGTTGCCGGCCTCGGTGGCGGCAACCGGATAGTGGCCGAAATAGCCGTCGAGCGTCTCCTCGACGAGCGCGCGAACGTCCATGGCAGCCCTCGTGACGGAGTCGCAATCGTACCCAATCCTTTGCTAGCCTTGGCGCCCGATGAGCGACAACCTCTGCTACACCGATGCCTACGCGCGCGCCACGCGCTGCACGGTGACGGCGATCGACGGCGCTTCGGTGCTGTTGGACCGCACCGTCTTCTATCCGGGCGGAGGCGGCCAGCCGGCCGACAACGGGTGGCTGCGCACCGACGACGGCCGCGGCTGGCGCGTGACACGGGCCCGCCGGCAGGATGACGACATCTGGCACGAGCTGGCGACCGACGATCCGGTCCCCGAGCCCGGGACCGAGATGACTGCCGAGCTCGACTGGGATCGGCGTCACCGGCTGATGCGCACCCACTCGGCGCTCCACGTCCTGTGCGGCGTCGTCTGGCGCGATCACCGAGCGTCGGTCACCGGCGGCAACATGGAGCCCCTCAGCGGCCGGATGGACTTCGAGTTCGAGTCGATGCACGCCGAGCTGGTGGCCGACATCGAGCAGCGGGTGAACACGGAGATCGCCGCCGACCGCGATATCCGGGTCAGCATCCTGGCGCGCGACGAGGCGTTCGCGATTCCCGACCTGATCCGTACCAAGATCAACCTGCTGCCCGCGGGGATCAGCGTGGTGCGCACGATCGAGATCGTCGGCCTCGACCTGCAGGCGGACGGCGGCACTCACGTTGCGCGGACCGCGGAGATCGGCCGCGTCCGGATCACCGGCTACGAGTCCAAGGGGCGGATCAACAAGCGGATCCGGATGGCCGTCGAGGACGCCTGAGGGTCCTCGCGGCGGACGACACCGCGGCCCGGCGCCCTTGATCGGGCCAGATCACCCGTCAGTGAGGCGGCGGAACGAGGCGACCGAAGCGCTCGGGGTCCATGCAGGCCGCGACCTGGATGGCGTTCAGCGCCGCCCCCTTGCGCAGGTTGTCGCTGCTCAGGAACAACGCGAATCCCCGGGCGCGACCGGGGATTGCCCGAAGGCGGCCGACGATCACCGGGTCGCGGCCCTCAGCGTCGAGCGGCATCGGGTGGCGGGCGCTGCCGTCGGCTGGCCGGTACTCCAGACCCGGAGCGGCACGCAGCGCTTCCTCCAGCTCTGTAACGGCCAGCGCGCGAGCGGTACGCAGGTGCACGGCCACCGAGTGGCCGGTGTGGACCGGGACGCGGACCGCGGTCGCGGCAACGTCGAGAGCCGGCAGCCCGAGGATCCTGCGCACCTCCCCGCGAATCTTGTTCTCCTCGCCGGTCCAGCCGTCGTCGGACAGGATGTCGATCTGCGGGACCACGTTGTCGGCGATCCGGCCGTGGAACGGCGAGCCCGCGGCCTTGTCGCGATGCCGGCTGCCCCGCTCCGCGAGGAACGCGTCGAGGCCCGGACGACCGGCCCCACTGACCGCCTGGTACGAGGCCAGATCGACCGACTCCAGCCCCGCGGCATCGCGGATCGGTGCCAGCACCACGACCGCCGCGGCGGTGGTGCAGTTCGGGTTGGCAATCAGGTTGCCGGCGTAGCCGCGGAGCGTCTTCCCGTTCGCCTCGGGCACCACCAGCGGCACGGTCGGATCGAGCCGAAAGGCGCTGGAGTTGTCGATCACCAGCGGAACGCGCCGTCCGGCGCCGGCGACGATGTCGCGCGAGGCCGGACCATCGGTCGCCAGGAACAGGAGGTCGAGCTCGGATGCTGCCGCGTCGTCCAGTGGCCGGACCTCCACGTCGGCGGTGCCGAACCGCACGCCGCCCGCCTCGCGACCACGCCCGAAGGCGCGCAGCCGGTCAACCGGGAGGCCCGCATCGGCGAGGATCGACAGGAAGATGCCACCCACCACGCCACGTGCGCCGGCGACGCCGACGGTCGGCCAGCTCACCCGATGGCTCCGTGCCGCGGCGCGAACAGGATCGGCCGCTCGCCGGCGCTCAGGCGAGCGAGATCGGCGTACAGCGCGCCGGCGGTGGCGCGCCCGCCGGCGCCCGGACCGACGAGAAGATGGGGATCGGTATCGGTCAACTCCACCACGAGCCCGCTCGCGACCCCCGAGACACCGGCCAGGGGCGAGGAGGGAGGCAGTCTCATCGGTCGCACGGTCATGCGCTCCGGTGTCGCCTCGGCGACGAGGCGCACGGTCGCCCCGGGCTCGAGCCGGATGCCAACGATACCCTGCCGTTCGACCTCGGACTCGGACCGCCAGCCGCCCCATGCCACCGATGCGAGGATCGCCAGCTTCTGCGCGGCATCGCGGCCCTCGACGTCGAAGGTCGGATCGGCCTCGGCGTAGCCGGCGTCCTGAGCAGCCTGCAGCGCCTGGGCGTAGGTATTGCCTCGGGCCATGGCGCTCAGCATGAAGGTGGTGGTCGCGTTCAGCACCCCGCGCAGCCGCTCGATCCGACCGGTGGCCGCCAGATGGGCGACGAGCTCGATCATCGGTGCGCCGCCTCCGACCGATGCGGACGCCAGCAGCGCCCCACCGTGCCCGGTGGCAAGCTCGGCGAGGAGCGCCCCGTGCGTGGCGAGGAGTGCCTTATTGGCGGTCACGTACGCCCGTCCGCGCGTCAGCGAGTCGCGCGCCCAGTCGAGCGCTGCGTCGACGCCACCGACGACCTCGACGACGATCTCGGCCTCGCGAATCAGCTCCGGCGGCGACATGAGCGGAACGCCTGCGGGGAGCGGAGTGGCGCGGCCGCGGGAGGGATCACGGACCGCAAGCGCCACGATCTGGACCCGGACCGGTCCCTGGGCGATCAGCAGGCCGAGTGCGGACCCCACGGTGCCCCAGCCGATGAGCCCGATGCGGAGCGTGTCACTCATCGCGCCGAGTCTACCGGTCGGCTCCGTCCGCGCAGGCTATCCTCCGCGCATGGGTGCCACCGAGACCGTCGACCTGTTCTTCGAGCTGATCAACGATGACCACCGCGATAAGGCGGTCGCCCTGTTTGCCGAGCACGCGGTGCTGGGAATCTCCGTTCCGGGGTCCTCGGAGCGGACGAACCTGCGCGGGCGAGACAAGGTCGGCGGATGGTTCGTCCGGGCCGGCGACGGGTTCCGGATGTTCGCGAACGACGGGCGGAGCATGGGGGCGAGCTACATCGCCGATTGCACCGTACTGCGTCCCGGCGTCGCCCCGATGCGGCTCGAGGCGAATTTCCGGGTCGAGAACGGCCAGATCGTGTCGCTCTTCCTGCAGCCGACCGGTTAGCGATCCTGCGGCATCGGGCCGGTCAGTCGTCGTGATCCTTGCCGCCGCGCGGTGCCGGCGCCGCCTGGGCTTTGGGGGAGAGCGTCGGCGTCGACACTGACGTTGGTCGTGACGGCCGGCTCGTGGCCGAGGCCAGCCTCTGGTCGGCGGCGCGAACCGGCGTCACCGCCTGCTGGCCGCCGGGCGACGCGCCGCCGAGCGCCGTGAACCCGAAGACGCCGGCGACGAGCGCCACCAGCAGCGCCACCGCCGCCCATGCCGGCAAGCCGGAGCGACGCCGCTCCGCGCGCGACGGGGCCGAGCCGCGTCGCCGACCGATGGCCGGAACGATCGAGCTCACACGTGCCATGGTGGTGGGCAGCGTGCGACCGTCGAGCCAGGCGCGCAGCGCGCCGGCCATCTCTCCCGCGTGCCGAGGTCGGTGCGCGAGGTCGGGTGCCAGCGCTGCAGCGACGATCGCGGCCAGCCTGGGGTCCACGTCGGACAGCGGTGGCGGGCCGGCGGCCTGCTGCTCGGCGAGCGCGAGCGGCGTGGATGCCTGGAAGGGTGGCTGCCCGGCCAGCGCCTCGTAGAGCATCACGCCCAGACCGAACAGATCGGCGCGTGGCCCGACGCTGCCGCCGGCGAGCTGCTCCGGCGCCATGTAGCGGAGCGTGCCGATCACCGTGCCGGTCATCGTCATTCGGTCCGCTGCTTCACCGAGCAGGCGCGCGATGCCGAAGTCGGCAAGCTTGGCGCGCCCGGTGGCATCGAGCAGCACGTTGGCAGGCTTCAGATCGCGGTGCACGATCCCGCGTTTGTGGGCGTGGAACAGCGCGTCGGCCAGGTCGGCTCCGATCCTGGCGGCGTCGCGCGCCGGAATCCGCCCGTCCCGCTCGAGGCGCTGCGCGAGCGTCCCGCCCTCGACCAGCTCGAGGATGATGGCGGGCCGCTCGCCGAGCACGTCAACGTCGTAGACGCGGACGATCGAGCGGTGCGACAGCGAGGCGACGGCACGCGCTTCGGCCGCCAGCCGCCGTCGGGAGCGCTCGTCCGGAAGCAGGTGCGCGTGAAGGAGCTTGATCGCAACCGGGCGTGCGAGCCGCAGGTCGTGGCCCCGCCACACGTCGGCGCTGCCGCCCCGGGCAAGGAGCTCGACCAAGCGGTAGCGCCCAAGCACGAGGCCGTCGGCGGTGCCGACCGCGCCAGCCACAAGCCCCGGCGGCCTCGCGGCCCCGGTGCGAACGGGCATCTTGTCGGGCATTTGTCCGCGAGACGGTGCAAGAAGGGTGCTAGGGATCGCCGTTGCGGTGCGCGCCGTCAACGCCGCGCGCAGGTCATGATCGCCGCCGATCAGCGAAAGAGGTCCCGCTCCGCATCCATGACGAGGGCCGCGGCCCGTCCCGCGCCGGGTGCGTAGCGGTAGCCGCGGATGACGACCACCGGGCAATGGCTCGTCTTGCCCGCAGCCAGGTCAGCAGCCGAGGCCAGCTCGTCCGCGACGGCGATGACCGTGGAGTGCATCTCGCGTCCATCGGCATCGGGCTGGCCACGGAGGTCGATGAGCACCTCGAGGCCGGCCGCGCCGAGCGCCACGTCCACGATCCCGTTGCGCCAGGGTCGCCCGAACGAGTCCGAGAGGATGACCGCCGGAGCGGCACCGCTGATTCGGCGCACGCCGTCGCGCAATTCGAGGGCGGAGGTGTCCGGATCGACCGGGAGCAAGGTCGCGGAGTCCGCGCCGCCGACGTTGGACAGATCGACACCCGCGTTGGCGCACACGAACCCATGGCGGGTCCGGCTGATGATCAGCCCGCCCGGGCCCATCCGCACCAGGTCGGTGCTCTCTCGCAGGACGAGCTCGATCTGTCGGGGGTCCTTGCCCCAGCGCTCCCCCACCTGCCGCGCGAAAGCGGACGGGTCGACTGTGGCGAGATCGACCACGCGGCCCTCGGCCTTGGACACGATCTTCTGGGTGACCACCACGACGTCGTCATCGGTCAGACCGATGCCCTGCGCAGCTGCTGCCGCGCAGATCAGGGCGGCCAGATCGTCACCGGGCGACACCTCGGGGATGCCATCCAGCGCCAGCAGCTCGATGCCCTGCGTCACGCCGCGTCGCCCATGTCAAGCCACCGGACGAGGTCAGCGGGGGTGTCCAGGTCGAATGCGAGCCCGGGCCGCTCCACCACCGAGACCGTGGCGCCCGCGGCCGATGCCGCAGTGCGGTGAGCGGCGAAGCTTTCCGGGCCGAACGCGAAGCCGATGACATCGGCCGGGCGCAGCGCCAGCCCGTTCGTTCCGGTCCCCGCCCGGTCGGGGGCGATGGCCACCGCCCGCCCGCCGTCGACCGCCTCGAGGAGCGCGCGCACGTCGGCGGGCGTGATGTTGGGGAGATCCCCGTGCAGCACCGCAAGGCAAGGGATTCCCTCGGCGAGCGCCGCGCTGCGCGCCTGCTCCAGGCCGGCATTCAGGCCCATCCCGCGCTGCACGACCATCCGGGCGCCCGCCGGCTCGACGAGCTCCCCGAGCGCGGGATCGGGCGAGATGACGCACACCTCTGCGCCGGACGCAGCCGCAGCCTCCAGCACGTGGAGCAGCAGGCGTCGCGCGAGCGCCAGCCGTTCGTCCGGCGACAGGACCGATGCGAGGCGCGTCTTCGCGATCCCCAGTCCGCGGTGCGGGATGATGATCCGGGTCACCTCCCGAGCATAGCGTCCGCGGCCGAGATGATCCTTCTGGCGAGCTCGGCTCGGTCCTCCTCGGTCGACATCACGGTGGGCAGGACATCGACGGCCATTCCCAACGCGGCGATGGCGGGGGCAAGCTCCGCGTCCTGCTCGTCGAGCACGAAGCGGTCGACGATGCCAGCGTACAGACGGGCGACGCCGAGCGCGCTGACCTCGTGCCCGAGCGAAGCAAGCATCCGATCTGCAGGCCCCTTGAGAGCGTGCCCGCCGATGATCGGGCTGACCGCCACGCACGCCGCGGCCGCGCCCTGCACCCCCTCGCGCATGCCGCGGATGCCGAGGATCGGCGCGACGCTGACGATCGGGTTGGACGGGGCGATCACGATCAGGTCCGCCTCCGCGATGGCGGCGATCGCCGCGGGCGACGGCCGCGCCTGCTCGATGCCGGCGAACCGGACGCCCCGCACCTCGTCGCGCTGTGCCCGGGCCACGAAGTAGGTCTGGAAGTCGAGCTCGCCGGCATCGGTCGAGACCACGGTGCGCACCGGGTCATCGGTCGCCGGGACGACCTGGGTGGTGACTCCCAGCGAGCCGGCCAGGGCGCGCGAGACATCGGTCAGGGTCGACCCCTCGCGGAGGAGGCGCGATCGACGGACGTGGGTGGCAAGGTCCGCGTCGCCGATCCGGAACCAGGTCGGCTCGCCGAGACGGCCCAGCATCTCGAGCGCGGTCCACGTGTCGCCGCGGACGCCCCAGCCGGATTCGCCGACGATGCCGGCCAGCGTGTACAGGACGCTGTCGAGATCGGGGCTGACGTGCAGCCCGAAGAGCTCGAGGTCGTCCGCAACGTTGGCGATGACCGTCAGCTCGCCCGCCCCGACGACGTGTTGGAAGCCGTGCGCCAGCTTCGCCCCCCCGGTCCCGCCGGCCAGCACGACGACGCTCGTCAGGCGGCCTCCAGGGCCGGCTTGACCTCGGTGACGACGCGCTCCATGGTCTCGGCGTCGTACGGCGCCGGGAAGCCGACGATGAAATGCCGGATGCCGAGCGCCATGTAGCGCCGCAGCCGCTCGACCACCATCTCGACCGTGCCGACCGGCTGGTCGGTCCACAGGCGTGCGCGCCCGTTCTGCTCGAAGGTCCGCTCCAGGACGCGCCGCGCCTCCGCCGGGTCCTCCCGGATGATCATCACCCCAGTGCCGACGGTGCGCTCGATCGCCTGGGTGTCGCGCCCCACCTCGACGCAGTGGCGTCGCAGCACCTCGTCCTTGCGCCGCACGTTCTCCACCGAGCCGCCAAAGTTGGACGCATCCGCATAGCGGGCGACGGTGCGCAGCGTCCGACGTTCGCCGCCGCCGCCGATCAACAGCGGCAGTCGCCGCTGGACGGGCGCGGGATCGAGTCGCACCTCCCTGGCCCGGTAGTAACGGTCACCGCTCGGCCGGTGGCCGTCGAGCATGCCGCGCATGATGCGAGCTGCCTCGTCGAGCCAGCGCAGGCGTTCGCCCGGCGACCCGCCGAATTCGACCCCGTAGGCGGTGTGCTCGGTCTCGAACCACGCGCCGCCGATGCCCAGCACCGCGCGGCCCCGACTGATGTGGTCGAGCGTCGCCGCCATCTTGGCCACCAGCGCCGGGTTGCGGAACGTGTTCGCCCCGACCATCAGGCCGAGCCTGACCCGTTCGGTGGTCACGGCCCAGCCGGCGAGTGTCAGCCAGCCCTCCAGGATCGGACCATCCGCGTTTCCGATGATCGGGTACAGGTGGTCCCAGGTCCAAACGCTGTCGAACCCGAGCCGATCGGCCCGGACGCCGGCTTCCCCCAGCGACCGCCAGTCGGTGTACTGGTTCCAGCACAGCGCACCGAATCGGACGCGCTCGCCGCCGACCGCGGACGGGGCCGTGCTCTCGCCCGTCGCGCTCACCGCGCAGCGGCCAGCAGGTGGTCGCGCAGGGCTGGCCTCACCTCGCCGATGATGCGCTCCAGCGTCTCGATGTCCCACGGCGCCTGGGAGTCGAAGTAGATGTGCCGGAAGCCGATGTCCAGGTACGGCGCGAGCCTGTCGGCCAGCTGTTCCGGCGTGCCGACCCACTCGGGACCTCTCCACCCGCGGTGAGCGCGCCCGATCTCGGTCGCCACCCGGCGTGCCTCCGCGGGGTCGTCGCGCAGCACCACCGAGCCCGCCTGGAGCGTGCGCTCGATCTCGGACTGGTCCCTACCGGTCTGCGCGCACCAATCCCGCAGGACCGCATCCTTGTGCTTCACGCGCTCCACGTCGCCGCCCACGTTCCACGCGTCCGCGTAGCGCGCCACGGTCGCCAGCGTCTTGCGCTCCCCGCCCCCGCCGATCAGGATCGGCAGGCGACCCTGGACCGGCGGAGGATCGTTGCGCACCGACTTGGCAGCGTAAAAGCGGCGGCCGCTGGGCGTGCTGCCGTCCAGCATCCCGCGCATGACCATCGCCGCCTCATCGAGCCAGTTGAGCCGCTCCCCGAAGCCGGAGCCGAAGTTGATGCCGTAGGCGATGTGCTCGGTTTCGAACCACGCCCCGCCGATCCCCAGCACGGCCCGCCCCCCGCTGATGTGGTCGAGGGTGGTCGCCATCTTGGCCACCAGGGCCGGGTTGCGGAACGTGTTCGCGCCGACCATCAGGCCGAGCGTGACCTTCCTGGTCGCCTGCGCCCACGCCGCGAGCGTCAGCCAGCCCTCGAAGATCGGCCCCTCGGCGTCACCGACGATCGGATACAGATGGTCCCACGTCCAGAGCGAGTCGTAGCCGAGCTCGTCGACCCTGCGGCCGATAGCCTCCAGCGACTCCCAGTCGGTGTATTGATTCCAGGCCAGAACGCCGAGCTTGAGCTCTCTTCCATCGGTCATGTGTGTTGGACTCCCTATGTGTGTCGTGTGGCCCGCTCGACGTGCATCAGGATCGTGACCCGATGCTGCCCCTCGAAGGCTGCCGGGTCGTCGCCGTAACGTCGCGCCAGAGCCTGGATGTCGCGCAGACCGCGCTCCGGGTCGTCGATCAGCTCTGCCCGACCCGCGAGGGTCACGTAGTCATTTTCCTGCTCGAAGCACAGGCTGACCCGCGGGTCGCGGCGCAGATGCCGCTCCTTGATGCGGCCGACGCGCGTGTTCATCAGCACCACGTCGCCGGCGGCGAGATCGAACCAGATCACTGACTGGCTTGGCATGCCGTCGCTGGCGATCGTGGCCATCACCGGGAAGCGCAGTTCGGCCATCAGCCAGCTGCGGATCTCGAGGCTCAGCGTCGGGGTGCTGACGAGCGTCTCGGCCATTCGTCTCCTTCTCTGGGTGTTTGTTCGGTCCACGCCGTGGCGGCCGCTCTGTTTTTCATCGTACCGGTGGCGCAGATTCCGTGCCGGAGCCGGGTCCGCGTAGACTGCGGCGACGATGAAGATCGGACCGACGACACAGCGCTCCCGCTGAGTGGCACTCCACCGCGCGCCGACCGCCGCGCTGCTGAGCATCGGTACCGAGATCATGCTCGGCGAGATCGTGGACACCAACGCGGCGTTTCTGGCCGGCGAGCTGCGACACGCCGGGCTGGAGCTACGGACCGTTCGGCAGGTCGGCGACGACGCGGACGCGATCGCCGCGGCCTTTTCCGAGTGCCTCGCCGCGTTCGACGTCGTGATCGCGACCGGCGGCCTGGGTCCAACGCACGACGACCTGACGCGGGAGGCGCTCGCACAGGCGCTGGGCGAAGAATTGTTCGAGGACGCAGAGCTGGTCGTCACCCTTCGCAGCCGATTCCGCGGGATGGGTGAGATGCCGGTCGCCAATCTGCGGCAGGCGATGCGAATCCGGTCGGCACACGCGCTTGCCAACCCGATCGGCTCCGCGCCCGGCTGGTGGACCGATCGGGATGGAAACATCGCCGTGCTGCTGCCCGGGGTGCCCGGAGAGATGCGGCGGATGTGGGGCGAGCAGGTGCTGCCCCGTCTGGAGCGCCGCTTGACCCTCCGTCCGCTGCACGCCAGGGTGGTCAAGGCGTTCGGGATTGGCGAGTCGGCGGCGGCCGCAACGCTCGATGCGCTGCTCCGCGCGCCCGGCACCGGGATCGAGGCGGGGATCTATGCGCGCGACGACGGGATCCACGTTCGCTTCGCGAGTCGAGACCGGGGTGCGCCGCTCGGCGACCTGGTCGAGCGGGCGCTGGCCGCTCTCGGCGAGGATGCCTACGGGACCGATCAGACGACACTCGTCGACGCTGCGCTCGGCGCGCTGGCTCGGCGCGGCGTGACCACGATCGCGACGGTCGAGTCAGGCACCCACGGGGCGCTGCTGTCGACGCTCTCGGAGCTGGGGCAGGGCGGTGAGCCTCGGTTCGTGGGCGGTGTGTGCGGCGAGAGGGCGGATGCCGCGGCGCTCGACGCCGATGCGACCCTCTTCCTCGCCGCTGCCGTGAATGACGACCGCGGCCGGGCTCGCTGCACCGTTCGGCTCGGCGGGATGGCAGCGTTTGGCGAGCGACGGTCCATGGTGCACGGCGTGGGCGCGCAGCTGTATCGGCGCGCGGCCTTCAGCGCTCTGGATCAGGTACGCCGGGCGCTGACGGTCAGGCCGGAGCAGCCCAGCGACCGATGAGACGCACCGCGGCGGGGCGCACCTCGAGGCGCCAATCGCGGCGCTCGCCGATGACGTCGCCATCGGCCTGGACGACCAGCGGCCGGACGCTGCTGATCTCCACCACGCGCGCATCTGTGCGCGGGACCGATGGCCGGACGCCGGCCGCCCATCGGATCGCATCCAGTGCCAGTCGCGGCGCGGGCCCGGGGTAGACCCGCAGGCTGGCCAGACCGCGATCGTATCGGGCTCCCGGGTTGATCCGCAGCCCGCGCCCGTAGAACGGCGTGGTGCTGACCACCAGCAGCTCCATCGGTCCGTCGTGGACGACCCGCGCATCGGCGATCACCCGGACGCCCGTCCTGCGGAAGAGGTCGGGCACCGACTCGGCGATGGCGCGCGCCCAGCCAGGCAGACGCCGCGCACCGGCCAGCGCGTAGCGTCGCGCGACCAGCGCGTCCCAGCCAGCACCGGCGAACAGGCACAGGCGTCCGTCGACCGCAACCAGGTCGATGTCCTGCGCAACACCGGCACCGATGACCGCCGCGAGCGACTGCGGGTCGCTCGGCAGTCGGAGGAGATGCGCCGTGGCATTGCCGAACCCGGCCGGGATGTAGCCCAGCGTCACGTCGCGACCCTCCACGACGTTGTAGGCCACCGACAGGCTCCCGTCACCACCTGCCACCACGACCGTGCCATAGCCCTCGACCCGCGCGACCATCCACGCGCGCAGCTCCTCCGCGTCACGCGTGGCGGTGACCAACAGCTCGGCATCCAGCGCCCGGCGCACAAGGTCGACGGTCCGCCGGGTCCGAGCGCTGCGGCCAGCGCCGGCCGCCTCGTTCACGAACACCGCGGCGCGCCGGATCGGGTTGTGCTTCCCCGGGATGGGAGCCGTCATGTGCCTGAACTCCCCGACGGACTCAGAACCAGCGCGTGGTCACCATCTTCTTGGTCGTGTAGAACTCGACGCCGTCCCGCCCGGTGACGTGCAGGTCGCCGAAGAACGAGTTGCGCCGGCCGCTGAACGGGAAGAACGCCATCGGCGCGGCGACACCGACGTTCACGCCGAGCATTCCCGCCGACGAGCGGCGCTTGAACTCACGCGCGGCCTTGCCGCTGCTGGTGAAGATCGAACCGGCATTCCCGTATCGGTTGGTGGCGCGCATCAGGTCCAGCGCCCCGTCGACATCATCGGCCTTCAGGACGGAAAGGACCGGGCCGAACAGCTCGTCGCGGGCCATCTCGGCCTGGGGATCGATCTCGACGATGGTGGGTCCCACGAAATAGCCGGTCGACGGCGTCCCATCGCGCCCGTCGCGCAGCATGCGGGCGCCATCGGTCAGTCCGCGCTCGACGTACCCCAGGATCCGCTCCTTGGAATCGGGACGGATCACCGGACCGAGATCCACGTCCTCGTCCAGGCCGAAGCCCATCTTGATCCGGTCGGCGCGCTCCACGAAGCGCGGCAGGAACTCGTCTGCGGCCGTGCCCACCACGGTCATCACCGATCCCGCCAGGCAGCGCTGGCCGGCGTTACCGAAGGCCGATTCGGTGATGTTCTCGATCGACGGCTCCAGCACGGCGTCGGGCATGACGATGATGTGGTTCTTGGCGCCGCCGAGGGCCTGCACCCGCTTGCCGTGCCGGGCGGCCGTCTCGTACACGATCTTGGCCACGCGAGCGGAGCCGACGAAGCTGACCGCATCGATCTCGGGGTGGCTGCACAGCTCGGTGACCGCCTCGGCCGCCCCGTGAACGATGTTGAACACGCCCTTTGGCAGGCCTGCCTCGGCCAGCAGCTCCGCCATGCGCACCGCGGAGAGCGGCGTCCGCTCCGACGGCTTGAGGATGAAGGTGTTGCCCGCCGCGATCGCCAGCGGATACATCCACAGCGGGACCATGAACGGGAAGTTGAAGGGCGTGATGCCGGCCGCGACGCCGACCGGGAAGCGAACCAGCTCCGAGTCGATTCCGCGGCTGATCTGGTCGAGGTTGGTGCCCATCATCAGCGTCGGCATGCCGCACGCGAAGTCGACCACCTCGATGCCGCGCCGGACCTCGCCGGCAGCGTCGCTGTAGATCTTGCCGTTCTCGGTGGTGCACAGCCGGATCAGCTCCTCGCGCGAGTCGAGGAGCGCCTCTCGGAACCGAAACATGTAGGCGGCCCGTTCCGGGACCGGGACCTCGCTCCAGTCCTCGAACGCCCGCCGCGCGGCGCGAGCAGCGGCATCCACGTCCGCGGCGCCGGACAGCGGAACGCGCGCCAGCAGCTCCTCGGTGGCCGGGTTCGGCACGTCGAGGTACTGGTCGGTCCTGGCGGCGACCCATTCGCCACCGATGTAGTTCTTCAGATCGCCGCGCTGGGCCGATGCGGGGATCTCGCGGGTCGTTCCCAGGGTTGCAGTCATCGATGTGCACCGATAGCGGGTGGTGGCCGATCGTCGAACGCCGATTCTACTGCGGGCAGTGTCCGTGCCGGCTCCGCGTGGCAGACGGAAGAGGGTCGCCCGCTTGGGCGACCCTCTTCGGAGATCTTTGGACGCGAACGCGGGTCAGGGCAGCTTCGAGAGCGCCTCTGCGGCCGCCGCCTGATCCTTGCTCTGCACCAGGAACAGGATGTCACCCTTGGTGTACGTGTACTGGGGTCCCTGCGCGCTCTGCTTAGGATCCGTCCAGGTCTGCACGTCCTTGCCGCCGATATTTGCGGCGCTGAACGTCACGGTCGTCCCGTTCTTCTCGGCGGCCTTTTTGAACTCGTCGAGGATGCGGTTTCCATCAGCACCCGCGATCCGAAATGCGCCGAGGCTGATGGCGGGGGCGGAGCCGGATGCGACGGCCACGGAGACGTCATTGGGCGTCTTGCCGAGCGCGGTCAGCATCGCGAGGAACTCCTTATTCGATGAATCGGTACCAAGGAACTGCGAGCCCTTCAGCGAGATCTTCTGCAGCTTCTGGCCCTTCACCTGGTCGGGAAGCAGGCTCTCGAGGTCCTTTGCCTGATTCAGGTCGATGGAGGACGCCGGCGCCCCGCTCCGCGAGGAGCTCGCCGCGGCCGTCGGGGTGGGCGTGGCCGTCGGCGAGGCGGTGGGCGTGGGGCTGGCGCCCTGCGAGCTGGAGCAGGCGACAGCCAGCAGTGCGAGCAGGGCGAGCGCGCCGGCGGGAGCGCTCGTGCGCGAACGAGTCATGGTCTGGATGTCTCCACTAGCGACCTGGGCAGCAGCCCTCCTGGCTGCATCGCCGGTCGAGAGCATAGCCGACCCTCTCGCGAGTGTGCCAGCCGGCTCAGTGCAGGTTTGCGCTCCGCTCTCGCCTGAGAAAGCGGCCGGCACCCTTGCTGCCGCGCCATTCGCCGCCTTCAACCACGACCGTGCCCCGGCTCAGCACCACGTCCGCTCCGCCGGTCACCTCCCTCCCCTCGTAGCACGAATAGTCGACGTCCATGTGGTGAGTGGAGGCGCTGATCGTATGTCTGCGGGCCGGGTCGTAGACCACGATGTCGGCATCGGCGCCGACCCCGATGACGCCCTTGCGCGGCAGGCCAAACAGTCTTGCCGGCGCGCTGGAGATGAGCTCGACCCATCGGTTCGGGCTGAAGCGCCCGCGGACCACTCCCCCGTCATGCAGCAGGTCGACGCGGTTCTCGACGCCGGGCAGCCCGTTCGGCACCTTCCGGAAGTCGTCGCGCCCCAGGTCCTTCTGCCCGTGGAAGTCGAACGGGCAATGGTCGGTGCTGACCACCTGGAGGTCGTCGCGCACGAGCCCCTTCCACAGCTCCTCCGCGTGGTCGGCGGGCCGGAGCGGCGGCGAGCAGACGAACTTCGCGCCCTCGAAGCCGTTGCCCATGTCCTCGAGACTCAGGAACAGGTACTGGGGGCAGGTCTCCGCGAACGCCGGCAGGCCGGCGTCCCGCGCGCGGCGCACCTCGTCGAGCGCCTGACGGGCGGAGAGGTGGACGATGTATACCGGCGCACCGGCCACCTCCGCCAGGCGGATCACCCGGTTGGTGGCCTCGCCCTCCAGCACCGGAGAGCGCGACGTACCGTGGTAGTAGGGATCGGTGTGGCCGGCGGCCACTTCCTGTCCCGCGACGACGTCGATGGCCAGCCCGTTCTCGGCGTGCATCATGATCAGCCCGCCGTTGCGCGCGCTGCGCTGCATGGCCCGGAAGATCGCCCCGTCGTCGCTGAAGAACACGCCCGGATAGGCGGTGAACAGCTTGAACGAGGTGACCCCCTCGTCAACGAGGCCGTCCATCTCGTCGAGCACGTCATCTCGGACGTCGCTGATGATCATGTGGAAGCCGTAGTCGACGCACGCGTTGCCGTCCGCCTTGCGGTGCCACGCCTCGAGGCCTTCCCGGAGCGAGCCGCCGCGAGGCTGCACCGCGAAGTCGATGATCGTGGTCGTGCCGCCGAATGCCGCGGCGCGCGTCCCGCTCTCGAACGTGTCCTTGGCGAACGTCCCGCCGAACGGAAGCTCCATGTGGGTGTGCACGTCGATGGCGCCGGGGATCAGCCACTTTCCGCTCGCATCGATGGTGCGATCCGCGCCCAGGTCCAGCTCCTGACCGATGAGGGCGATCTGCTCCCCGTCCACCAGCACGTCCGCCCTGCTCGTCGCGTCAGCATTGATGACGGTGCCGTTCTTGATCAGCGTGCGCATCGGGCCTCCCTGCTGTGGGGATCGGGAGCACCGGCCCCCTGCTCCCGCGAGCCGCGCGGTGCCGGGCGACAGAGGCGCCATGGTAGCGCGTGCCGCATCCTCCCCGGCCGCGGGCATGGCAGTGAACGTTGCCAAATGAACGTTCTGCTGGCCTGCGTACGCCAGACAGTCAGACGCGCTCCCGGAGCCTCCGGGACCGACTCCAGGTCATCCAGGCGGAGGAGAGGCAGATGAGCACCATCACTCGGGGCAGGTCGGGGGTCGGCCGCACCCATCCATGGAGGGCAGCCCGCATCTCTCTGGCGGCCGTCATCGCCATCAGCCTGGCCGGATGCCAGGCAGGGACAGCGGGCCAGTCGTCCGGGTCTCGCACGCTCGCAGCCACGCGATCCGCCGTGCCAACCGCCTCGGCCGTCTCTCCCCGCGCGACCAGTTCCGCCGAGCTCTCTGACGCCATCAGTCGTCCGACCGAGATACCGTCCGATGGCACGTGCGATCGGAATCGGACCTGCCTCGGCGTGCTGAAGGCCGGGACGCACCGCACCAGCGTCTTCAGCCCGGCCTTCACGTTCACGCTCCCGGCCGGCGGTTGGGTGAACCGGGAGGATGCGTTCGGTGTGTTCCCGTTGGAGAGCCTGACGGTGCCCGGCGACGCGATCTTCTTCTTCCGCTTTCCCAGCGCCAGCGCACCCGGCGGAGGCCAGGCGCCCCGGGTCGGAAACAGCGTGGGCGACCTGACTGACTGGCTCGGAACGCTCAAGGTGCTCGGGGCCACCAAGCCGACGGCGGTGACGATTGGCGGCCTGTCCGGTCAGCAGCTGGATGTTGCGATTGCCAAGGGCACGGAGACGCACCCCGATGGCTGCACGGTCAGGGTCTGCGTCGACCTCTTCAGCGCGGTGGACCCGCGCGCCCACCAAACCTGGAAATGGGACCTGGGCCTCGCCGGCCCGGAGCGGGAACGTCTCATCCTGCTGATCGCGCGCGACGGTGTGGTGCTCATCGTGCTCGATTCCCTCGACGGTACCACCTTCGACTCGCTGGTCGAGGCGGCGAAGCCGATCCTCGCATCGGTCCGCTTCCAGTAGGCAGGATGTCCGGCCGGTCCCGGCGCAATCAGCGGACGCGGTGTTCACGGCGAGCCCGCAAGGGGCGATCATGAGCCGATGCTGCGGCACCTGGTCGTGCAGGCGAGCCTCGGCGATCACGACGCGTTCGCCGAGCTGGTCGAGCGTGTCGCGAGCCGATGCCAGTCGACCGCCGTGCAGATCCTGCGTGACGGGGCACTCGCCGAGGAGGCTGCCCAGGAGGCGCTCATCCGCGCCTGGCGCGATCTTCCGCGGCTGCGCGATCCCGATCGATTCGAGGCGTGGCTTCGGCGACTGCTGGTCCACGCCTGCTACGACGCCGCGCGACGGGAGCGGCGGCGGAGAGGCACCGAGCTGAAGCTGATGGCCGAGTCTCGTGGCGCGATGGCCAACGGCGCGGTGGCCGACGGCGGAACCGCCCTGGCCGAGCGCGACGCCCTGGAGCAGGTCCTGGCCGGCCTCTCACCCGCCCACCGCGCCGCGCTCGTGCTGCGCCACGTGCTGGACCTCAGTGTTCCGCAGGTCGCCGAGTCGCTCGGGGTCCCGATCGGCACCGCCAAGTCGCGCCTGCACCATGCCGAGGGTGCGCTGCGCGTGGCGCTCGAGCAGGAGGAGCGGGCCGCTGGCCATGGCGAGGAGCAGGCATGAGGCGTCAACCTGGCCGTGACCAGCGCATCCGGGAGCTCCTGACCCGCACGCCGGAGGAGCGTTCCACCGATGAGCTCGTCCAGGCCGTCGTCACGCGCACTCGGGGCCTGCCGCAGCGAGGGCGGAGCCGGTGGCGAGACCTGGGGACGCGGCGATTGCTGCTCGCCGGGGCGGTAGGCGCGGCCGCCGTTCTCGTCCTGGTCGTCGGCGCGACGCTTCGGAATCCACCGGGAAGCGGTCGCCAGCCCGGCGGCCGGCTCGATCACTCGCCGGCCACCGAGCTGCCGATCAGCCTTCCACGTCCAACCAGCCTGCCCACCGATGGCTCATGCGAGCCCATCGCCGGCTGCCTGGGCATCCTGGCCGCCGGCAGCCATCAGACTGCGGTCTTTCGGCCGACGACCACCTTTACCACGGCCGGCGGCTGGGTCAACCGAGAGGATCGCGGTGGCATCTTCGACCTTCGCTCGACCGCGATTCCGGGAGATGCCCTGCTGCTGCTGCGTGACCCGGTGCCGCTCCGGGACGGCCGGATCGTCGGCGGTGTCGGCAGCGACGCGCGCGCGCTCGCCGCGTGGCTGGCGGCAGATCCGCGCCTGTCGGCCAGCGGTGCCGCCTCCGCCAGCATCGGGGGCCTGAACGGAATGCGGCTGCGGCTGGCCATCGCGTCGGGGACGTCCGGCCGGCCGCTCGGCTGCGCCACGCAGGTCTGTGTCGATCTCTTCACCGCCACCGATCCCGCCACCCGGCCGGTCTGGCAGTACCGCATCTCCCTGAGCGGGACCGAGCGCGCAACGGTGTATCTGCTCGATGCGCCGCCGGGGGTGATCATGATCCTGGTCGACTCGCTCGATGGCCGGACGTTGGATCGACTGGAGGCAGCCGCGGCGCCGATCCTGGCATCCATGCGCTTTGCGGTGGAAAGAGGGGCCTCGACGCCATCGCCGCCGTGAGCGACCGGCGGTAGGATGGCGGCAATGGGAGACGCAGGCGGCACCGATCGGCTTCACTTCACCGGCGACGAACAGGCCGACCGACTACTGGCGGCAGAGCCGATGGCGCTGCTCATCGGCTTCGCGCTCGACCAGCAGGTGACGGTGCAGAAGGCGTTCTCAGGACCACTCGAGCTGAAGCGGCGAATCGGGACGCTGGATGCGACCCGGATCGCGGAGCTGCCGCTTCCCGAGCTGGTGGCGGCATTCCAGGCGCGTCCGGCGCTGCATCGGTTCCCCGGGGCCATGGCCCGGCGCGTCCAGGACCTGGCGGCCTACGTGCGCAACGAGTACGGGGGCGAGGCGGCGCGGCTCTGGACGGAGGCGCCTGACGCATCCGCGCTGCGGCAGCGGATTGCCCAGCTTCCCGGCTTCGGCGAGATGAAGGTCAGCGGGCTGACCGCCGTTCTCGTCAAGCGCCTCGGCGTGCAGCCGCCGGGTTGGCAAGACGCCCTGCCGGATCATCCGACGCTCGGAGACGTCGATTCTGCTGAGGCGCTCGAGCTCTACCAAGCACGAAAGCGAGCCCACAAGGCAGAGCTCCGCGCGGCAGGCGGGCTTCAGTAAAGTTTCGGTTGCCTCCAGTCCGGGCGTGTTCAGTACACGGCCGGCGCCGGCACGGAGCCCATGATCTGGCGGCCGTAGAGGTCGAGCTGATCCTCCTCATCGCCGTTCATCAGGTAGATGTTGAACTGGGTCACTCCGGCGTCTCGAAGCTCCTCGAGCCGCTCCCGGTGCGCCGATGCCGGCCCCACGACTGCCAGCCGATCAGTGATCTCGTCGGACACGAAGCGCGCGTTGTCGCTGCCAACCTCCGCGTGGTGCAGGTAGTCGTAGCCCTCGCGGTTCGCCACGTACCGCCACAGCGGCTCCGGCAGCTCCTCGCGCGGGTAGCGGCTGAGGAGGTCGACCACGTGGTTGCTGACCAGCGCGGGGAACCAGCGAACGCGCTCGCGCGCGGCGGCCATGTCGTCGGCGAGGTACGCGGGCGCAGCTGCCATCACCTCGATGGCATCGGGGTTGCGGCCGGCCTCCTCCGCGGCACGTCGCACGAAAGCGAGACACCAGCGGATGATGTCCGGGTCGGCGAGCTGCAGGATGATCCCGTCCGCCACTCGGCCGGCCGCGGCGAGCGCCTTGGGGCCGTAGCCGGCGATCCAGATCGGCACCGGGCCGTGTTCCGCCCAGGTCAGCTGGATGGCGGTGCCGTCCACCTCGATGGGCTCGCCGGCGGTCAGCGCCCGCACGATGCGGCACGCCTCCTCCAGGTACGCCACCGTGAGCGGCTTCTTGCCGGCCACGCGCACCGCGGAGTCGCCGCGCCCCATCCCGAGGTCCATGCGGCCGCCCGCGATCTCGTTCAGGGTCGCGAGCACGGAAGCCGTGACGGTCACGTCCCGCGTTCCCGGGTTGGTGACGCAGGTCCCGAGGCGCATCCGCTCTGTGCTGGCCGCGATCAACGTCAGGAGCGGGTACGGATCCCGCCACAGGATGTGGGAATCGAAGATCCAGCCGTAATCGAAGCCGTTGGACTCCGCCCGCGCTGCGAGGTCGACGGCACGCTGGTATCGGTATTCCGGCTTCAGCGTGATCCCGAAGCGCATCTGATCCTCCTTCGCGGCGCGTTCATCGCGCCCGCTAGGGACGCACGAGGTCCTCGTAGGCGTCGGGCCGGCGATCGCGGTAGAACTGCCACAGCTGGCGGACCTCGTCGATTGCGTCGAGGTCGAGGTCGCGCACGATGAGCTCTTCGCGGTGCGGGTCACCGACATCGCCCACGAACTGGCCGCGGGGATCGACGAAGTACGACTGGCCGTAGAAGTCGTCGTCGCCGAGCGGCTCGATACCGACCCGATTGATGGTGCCGACGAAGTAGCCGTTGGCCAGCGCATGGCTCACCTGCTCGACGCGCCACAGGTATTCCGACAGGCCACGCGAAGTTGCAGACGGGATGAAGACCAGCTCCGCTCCGTTGAGCCCCAGCGCCCTGGCGCCCTCGGGGAAGTGGCGGTCGTAGCAGATGTAGACGCCGACCTTGCCGACCGCGGTGTCGAAGACCGGGTAGCCGAGGTTCCCGGGTCGGAAATAGAACTTCTCCCAGAAGCCCTTGACCTGCGGGATGTGCGTCTTGCGGTACTTTCCCAGGTAGCTGCCATCGGCATCGATCACCGCGGCGGTGTTGTAGTAGATGCCGCGGGCGTGCTCGTCCTCCTCGTACATCGGGACGATCAGCACCATGCCGGTCTCGCGGGCGAGCTCCTGCATCCGCTTGGTGGTGGGACCGTCGGGGATGTGCTCGGTGTAGGAGAAATACTGAGGATCCTGCACCTGGCAGAAGTACGGCCCGTAGAAGAGCTCCTGGAAGCACATCACCTTCGCGCCCTGGGCCGCCGCCTCTCGGGCGTAACGCTCGTGCTTCTCGATCATCGACTCCTTCTCGCCGGTCCACTCCGCCTGGAGCAGGGCCGCACGGACGATGCGAGCCATCGGTTCCTCCGTCGAATCATGACAAAACGTCAAGGAGTGATTGGGCAGTCTCGAGGAGCCGATACAGTACACCGGTCGCCCGCCAGCCCACCGACGCTGCCGGCTGGCCCCTCGGACCCATCGGCGCCCGACCCGCGGACCGGGGGCGTCAGACGAAGTGTCGCCCGCTCCTGATCAGCCCGACGACGATGACGACGTGCGCGGCCAGGAAGACGGCGATCACCACCAGGACGACCACGACCGTCGTGGTCGGGTCGATCATTGTCGATCGCGCCGCGAGCGCGGAGCTTTGGCGGAGGGAGGCGAGCGAGCTCAGCACCACCACCGCGTCGAGCAGGATCCCCAGCACCGCGAGCACCATTCCGGTGATGCGGCCCCACCCACGCCGCCTGAGGACGCCGATCCCGGCCGCGATATGCGCCGCGGCGAACCCCAGCGCAATGATCGCCAGCACCACCATGACCGCCGACATCGCTCCGAGCATGCCGCGCATGTCGATGCCCTGCAGCTCCGGCGTGCTGAACGCAGGGTTGTTCGGCGAGAGTCCGCTCATCACGGCCTGGGAGAGCAGGAACAGCAGGCCCCAGATCGCGGAAAGGACGCCCAGCACCAGGAGGATGACACCGATCGCAATCAGCATCGGCGGCGTCCCACCCGCCGGTGACGCGCCACCCGGTGGCGGCCCAGCCGGAGGTGTGCTCGGCGGGCTCCATCCAGCCGCGGGTGCCGCGGGAGGCTGC
Organism: Chloroflexota bacterium; assembly: GCA_003243965.1. Taxonomy (GTDB): domain Bacteria; phylum Chloroflexota; class Limnocylindria; order QHBO01; family QHBO01; genus QHBO01. The sequence goes on from QHBO01000016.1 coordinate 30,815, forward strand.
CATGCGCGGGGCGGCTCGGTGCCCTGTGTGGACGCAATCTCAGAACGTTGACGAAACCTTTGCAAGGAGCTGAGCGTCACTACGTAGCCTTTCCCCGCAGGCGGTCTCTGGTGCGCTAGCCATCATGCCACCGTCAGTGGTGAAGAGAACTCAAGAATTTCTTTCCCGGTGCGGCGTTGTGGCGGTGACACAAGCGGCCGTTAATGACAGTGCACTCACAACGATTGGGAACCATGCGTTCAACGCTTCGACAGCGAGCTCTGAGCCTCGCCTCAACGATTCCGGTAGGCCTGATGCTCATCGCCGCCCTGGTTGCAGCCCTCAAGGCGCTGGAGGTGGTCGTGCCGCCCCTGCGGCCGCTGCCGGCCATTCTTCCCATCGATCCCGATGCGTCCCAGCGGCTGACCGCGCTAACCGTGTGCATCGCCCTGCTGGCGCTGGGCATCGGTCTGGCTCGCCGCAAGCGCGCCGCATGGTGGCTCGCGATCAGCGTCCTCCTTCCGGCGCTCGTGGTCCAGCTGTCGATGCTGCGCCATCCCATCTCCGCCTCGCTCGCCGGCCTCTCGCTCCTGGTCCTGTTCCTCGATCGCCGACGCTACCGGGTCTCCAGCGGCCGGGCATCGCGACGGATCACGACGATCCTGAGCGCAACCGGTCTGGCGATCGCGGGCGCTGCGCTCGCGCTGGCCGCGGCAACCGGCGTCGGAATCGTTCGCCCGGATTCCGAGCTTGGCAGTTTGGTGAATGCCACGGTCCGCTGGGTGGCCCTCGGTGATCCGACGGTTGCGCTGCTGGGACAGGGGGCGCTGCTGGCGATCATCGTCCTGATTGCCAGGGTGGTGGTGGCGGCGGGATTCTGGAGGCTGCTCACGCCGGCGGAGTCGCCTGACCTCGACCCGGGCCTCCAGCTGCATGCCACCGCGGTCGCCGAGCGCTTCGGCCACGGGGCGCTTCGGCCCTTCCAGCTGGGCAATGACAAGAGCTACTTCACGCTTCCCGATGCCGAATCCGCCATCGCCTTCGCTCGCGATGGGCGCTTGGCGGTCGCCCTCGGCGATCCGATCGGTCCACCCGAGGCCGGCCGGCGCGTTGCCGAGGCGTTCCTGCGCGAATGTGCGCGGCGCGACTGGGTGCCGTGTGTCTACCAGGCATCTTCCGCCGGACTGCCGCTCCTGACCGATCTCGGTCTGCGCCCCTACCTGATCGGCAAGGAGGCGACCGTCGACCTGACGAGCTTCGATCTCACAGGCGGCAAGCGCGCGAACCTGCGCCACACGGTGACGCGCGCTCAGCGCGGCGGAGTCGCCGCGCGTTGGTACCCCGATGGCGTCGGGGGTGAGCCGGCGAGCCTGATCGAGCAGCTTCGCGAGCTCGATCGGGCGTGGCGCGGCAACCGCCCGGAGATGGGGTTCACGATCAGCCGCTTCGACCCGATCGACCTGGTGCGCTATCCGGTCAGCGTCGCCTATGACGACCAGGGCAATCCGCTCGCGTTCGCGACGTTCCGTGCCACCGGCGAGGGAGGCTGCGTCCTCGATCTCATCCGTCGCCAGCCCGGCGGCGTCCCCGGCGCCATGGAGCTCTGCCTTGCTTCCGCCGCCACCGAGCTGCGCGCCGCGGGGTTCACGACCCTCTCGCTGGGCCTGGCACCGCTCGCCGGCCTCGAGAGCGGCCGCGGCGTGGTCGAGCGCCTGCTGGCGCTTGGTGCCCGCGCCATCCGACCGGCGTACGACGTGCGGGGCCTTGCGTTCTTCAAGGGCAAGTTTGCGCCAACCTGGGAGCCGCGCTACCTCGTCGTCGACAAGCGCGCCAGCCTGCCCCGAGTAATGATGGCCCTGCTTCGCCTTCATCTCGGAGGCGCGAAGGGGCTGTTGAAGGCAGCTGGCGCGGAGATCGCACCGCACCGTCGTACGGTCGCGGCTCACGCTGGTGACTGAGGTGGCGCTACCGAGACTTCCGCAGCGCACGCTGCATGGAACCGCGCGGGCCGCGGCTCCCGAGATCGCAGCGGTCCTGCTGGTGGCCGCGGTGCTCTGGGTGCTCCGGACCACCGCCACGATCCCGTCGATCCGCGACACCCTGATCTTCATGGGTTTCGACACCGAGCGGGCGATGCTGATCGTCGCCCTGCTGATGGGCCTCGCCGCCGGTACCATCGCGGGCGCGGTCGGCACCGGCCGACTGCCAGCCGCGATCCTCGGCATCGGGGCGACCGCAGCCACGTACGCGCACACATTCATCGCCCAGACCACCCGGGACACAACTGCATCAGCCAACCTTGGTCGCCTCGATCCAGGAGGCTGGCTGACGACATTCCTGGCGATCGTGGCGGCCGGTGGCCTGGCCGGACTCGCGGCGGGAATCCTGGCCAGCGAGGCGCGCAGTGCCGTGGCGGATCTCGCCGGGCAGGTGCGCGCGGCGTATCGGACCCGCCGGCCAGCGGCGATCCACCGCGCCAGGCTCGCGGTGGTGGTCACGGTCGTGGCGGCGGTGCTGGTCGCCGTGCCGTCGATGGGAGCGATGCTGAACTACAGCGCGGATGTGCTGATGCGCAATGGCGGCCAGAACGTCCCGCTCGTGCCGAGCGGCGCGGGGATGGTCGGGATACCCGGCATGGGCGGTCAGAGCACCAAGCCGCCGACCGGCCGCAGCAGCTCCCCGGGGACGAGCGGCTGGAGCCACGGTGCTCCCCAGGGCGTCGCACTCCCGCCGGTGACCACCACCTCGGGGTCGCGGCCGTGGCTCGCCTGGCGGCCCAGCGGCAGCGGCCAGGTCCTGTACGTCAAGCTGCCGGCTCCCTGGAGCGCTGGCACGAGCCCGACCGCCAACGTGGCCGTCTATCTTCCCCCCGGTTACGGCATCGGAAACCGGCGCTATCCGGTGGTCTATGAGGCGCCCTGGCCGATCACGCTGTTCCAGAACGGGGCGAACATCCAGGGCACGCTGGATGCCCTGATCACCTCGGGCACGATCCCGGCCAGCATCTTCGTGTTTGCGTCGAGCGGCGGCGGCCCGTACGTCGACAACGAGTGCATCAACTCCGCCGACGGGCGCGAGAACTTCGACGACTACCTGAGCCGCACCCTGATCAGCTACGTCGATCAGAACTACCGGACGATTGCCGATCGACGGGCGCGATCGCTGATGGGCGACTCACAGGGCGGGTACTGCGCCGCCGACCTGCTGGTCCGTCATCCGGATGTCTTCGGGCAGGAGATCACCTGGAGCGGCTACTTCATGGCCGCGCCACTGATCAGCATCTCACCCAGCGCCGTGGCGCCGTTCGGCGGCAACCTGGCGCTGATGCGGGCCTATTCGCCGATGCTGCTCACCCCGCGCATTCCCCAGGCGCTGCGTGGCCAGCTGTACTTCGTGATCATCGGCCTCCCGACCCAGCCGATCTACGGGCCGCAGATCCAGGCCTTCACCGCGCAGCTGCGCTACCTGGGCTACCCGTACACGGTGATCAGCACCCCCTTCGGGCACTCGTGGAACGGCGTCCGCGACACGCTGCCGGCGGCCTTGATGGCGATCGCCGCCCAGGAAGTGCGGACCGGGGTCTTCGCTCACTGAGCAGGCCCGGAAGGGCACAATCCGACCGCCTGGCGGCGGGCGGCCACCTCCGGCTCCTGACCGATATCCTCGCAGGATGAACCTCGTCGACGTGTTGATCCTGGTCGTTGTCCTGGCAGCGACGGGTATCGGCGCGCGCTCAGGCTTTGCGGCGCTCTTCTTCGCCCTGCTCGGCCTGTGCGGCGGACTGCTGCTGGCCGTCGTGAGCGCGGGCCTGTTCCGCGCTCAGCTATCGGAACTGGCGCCGCAAGCGCGCCTTCTGGTCGTGCTTGCTGGAGTGGCAATCCTGCTGGCCGCCGGCGAGGGGCTCGGGGCGAGCCTTGGCGCCCGACTCTCATGGCGCCTGCGGCGGTCGGTGCTGGCACCGCTCGACGCGCTCGGCGGTGCGCTGCTCGGAGCGGGGCACGGGATCCTGATCGTCTGGCTCGTCGGATCATTCGTGCTCGCCGCCGGCGGTCCGCGCCTGGTTGCGGAGGCCCGTCGCTCGACCGTCCTGTCGGCCATTTATCGCGTCTTGCCCGCGCCGAGCCTGATCGGCTCGAGCCTGCTGGCGCTGATCGACCGCAGCGATCTCCCGCGGCTCTTCGCCGGGCTGGAACCGTCGCCGGCTCCGCCCGTGGCGCTGCCCGGCGACCAGCAGGCGCAGGCCCTGGCGCGCAGCGCGATCGCCAGCACGGTGGAGGTGGTGGTCGCCGCCTGCGATCGAGAGCAGGTCGGTACCGGCTTCTTCGTTGCCCCATCGGTGGTGGTCACCAACGCGCACGTCGTCAGCGGCGGGACGCAGATGGTGGTCCGCCGCGGCGACGGCGACCATCCCGCCATCCTGACCTTCTTCGACCCCGATCACGACATCGCACTGCTGCGGGTCAGCGGAACGACCGGAGCGCCACTGACCCTGGCAGCCCAGATCCCGGCGCGTGGGACCCGCGGGGTGGCGCTGGGGCACCCGCTGGCGGGGCCGTTGACCGTCATCCCGGCCGCCGTCACGGCGCAGTACAACCCAGCGCGCGGGACCGACATCGACGACCGGCGTACGGTGCTGCGGTCGATCGTCGAGCTCCGGGCGCACGTCGAGCACGGCGACAGCGGCGGACCCCTGGTCGTTGCGCCCGGCGTGGTGGGTGGCATCGTGTATGGGGCGTCTGCCTCCACGGCCGATGTCGGCTATGCGCTTGCGGCGCCGATGGTGGCGCGCGAAATCTCCCCGGTCCTGGGCCGCGCGGCGCCGGTCGGCTCGGGAACGTGCATCCCCTGAGAGGCATCGCTCCTCACGTGGCCCGGGGTGTGGTGTAATCGGCCGCACTTGCGCTCGAGGTTCCGATGACCGTCACGTCCAGTCGCCTCAGCACGCAGGAGATCCTGCGGCTCAACTCCGAGTACACCTTCTTCTCATGGTCGGCCCAGGCGAAGGTCAATCCGATCGTCATCGACCACGGCCAGGGGATCCACTTCTGGGATCCAGATGGCAAGCGCTACATCGACTTCAACAGCCAGCTGATGAGCGTCAACATCGGTCATGGTGATCGACGCGTGGCCGATGCCATCGCCGACCAGGCGCATACCCTCGCCTTCGCCGCACCCCAGTTCGCGACCGAGGTGCGCGGACGCCTGGGGGAGCTGCTGGCGCAACTGACCCCGGGGGACCTGAACAAGTTCTTCTTCACCCTCGGCGGAGCGGAGGCGAACGAGAACGCGCTGCGCATGGCCCGGATGTACACCGGTCGCCAGAAGGTGATCGCCCGCTACCGCTCCTACCACGGTGCCACCGCGGGTGCCATCAGCGTCACCGGTGACCCGCGCCGATGGGCGAACGAGCCGGGGGTGCCGGGGGTGATCCGGGTGATGGACCCGTATCGGTATGGCAATCCGGAGCCGGACCCGGTCGAGGAGCACCTCGCCTATCTCGACGAGGTGATCCAGTACGAGGGGCCAGATACGATCGCCGCCTTCATCCTGGAGACGGTCACCGGCACCAACGGGATCCTGGTCCCGCCGGACGGCTACCTCCAGGGCGTCCGCGAGCTGTGCGACCGCTACGGGATGGTGATGATCACCGACGAGGTGATGGCCGGCTTTGGGCGCACCGGACGCTGGTTCGCCGTCGATAACTGGGACGTGGTGCCGGACCTGCTGACCATGGCCAAGGGGCTCACCAGCTCGTACCTGCCGCTCGGGGCGGTGGCCATCAAGCCGGAGATCGCCGCCCACTTCAACGAGCGCGTCTATTACGGCGGCCTCACCTACTCCGCCCACCCGATCAGCTGCGCCGCGGCCATCGCCGCGGTGAACGTCCTCCGCGACGATGACCTGGTCGGCAATGCGGCTCGCCTGGGCCCGGTGATGGCGCGGCTGCTGCGCGACCTGATGGAGCGCCATCCGAGCGTCGGGACGGTGCGCAGCATCGGTCTGTTCGGGATCCTGGAGCTCGCTCGGCGGCGCGACCCCTGGGAGCCGCTGGCGCCCTTCAACGGCAGCTCGCCGGAGATGGCCGCGCTCGAGGCACGCCTCCGCGATGACGGCCTGTACACCATGCTCCACTGGAACGGCGTCTTCACCAACCCGCCGCTGTGCATCACCGAGGACGAGCTGCGCGAGGGGTTCGCGATCATCGATCGCGCCCTCGAAGCCACCGACGCCGCCATTGCCTGACCGGCGATGACCGCCGCCGGCGCCCTGCTGCCGCGCCGCCGTCGACCTGCGCTGGAGATGCACGGCGCCGCCTCCGCCGCCCGGGGGGTGCTGTCTTTCGTGGTCGTCACGCTGCTGATCGCGGTCGTCTGGGAGGGCGCCAAGTGGATCGCCGGCGACCCCTGGCGCGAGATCCTGGGGATGCCGCTCAACCCGCCGCACGTGCCGCCCTTCAACGTCCTGCAGCTCAACGACCAGAACCTGCCGCATGTGTGGGACATCGTCGCGGCCTTCGGCCGGCCGGCGACGCGCAACAATCCCTTCACGCTGGGGGCGGTGCTGACCGATGCGGCCCTCTTCACCGGCCGCAGCGCGGTGGTCGGCTTCGCCGCCGGGGCGATCTTCGGGCTGGCGCTGGCCGTCGTGTTCGTGCACAGCCGGCTCCTGGAGCGAGCGCTCGTCCCGTACGTGGTCGCCAGCCAGACGGTGCCGATCATCGCCCTCGCCCCGATGCTGGTGCTGTGGGTCGGCACCGAGTGGACGAGCGTGGCGCTGGTGAGCGCTTACCTGACCTTCTTCCCGGTCACCATCGCCGGCATCCGAGGGCTCACCTCCCCGGATCCGCGGGCGCTGGAGCTGATGCGCAGCTATGCCGGCGGCTGGTGGGGCGTGCTCTGGAAGGTGCGGTTTCCGGCTGCGCTGCCCTACCTCTTCACCGCGTTCAAGATCAGCGCCACGGCGAGCGTGGTGGGCGCCATCGTGGGCGAGGAGCCGACCGGCATCCGCGGCGGCTTGGGCCGCGCCATCCTGGAGTTCAACACGCAATACATCTCCGGCCCGGAGAAGCTGTGGGCCACGGTGCTCGTCTCCGCCGCGCTGGGCATCGCGCTGTTCGCGGCCGTTCGGCTGGCCGAGCTGCTCGTCCTCCGCGGACGCGTGGCGGCGGTGGAAGCGTGAGCGCGCGCCTCCCCGCCGACGTGGGCAGCGTGGGCGTCTCGGGCGCCTCGCCCGTCGCCTCCGCCGGCTCGAGCGCCTCGGGCGCCGACAGGCAGATCGTCGCGGTGCGCGGCGTCCAGAAGCGGTTCTCGATCGGCGGAGACACGACCCTGGCCCTGGAGGAGGTCGACCTGCGGGTCGAGGCGGGCGAGTTCGTGAGCCTCATCGGTCCGTCCGGCTGCGGGAAGAGCACCCTGCTGCGGATCATCGGTGACCTCACCGCCCCCAGCGCCGGTTCGGTCGAGGTGAATGGCAAGCCCGCCCACCGCGCACGCCACGACCGCGACTACGGGATCGTCTTCCAGGCACCGGTGCTGTTCGACTGGCGCACGATCGATTCGAACGTGCAGCTTCCCCTGGAGATCGTGGGGACGCCGCGCCGGGAGCGTGCTCAGCGCGCCTCGGAGATGCTTGCCCTGGTGGAGCTCTCGGACTTTCGCCGCCACCACCCCTGGCAGCTCTCGGGCGGCATGCAGCAGCGTGCGGCGATCGCGCGTGCGCTGGTCCTGGAGCCCAGGCTGCTGCTCATGGACGAGCCGTTCGGCGCGTTGGATGAGATGACCCGCGAGCGGATGAACGACGAGCTGCTGCGAATCTGGGAACGGACCGGAACGACCGTCATCTTCGTCACGCACTCGATTCCCGAGGCGGTCTTCCTCTCGAGCCGCGTGGTGATCATGTCGCCGCGGCCGGGGCGCATCACCCGCATCATCCCCATCGACCTGCCGCGTCCCCGCGACGATGCGACCCGCGAGACGCCGCGCTACTTCGAGCTCGTCACCGAGGTGCGGGAGGCGCTTCGCGGCGGAGAGCTCCGGCAGCCCGCGCAGGGGAAGGCGGCTGACGAGGCCGCCGGCAGGCTCGGAACATGAGACGTCGGCTCGCCTACTACCTGCCCACGATCGTCGTCTTCGTCGGCGGCATCCTCCTCTGGGAGCTGCTGGTGCGCGCCCTGAACATCGAGCGCTTCCTGCTTCCGCGACCGACCGACATCATCGGCGCCTTCGGTGACAATTGGGAGCTGCTGCGCAACGCCGGCATCAACACGCTCGTCGAGGCGGTCGGCGGCTTCGCCATCGGTCTGACGGCGGGCCTCGCCGCGGCCCTGGCAACCTCGCGCTTCGCGGTCGCACGATCGGCGCTGCTGCCGTTTGCGATCGCCGCCAACGCGGTGCCGATCGTGGCCTTCGCCCCGATCATGAACAACTGGTTCGGTGTCACCAGCCCGTTGTCGAAGATGATGATCGTGGCGGTGCTGGTCTTCTTCCCGGTGATGATCAACGTGGTGCGCGGCCTGGTGAGCGCCGACGCGGCCACCCTGGAGCTGATGCGCTCCTACGCCGCCAGCGAGCTGCAGATCCTGCGCCGAGTCAGGATTCCCGCCGCCCTCCCCTACTTCTTCACGGCACTCAAGGTGGGGGCGACGCTGAGCCTCATCGGGGCAATCGTCGGCGAATACTTCGGCGGAGCGAGCGAGGCGCTGGGCCGCGTCATCGTCGAGAGCGCAGCATTCCTGCGCTTCTCCACCGCCTGGGCCGCCATCATCATCGCTGCGGCGCTCGGAATCGCCTTCTACCTGCTGATCACCGCGCTGGAGCGAGTGGCGATGCCATGGCACGCGTCCGTTCGGGGCGCACGGGAAGGCTGACCACGGACCGATCGACTTGGCGATGGCTCGAGAGCAGGCAGGAGGTGGAGGTGGCGCCGCAGCCGGCGCATAACAGGACCCGAGGCGGAACGCAAGAATGCGGCGCGACCGTGGCCGGTCGGCCCCAACCGGAAGGAACAGCCCCGATGAAGCATCTCTGGCGCAGCATCACTCTATTGGCCGCCGGCGGCTTGGCCCTGACCGCGTGCGGGACCGGCGGCGCCGGTGCCACTCCGACCACCTCCCCGAGCGTGGTCTTCTCGTCCAGCGCGGGTGCCAGCGGCCCGGCCGCACAGTCCGACTGTGGGGCGAGCGCGCTCGGCGGCTCCAACGTCAAGGTGCGGTTCCAGCTGCAGTGGACTCCGCAGGCGCAGTTCGCCGGCTACTACGCCGCCAAGGACAACGGCTACTACCGCGATGCCGGTCTGGACGTCACGATCCTCGACGGCGGCCCGACCATCGCCCCGCAGACCGTGGTCGCCGCCAAGGACGGCCCCGAGTTCGGCGAGGCGTGGGTTCCCAAGGTGCTCGTCGCGAACGAGCAGGGCGCCGACCTGGTCAACATCGCCCAGGTGTTCCAGCGCTCCGGAACCCTGGAAGTCTCCTGGAAGGACAGCAACATCACCGACCCGGCCCAGTGGAAGGGTAAGAAGGTCGGCGCCTGGGGCTTCGGCAACGAGTTCGAGGTGACCGCCGCAGCGCGCAAAGCCGGCCTCACCGACGCCGACTACAAGAAGGTGACGCAGGACTTCAACATGGCGCTCCTGCTGAACCGGGAGATCGACACCGCCGAGGCGATGATCTACAACGAGCTCGCACAGCTGCTGGAGACGACCGATCCCAAGACCGGCAAGCTCTACAGCCAGGATCAGCTAAACATCATCGACCTCAACAAGTACGGCACCGCGATGCTCCAGGACCATGTCATCGCCCGCAAGAGCTGGCTCGACGGCCAGACCAGCGGCGTCAGCAACGCGCAGATCGCGACCTGCTTCCTGCGCGCCTCGTTCAAGGGCTGGATCTACTGCCGCGATAACCCAGACAAGTGCGTCGACATCACGCTGAACCAGGGCACCATCCTGGGCAAGGGGCACCAGCGCTGGATGATGAACGAGATCAACGCGCTGATCTGGCCCTCGCCGAGCGGCATCGGGATCCTGGATCCCAAGCTCTGGAACCAGACCGTGTCGATCTCCAAGGACTTCAAGATCCTGAAGGCCGATCCGGCGAGCTGGGCGTATCGGACCGATCTGGCGCAGAAGGCGCTCGACGGACTCCAGGGGACCGATACCCAGGGCGCGAGCTTCCAGAAGGGCACGGTGCAGGTCACGCCCAAGGGCGAGTGACCCTCCACCTCCGCGCACGACCGATGAGGCCCCTCGACGCGAGGGGCCTCATCGCATCTGGCCAGCCTCGTCCGGCTCGGGCGCGGACGCCGATCTCCACGCTTCGCCGATGCGCTCGCCGAGCTCCCGGAGGGTGTCGACGACCAGCACGCCCGGCGCTGTGCGCCCGTCTCCGGTCTCGTTCCCGCTCGCCGGCAGCCGCTGGATGACCCCCCACGGGCCGCGGCGGATCCAGACCGCCCGCATGCCGGCCGCGGCGCTCGGCAGCACGTCGTTGTCGACCCGATCCCCGACGTAGGCGACATCGGCTGCGGCGGGCGCACCGAGCAGCTCGAGGGTGCGGGCAAAGAAGGCCGGATCGGGCTTCCACACGCCGAGCTCGTCGCTCATGGCCATCGCCTCCGCGTCCACGCCGAGTCGGCGCAGCTCCGCGGTCCTGGCCGCCGGCTGGTTGGCGATCACCGCCGTTCGATACCCGGCCGCACGCAGCGTGGCGAACAGCGGAAGGGCGTCGGGATACAGGTCGTCTGCGCGGAAACCGTCGTACGCCGCCTCGACCTCGTCGACCCGAGCCCGCCAATCGGTCACCCCGAACAGGGCGAACACCTCGCGGTGCTCCTGGCCGCGCTCGACCACGGCCCCGAGACCGGCCAGGAAGGTGAGCCGCGGGATGCCCAGCACGTCGGCCCAGATCGACCACACCCGGGTCTCGTCGATGAGCGTCTCGCCCACGTCCAGGACCACCCAGCGACCGTCGGCCGGCCGACTCATCGGTCTCTTGCCCCGGACCTGAGCGCCCCGCGGACGCGATCGATGACCTGCGCCAGCTCGGTCTCCGGAAGGTCCGGGTGGTCGAGGCTGACGATCTCGCCGGCGCCGCTGGGAAGTGGCCGAACCTCGACGTGCCCCTCGATGAGCTGCGTGCTGAGCACGCCGGCCGGCGTGTTCGGGGCGAGATGGACGTGCAGGTGCGGAATCCCGCTGCCGAAGACGTAGGCGTACACCTGCGGCGCATCGGTGGCCTCCCGCAGCACCGCGCTGACATGCGCGATCACCCGTCCGAAGGTCGCCGCCTCGGGGCCATCGAGGTCGGCGAGAAACGGGATGTGGCGAATCGGCTCCAGGTAGCCGAAGCCGAGCGTCGGCCCCTGGGTCGCCATCGAGAAGCGCCAGAGATCGTCGCGCCAGACCTCGACCCGGCTGAGCCCCGGATCGCCGTCCGGCCCCCGGCACAGCGCGCAGTCGGGTGCCGCCGGCACTCGATCGACCATCCCCGCGTCCCTCGCGCCAGGCGCCCTTGGCTCAGGCGTTCTTCACGCCGGTGACCAGGGCCTGGACGCTCTGCTTGGCGTCCCCGAACAGCATCGCGGTCTTGTCATCGGCGTACAGCGGGTTGGCGATGCCGGCAAAGCCGGCGGCCATCGAGCGCTTGAGGACGACCACGTTGGCTGCCTGGTCGACGTTGAGGATCGGCATCCCGTAGATCGGCGAGCTCTTGTCGGTCCGGGCGGCTGGATTGGTGACGTCATTGGCGCCGATCACCAGCGCGACGTCGGCGGTCGGGAACTCGTCGTTGATCTCGTCCATCTCCTTGAGGCGCTCGTACGGCACGTTCGCCTCCGCCAGCAGCACGTTCATGTGGCCCGGCATCCGGCCGGCGACCGGGTGGATCGCGAACTGGACATCCACGCCCCGCGCCAGGAGCAGGTCCATCAGCTCGCGGACCGGCTGCTGCGCCTGGGCGACGGCCATCCCGTAGCCCGGAACGATGATCACCTTCTGGCCATAGGCCATCAGCACCGCCGCGTCCTCGGCGCCGATCTCCCTCGCGTTCTGCTCCGCGCCGGCCGGTCCCCCGGCGGCGGCGCCCCCCGTGCCGAACGCACCGAACAGCACGTTGAACAGCGACCGATTCATGGCCCGGCACATCAGCTGGGTGAGGACCGCGCCGGACGCGCCGACCAGCGTGCCGGCGATCAGCAGCGCGTAGTTGCCGAGCACGAAGCCGGTGGCCGCGACCGCGATCCCGGTGTAGCTGTTCAGCAGGCTGATGACCACCGGCATGTCCGCCCCGCCGATCGGCATCACCAGCGCCACGCCGGTGACGAGCGCGATCGCGACGAACGCCAGGAACAGCGGGACGCTGTTGGTGATCGCGGCCAGCACGATGCCGATGACCACCAGCGCACCGAGCAGGACGGCAGCGACGATCTGCTGACCCGGATAGCTCACCGGGCGCGCGGGGATGAGCCCCTGTAGCTTGCCAAAGGCGACGATCGATCCGGTCAGCGAGACGCCACCGATGACGGCGCCCAGGAGCGTGGCGATCATCGGTACCAGGGGAAGAAGGCCACTCCCGTGTCCCGCGGCGGCGAGGAACTCGGAGAGCGCGACGACCGCTGCGGCGCCGCCTCCGGCGCCGTTGAAGATGGCCACCATCTGCGGCATGGCCGTCATCGGCACCCGTCGGGCGCCGAGCATGCCGACGACCGCACCGATGGCGCCGGCCAGCAGCAGGATCCACCAATGCGAGAGCATGCCCGGGGTGACGGCGAGGGTCCACACGATCACCAGCGCCATCCCGGCGGCGCCGAGCAGGTTGCCGGTGCGGGCCGTCCGGGGCGAGGCGAGGAACCTCAGGGCCAGGATGAACCCGGAAGCGGCGAGCAGGTACACCACGTAGGTGAGGAGCGTGAGCAGCGTCATCGGCGTCCGCCCTCGCCCTTGCCCGCCTCGTCGCCGCCTCGGCCTCGGCCCCGGCCGCGGAACATCTCGAGCATCCGGTCGGTGACCACGAAGCCGCCGACCACGTTGATGGTGCCGAGCACGACGGCGACGAAGGCCAGCACGATGCGCAGCGGATCATCCGCGGTGGCCGCCACCAGCATCGCGCCGACCACGATCACGCCGTGCACCGCATTGGCGCCCGACATCAACGGCGTGTGGAGCATGGTGGGCACCTTGCTGACCACCTCGTAGCCGACGAACGCGGCCAGCACCAGGATGAAGAGCGCGTCGATGAGCGCGCGCGGGTCGAGCGCCTCGGTCATCGGCCCGCGCCCCCGGACGACGACTCGGCCCGATCGGTGTCGAGACCCAGGGCGGACCGCGTCGCCTCGTGAACCACCTCGCCCTGGTGGGTGATCGTCGCGCCGCGCGTGATCTCGTCCCCGAAGTCGATGGTCACGCGGCCCTCGTGGACCAGGTGGCTGACGAGCGTCTGCACGTTCTTGGCGTACATCTGGGTTGCGCTGCCCGGCATCATCGCCGGCAGGTTGGTGAGGCCGATGATCGTGACGCCATCCTTCACCACCTCACGCCCCGGCTCGGTGAGCTCGCAGTTCCCGCCCGCCTCGGCGGCCATGTCGACGATCACGCTCCCCGGCTTCATGCTGCGCACCATCGCCTCGGTGATCAGCCGCGGCGCCGGCCGCCCGGGGATCAGGGCGGTGGTGATCACGAAATCCGCTTCGCTCACCCGCTGGGCGATCAGCTCCGCCTGGCGGCGCTTGTAGTCGTCGCTCATCTCGCGGGCGTAGCCACCCGCCGTCTCGGCCTGCGCTTTCTCCTCATCGGTCATCTCGACATCTAGGAAGGTGGCACCCAGCGACTGGACCTGCTCCTTGACCACCGGGCGGACGTCGGTCGCCTCGACCACCGCTCCCAGCCGTCGGGCGGTACCGATCGCCATCAGGCCGGCCACGCCGGCGCCCATGATGATGCCGCGTGCCGGGCGGACCGTGCCCGCGGCGGTGGTCAGTAGCGGAAAGAACTTCGGCAGCCGGTTCGCGGCCAGGAGGACCGCCTTGTAGCCACCGACCGTGCTCTGACTGGAGAGCGAGTCCATCGACTGCGCGCGCGTGATGCGCGGGATGGCGTCCATGCTGATGGCCGTGATTCCCGCCGACGCGAGACGCACGGCAAGCTGCGGGTTCGAGAGCACGCCGAGCGTACCGATCAGCACCGTCCCCGGCTTGAGCATCTCGATCTCCTCGTCGCTGGGCCGGCCGACACGAAGCACGAGGTCAGCCTGGCCATACAGCGAGGGAGCGTCCGGCGCGATCGTCACCCCGGCGTCCCGGTACAGGTCATCGGGGATCGAGGAGCCTTCGCCCGCGCCGGCCTGCACGATGACCTCCACGCCGTCGCCGGCCAGCTGCGCGCCGGCCTGCGGGGTCAGCGCGACGCGTGTCTCGCCGGGGGCGGTCTCGCGCGGGACAGCGATCTTCATCGGGCTTCCTGTGGTAACGGGGAGGATGGTGAGCTCAGACCGGGGTCACGAGTCGACACCTGCGGAAACCGCGCCCCGCAGGGGCGGTTCGGTGGCGAAGTGTAGCAAAGGCATGCGGCGTCTCCTCGCCCGCCGCCACCGCGGCAGCCCGACGGCGGGCACCCTTCGGACCGATCGACGGGACCTGCCGCATAATCGGCGCTTGGTGCTGCGGCCAGAGCGCGGCGTGGGGCGACAGGAGCTGGGTGGGAGGCACGGGGCGTGAAGCACCGGACCACGGCATGAGCCTGGTCGTCGATCACATCTCCAAGCGCTTCGGGACGATCCTTGCCCTCGACGACGCGACCTTCACCGTCGAGCCGGGACGCATCTTTGGTCTGCTTGGCGCGAACGGGGCGGGCAAGACGACCTCGATGCGAATCGTGCTGGACATCCTGCGCCCCGACTCGGGAACGGTGACCTGGGAGGGGCGACCGAACACCGCTCTGCCGCGGCGGACGTGGGGCTACCTGCCAGAGGAGCGCGGCCTCTACCTGCGTATGCGCGTCGCCGAGGTGCTGCGCTTCTTCGCCTCCCTGTACGGCGTCTCATCGGCCGATGCGTCCGGCGAGGTCGACGCCTGGCTCGAGCGATTCCGGATCGCCGACTACCTGAACAGAAAGGTCGAGGAGCTGTCGAAGGGGAACCAGCAGAAGATCCAGTTCATAGCCTCGATCCTCCACGACCCCCAGGTGCTGATCATGGACGAGCCGTTCTCCGGGCTCGACCCGGTCAACGTGCAACTGCTCAAGGAAGCGTTCCTGGCGATGCGCGATCGAGGCAAGACGCTGATCTTCTCGACGCACCAGATGGAGACGGTGGAGGAGCTGTGCGAGTCGATCGCCATCCTCGATCGCGGCCGGGTGGTGGTCAGCGGCGCCGTCCGGGA
Organism: Chloroflexota bacterium; assembly: GCA_003243965.1. GTDB lineage: Bacteria > Chloroflexota > Limnocylindria > QHBO01 > QHBO01 > QHBO01. The sequence continues at coordinate 46,165 of QHBO01000016.1, forward strand.
CGTCAAACGCGCGATGGGACGCCAGGTGGTCCGCCTGGCCGTCGATGGGGATGGCACCGGCTGGGTGGAGCAGATCCCGGGCGTGCAGCTCACGCGTCGGGGGGAGGACTATCTCGAGCTCCATGTCGCGAGTGGCAGCGACCCCGAGGAGGTCCTGCGCGCAGCGCTCGCCCGCGGCGACCGGGTGACCCGTTTCGAGATCGCCGACCCGTCGTTGGAGGAGATCTTCATCGAGCACGTGGGCAGGCGCGCCGAGGAGCCGGAACGCCACCTCGCGGAGGTGGCCACAGCCCCCGACACCGGAGCGCAAGACCGATGAGCGGGCTCTTTCCGAACGCGTGGTACATCGCTCGACGCGAATACCTCGTTCGCGTGCGCAGCCGCGCCTTCGTGATCATGACCGCGATCCTGGCCCTGGTCGGCCTGGGCCTGGCGCTCGCCCCCGTCGGCTTCCGGATGCTGGGTGCCGATCGTCCGCAGCGCCTGGGCGTCGTCATCTCTGCCGCTGATCCGCCGCCTCGGACGCTGGGGCTCCTCGGTGGCGGCTTGAACCCCCCGAGCGCGGCCGGCCAGGCCGACGGCGGCACGCCCCGGTCGGCGAACTACGAGCTTGTCCCGGTCAGCGATCCGATCGCCGCCAGACGCGACGTTCAGGACGGCCGGCTGAACGGCCTGCTGACCATCGGCCGAAGCAGCTCCGGAGACCTGGCCTTTGACTACTTTGGGGACAGCAGTCCCACCTCGCGCTCGCTGGCGGCCGTCCAAGCCGCCTCCCAACAGCTGGCCATCTCGGACCGCCTGACGCGCGCTGGGGTGCGCGATCCGTCCGCCATCTTCACGCCGGTCGGCTTCCGGGTCGAGCCGCTCGATCCCAACGCCGGCCGGCGCGACACCGCGGCCTCCGTCGCCGCCTATCTGCTCGCGACGGTCCTGGTGGTGCTCACCTTCATGGCGATCATGACCTACGGAAACTGGGTCGCCGGCAGCGTTGCGGAGGAGAAGAGCAGTCGCGTGATGGAGCTGCTGATCACCGCCGCCAGCCCTCGACAGCTGCTCGCCGGCAAGGTGATCGGCACCTGCGCTGCGGGCCTGACCCAATACCTGGCGATCCTGGGCGCCGCCCTGGTGGGTGTCATCCTGTCCGGCCCCCTGTCGCGCGCGATCGTGGGCGGCTCCGGGGCCAGCTCCCCGTTTGCAGGGGTCACCATCCCGGTGCTCATCGTATTCGGCCTCTTCTTCCTCGGCGGCTTCGTCCTGTACGCGGCCGTGTACGCCGCCCTGGGCTCGATGGTGAGCCGCCAGGAGGACGTCCAGCAGATGGTCGGGCCGATGACCCTGGTCGGCGTGGTGGGCTACTTTGCGGCCTTCACGGCGCTCAGCACCCCCGACTCCGGATGGGTCCACGTTCTCTCGTTCGTCCCGTTCTTCGCGCCGTATTTCATGCCTCTGCGGCTGGTGCTCTCGACCGTGACGCCCCTGGAGGTGGTGTTCAGCGCGCTCCTGCTGGTGGCCGGGATCGTGATCGTCCACTCGCTCGCGGCACGCATCTACTCCGCCGGCGTGCTGCTCTACGGCCAGCGACCCGGAATCCGGGCCGTGTGGCGCGCCGCCCGCGTGCGTCGCTGAGCACCACAGCCCGGTGAGCCGCGGGCTGACCGTCGCCGGCCGACGCCTGGAGCTCGTCCGCGGCGACATCACGACCCAGGCCCTGGATGCCATCGCCAACGCGGCCAACGCCGCCCTGCGCGGGGGAGGCGGCGTGGACGGCGCGATCCACACCGCCGCCGGGCCAGGCGTGCTGGACGAGCTGCGCTCGCGATACCCGTCCGGAACGCCGACCGGGACCGCGGTGGCCACCGCGGCCGGTCGCCTGAAGGCGCGCTGGCTGATTCACGCCGTCGGCCCAGTGTGGACCGGCGGCACCCATGGCGAGGAAGCGCTGCTGGCAGCGGCGTACCGGTCGTCGCTCGCAGCGGCGGATCGGCTCGGGGCGCGGAGCCTCGCGTTGCCGGCAATCAGCCTCGGCATCTACCGCTTTCCGCTGCGGGCCGGAGCGCGGATCGCGCTCGACGCCGTGCTGCACCACTTCGGCGGTGAGACGTCGCTGGAGCTGGTGCGCTTCGTCCTCTATTCCGACGAGACGTTGTCCGCCTTCTCGGTGGCGCTGGACGAGCTCGCGCCGCCTGCATAGCGGAGGTCGCTGGGGCCAATGCCGCTGGTGCGCAGCGGAGGGCTCGTTGGGCGGTCCGTCAGCGCAAAGCGCCTGTCCGGCGGCGCCAGGCCGCGCCACGCATCCTCGTCACCGGTCATGCCGGCGGCCACGAGCTCGCCGATCACCGGGCCATGCTTGAACCCGTGGCCGGAGCCGCCACCCACGATCCAGGCGTTGGCCCATGCCGGGTGGCGGTCGATGATGAAGTTCGTGTCGGCGGTGCTCTCGTACTGGCACACGCGGCCCTCGGCGACCGGCCGGTCGGCGAGCGACGGGAAGCGCAGGCGGAGCAGCCCGCGTACCGCTGCGACGGTTGCATCGGACACGCGTCGCTCCTGTCGATCCGGATCGATCGGAGGTCCGGGCCAGTCCGGGGCGCACTTCATCCCGCGCCCCTCGATCGACCCGATCCCGTAGAAGGCGCGGTCGTAATCGACCCAGGTCGGCAGCACGCCGGCGTCGAACCGGGCATCACCCGGGGGCGGCGCGACGTACACGAGCTCCTGGCGGGTGACGCTGATGCGGCCGCCGAGCAGCTGGGGGAAGAGGCCCGGGAGCCAGGGGCCGCACGCGAACACGAAGGCGTCGGCCTCGAGCGCCGACCCGTCCGCGAGGCGGACGCGGCGCAGCCGCTCCGGGCCGGCATCGGCCGCATCGGGGACCAGCACGCGTCCGATTCGCAGCTCGCCACCGTTGCCGCCGAACGCGGCGGCGGTGAGTGCCACGCCGCGCCGGGCCAGCAGCGCGCCCGCCTCGGGCTCGTGGAGCGCCCACCCCAGGTCATCGGGGGAGATGACCGGCCACCGGCGCGCCACGTCCTCCGCGGAGAGCCGCTCGATCGGGATCTCGAGCTCGCGAAGCGGTTCGACGGACCCGGCTTCGAAGCCGTCATCGCTGTGCGCGAACCACAGGACACCGCTCGGGACGAACAGCTGGACTCCGGCGGCAGCCTCCAGCTCGCGCCAGTGCGCGAGGGCACGACGCTGCCAGCGCGGGTAGTGGCGGTCGGCGCCGTGCGCGCTGCGCGTGACGCGCGACTCGTCTCCGGAGGAGGCGAGCGAGTTCCCCGCGCCGTACGAGTCGACCAGAGTCACCGCGTGGCCCCGCGCCCGCAGCCAGTACGCCGTCCAGGTCCCCATCACCCCGGCTCCGATGACCACGATCCGGTCGCTCGCCACCGGCCGATGGTAGTCGCTCGAATGGCGGCCGCGACCGATGGAGTGTTCGGCTAGGCTTTCGAGCATGACCGCGCCGCATCAGGACTCGCATCCCGACGCAGGCGCACCATCCCCGGGGCAGGCGGAGGCCGCACTCCCTCCGGACTCTCGCGCCGCGTCCCCGCCCGAGCCGGCGATCCGCACCGAGAGGCTGACCAAGCGCTACGGAAGGGTGCCCGCGCTGAACGCGCTGACGCTCGACGTCCAGCAGGGCGAGATCTTTGGCTTCCTTGGTCCGAACGGCGCGGGAAAGTCGACGACGATCCGAACCCTGCTGGGCTTCCTCCATCCGACCGACGGCCGTGCCAGCGTCCTGGGCCTGGACGTGGCGACCCAGAGCGTCGAGATCAGGCGTCGGACCGGATACCTTCCCGGTGGCATCGCGCTGTACGACTCGCTGACCGGGATGGGCGCCCTGGACTACCTCGCGGAGCTGCAGGGTCGGCCTCCGGTTCGTCGCGCCGAGCTCGCGGACCGCCTTCAGCTGTCGGCCACCGTCCTGCGCCGCCGCGTGCGGGACTACTCACGAGGGATGCGGCAGAAGATCGGGGTCATCCAGGCCCTGCAACACGACCCGGAGCTGGCGATCCTGGACGAGCCCACGGAGGGGCTCGATCCGCTCATGCAGCAGGCCTTCTACGCCATCCTGCTGGACCTCCGGCGCGAGGGCCGCACCGTCTTCTTCAGCTCGCACATCCTGTCCGAGGTGGAACGCGTCTGCGACCGGGTCGCCATCATCCGGGCCGGCCAGCTGATGGCGCTGCAGCACATCGACGAGCTGCTGGCGCGGCGCAAGCGCAAGGTGGCGCTGCGCTGGCGCGGAGGGACCCCCGACCTGTCGGCCATCCCCGGGCTTGCGGACGTGACGGTCCATCGCGACCAGGTGCGGGCCACGTTGCAGGGAGCCATGGCGCCCTTCATCCGCGCCATCGCGTCCCCATCGCTCGAGGACCTGACGATCGAGCCGGCGAGCCTGGAGGAGGCGTTTCTCGAGTTCTACGCCGATGGTGACGATAACCCCGCGGAGGTCGCCGGATGAACGGCGCGCTGCTCGTCCAGACCTGGCGCTGGCAGGCCGTCAAGCTGGCGATCGTGGCGCTCTGCGCGGTCGGCTGGGGATGGCTGCTGCCCCTCTTCTACGCGCAGTTCTCCGACTCGATCCGCACATTGGCCGCCCAGAACCCGCTCTTCCAGCAGCTCTCGAACTTTGGCTCCGGGTCGCTGCTGACACTCCCCGGCACGGTGACGCTCGGCACCGAGCACCCGATCGCCATCGCGCTGCTCGGCGTCTTCGCGATCGGCATGGGCGCCGTCGCGGTCGCCGGCGAGCGCCAGCGCGGCACCCTGGAGGTGCTGCTCGCCCGCCCGATCCCACGTCGAGGCCTGGTGATGACCCTGACCGTGGCGCTCTTTGGGCTGATCGCGGTGGTGATCGCCGCGATGCTGGCCGGGATGACGCTGGGAGCCGCGACCCAGGGAGTCTTCGACCAGCTGAACGTCAGCCGCCTGCCACTGGTGTGGGTCAATGGGTTCCTGCTGTGGGCGGCATTCGGCACCTTCGCCATCGCGGCATCGGTCAGCTTCGACCGCAGCGGGCCGGCCATCGGTCTGTCGCTGGCGTACCTGATGGTCAACTACTTCCTGGAGATCCTGGGCACCTTCGTGCCCGGCGCCCGGTGGGCCCAGGAGTACTCGCTGTTCCACCACTTCCAGCCGACCGAGATCCTCACCGGCTCGGCTGACCCGCTCGACTTCGTGCTGTTACTGGCGGTGGCCGTGATCCCCGTCGTCTACGCGCTGGTTGTCTTCCCGCGCCGCGACCTTCCGGCACCGGGATGAAGAGCGCCGCGGGCCTCGGCGATCGCCTCGTCGGTCGACATTCGACTCCCGCGCACCCAGGCTGCGGCCGTGACGGGGTCGTGGCGCAGCCGATCGGGTTGGAATCCGAGGAGATCCCGGTTCGTCGGGTTGAGTCCCGTGCCGGACGACGTCTCCAGCGCCGCAACGGCGCCCGACAGACGGGCCGCCCGCTGCCGGTCTCCCTGCGCTTCCGCCAGCGCGGCGACGGCATCGAGTACCAGGACGTAGCCCGACACGTCACGGGCCGCGGCGAAGATCTCGAGCGCCTCTGACAGGTGAAGCTGCGCTTCGTCGAGGGTCCGCAGCTTCACCGCCACGACGCCCAGATCGTAGAGGGTCCATCCAACCATGAACTCGTCATCGAGCTCTCGGAAGATGGGCAGCGCCTGAAGACCGGCGTCGCGCGCGGCGGATAGCTGGTTGGTCGTCCAGCCCAGGTTGGCAAAGGCCCACATCACCTTTGCGACTCCCGCTTTGTCGCCGATCTCCTCAAAGAGCGCACGCGCCTCGTTGGTGAGCTCCTCTCCCCGCACGTAGTCGGCATCCGAGCCACTGAACGCGAACGTGAACGACAGGTTGTAGATCGCCTCCGCGGTCGCGCGTCGGTCGCCCTGGGCGCGCCGCAGCGCCAGGCATGCGTCGTACGCCTCGCGTGCGGGGCCGAGCTCACCCTTCCACCAGGCGAGGCCGCCGAGTGCCTCGAGCGCATCGGCGCGCAGCACCGTTTCATGCTCCGCGCCCGCCATGGCCAGGGCACGGCGGACCTGCTCGAAGCCCTCCACCAGGTAGCCGCGCATCTGCCACATGCGCCACAGGCCGGCGGTCATGCGCAGGGCCAGCTCCGGCTCGTCGTTGTCGACGGCCCAAGAGATCGCGGCCCGCAGGTTGTCGTGCTCGTCCTCGAGGCGATCGAGCCACTCGCGCTTCTGCGCACCGAGCAACTGTGGTCGCGCCGTTTCCACCAGTCCGGCGAAGAGTCGGGCATGGCGTCGCCGCAGGTCGGTGGCGTCGCCCGATCGCTCGAGCTGCTCGAGGGCAAAGTCCCGGATCGTCTCGAGCATCCCGAACCGTGGTTGGCCACGCGCATCGGTCACCTGGCGCACCAGGCTCTTGTCGACCAGGGAGCTCAACACATCGAGCAGATCCTCGCCCCCGTCATCGGTGGCGCACACCGACTCCACCGCCTCGAGCCCGGCGCCACCGACGAACACGGACATGCCGGCAAACAACCTCCGCTCGGCGTCGTCGAGCATGTCATGGCTCCAGCCGATGGCGCCTCGCAACGTCTGCTGGCGCTCGGGGAGGTCGCGCGCCCCGCCGGAGAGCAGCGAGAGGCGGTGGGCGAGCCGCTGCAGCATCGCGTCGGGGGTCAGCACCCGGATGCGCGCCGCGGCCAGCTCGATCGCCAGTGGTAGACCGTCCAGGCTGACCGCGATCTGGGCAACCGCCGGCGCGTTCTCGTTCGTGACCCGGAAATCGGGTTTGACCGCGACCGCGCGCTCGATGAACAGGCGGACCGCCTCGTACTGGGAGATCGCTTCGACATTTCGGTCACGAAGCGGGTCGGGGAGGCCGAGCGGGGGCACCGGGTACTCACGCTCCCCGTACAGGTGGAGCACGGCGCGGCTGGTGACGAGCACCGTGAGGCGCGCGGCCGAGGTGAGCAGCTCGCCAACCACCGGCGCTGCGGAGGCGACCTGCTCGAAGTTGTCGAGCACGAGCAGCATGGTCCGCTCGCGCAGATGCTCGCGCAGCCGGTCGAGCGGCTCCAGGCCGCCGCGGTTGGCGATACCGATCTCCTGCGCAATGGTCGGCGCAACCAGCTCGGCGTCGCCAATCGGAGCCAGCGCGACGAAGTAGACCCCGTCGGGGAAGCGATCCAGCGCATCCGCCGCGACCTGAAGGCTGAGCCTGGTCTTGCCTGTCCCACCCGGCCCGGTAAGCGTCAGCAGGCGAGCCTGGCCGAGCAGCTCCCTGACCTCGGCGATCTCACGCTCCCGGCCGAGGAAGCTCGAATTCTGGACCGGGAGGTTGTTGGGAATGACGTCGAGCGAGCGGACCTGTCGATCGTCGACCGGGAGCCCTTCGATCAGGAGCCGGTTGAGGCGTTCACTCCGCTCGAGGTCCTTGAGCCGATGCTCACCGAGGTCGAGCAGCGTGACGCCATCGGGCAACAGGTGCTCAACGAGCGCTGCCGTCGGGGCGGAGAGCAGCACCTGCCCGCCGTGCCCGGCCGCAGCGATCCGGGCCGCGCGGTGCACGTCGATCCCGACGTACGAGCTCCCGCTCGGCGTCCCCTCGCCGGTGTGAAGTCCCATCCGGACTCGCAGCGGCATGTCGCCAGGCCACTGCTCGGCGGCCAGCGCCCGCTGTGCCGCGACGGCCGCTGCCACGCTGCGCGGCGCGCTCGGGAAGACCGCGAAGATTGAGTCGCCCTCGGTGCCGACCACCGCGCCACCCTCGGCGGTGACCGACTCGCGCAGCAGCAGGTGGTGACGTTCGAGCAGCGAGGTGTAGCGGTCACCGAGCGCCTGGAGCATCCGGGTCGAGCCCTCGATGTCGGTGAACAGGAAGGTGACCGTGCCCGCGGGCAGGGTGCTCATCGGACGCTCCTAGCTGGCTCGCGCAGTTTCCGCCTCGACGGGCGGATCGGCAAGGCCCAACTCGGCTACCCTCCGCCGATGCTCCTCTCGTCGGTCCGCGTGCCGGTCAGCCGCGCGGAGCAGATCCGCGGCTCGGTTCGTCTGCTTTCGGATCGACCGATCCTGACCGCCATCCTCGGCGCCCTGACCATCGCCTTCAGCGCCGTCCTGGTCCGGCTTTCCGGCGCCTCGCCCGCCACCGCGGCCATCTTTCGGTGTGCCTACGCCCTGCCGGCGCTCGGCCTGCTCGCGTGGCTCGAGCACCGACGTTACGGGCCACGCCCCGCGGCGCAGGTCCGCCTGGCGCTCGTGGCCGGAATCTTCTTTGCGGTCGACCTGGTGATCTGGCACCACACCATCGGGCTCGTCGGCGCCGGCCTGGCGACCGTGCTGGGAAACACCCAGGTCGTGATCGTCGCGCTGGCCGCCTGGCTCTTCCTCGGGGAGCGTCCTACGTCGCGGGTGCTGGTGGCGATTCCGGTCGTCCTCCTCGGAGTGGTGCTCATCTCCGGCGCAATCGGCGGGCACGCGTATGGGCGCGACCCGGGGCTGGGTGTCGTGACCGGGGTGCTCACCGGCTTCGCCTATGCGGGCTTCCTGCTCGTGCTGCGGCGCGGCAACCAGGACATCCGGCGTCCGGCGGGGCCGCTCTTCGACGCCACCGCGGTGGCCATGGTCGCCGCCGTGCTCATCGGGCTGCCGTTCGGCGAGGTGAATCTCGTGCCGAGCTGGCCGGAGCACGGCTGGCTGGTGGCCCTCGCCCTCTCGTCGCAGGTGGTCGGCTGGCTGCTGATCAGCGTCTCGCTGCCTCGCCTGCCGGCCGCGGTGACCAGCGTGGTTTTGACGCTGCAGCCGATCGGCTCGGTGCTGCTCGGCATGGTGCTCCTGCACGAGAGCCCGTCGGCCGTCCAGCTGCTGGGCGCCGCGACCATCCTCGCCGGCCTGCTGTTCGCCACGGTGCACCGTCGGACCGGCGCGGCGCCACCGTCTCCATCGGAGCTTCCGGTCTAGCCCCGGGAGTTCAGTGTCCCAGCGTCGCGGCCAGGCGGACCGCCGCCTCCAGCGTCCCCGCGCCCTCGATCCGGACCGTGACGCCGGATTGCTCAAAGACCAGCGCGTCTCCAACCAGCCGCATGCTGGAATCCACGATCTGCCCGTTCGCATCGCGGTAGAAGAAGAAATGCTCGCCGCCGGCAATCCAGTACGCCGCCTGACCGTTGACGCTCGTGCGTCGCACCCCCGTTCCGGTGGTGATCAGCTTCTCGAACACCTCTGGACCGATGTCGCCGCGGAACTCCGTGATCGCCACGCCGATGCCTGTGGGGTCGGCGGGGTATCCAGCACGCGCAGCGTAGACCAGCGTCACCGTGCCGCCGACGGGGATCCGCTCGAAGAAGATGTGATCGGGCTTGCCTGGTCCGCCGGCGCCCGGCACCAGAATCGTGAAGCCGGCACGCCGGCGCGCCTCGTCGAGGCTGACCTCGATGCCGAAGTTGCGCTCCGAGACGACCCCGGAGGGGAGAGGTACCGGCGTGCGCTCGGTGAAGGTGATTCGCACCCCCCCGACCAGGAAGCCGAGCGCGGCCGCGATCCCCGCCAGGAGCACGAGCGCCGCGGCCGCCAGCAGGAAGCTCCTGCCCAGCGGGCCGAAGAAGCGGCGGCGGCTCGCCGAAGTGGCGGCGAGCCGGACGCGCACCATGTCCGCCAGCGGGGGCGTGGCCGGGAAGTCGAGGTGCCCTCCCAGATCGGCCAGCCCCGCCTCGAGGCCCTGCACGTCGAATCGGTCAGCCATCGATGCGCACCTGCCGCGTGTCGGCGGAGAGCGCTGCCCGGAGGCGGCCCATGGCCCGCGACAGGCGGGACTTCACCGTTCCGCGCGGGATTCCCAGCGCAGCCGCCATCTCCGCCTCGCCCAGGTCCAGGAACCAGCGAAAGGCGAGCACCTCGCGGTCCTCGTCCCGCAGGCCGTTGACGGCGGCGAGCAGCTCCTGCCGGCGCTCGCCGGCCAGGACCGCCGCCTCGGGCGATGGAGCCGCACCACCCGAGGGGCGATCCTGCGCAAGTCGCAGAGCGAGGCTCTCGCGGCGGGTGCTGCCTCGCCGACGGTTTCGCGCCGCGTTGGCCACGATCTGCAGGATCCATGGCCGTGGCTCCGCACCGGCCCGAAAGCGCGGCAGCGCGTGCCAAGCCCGGACAAAGCCTTCCTGCGCCGCATCGCGGGCCTCGTCGGCGTCGCGGCAGATCAGGACGGCCGTGCGGAAGGCGAGCATCTCGTATCGACGCACCAGCTCCTCGTACGCGGCGACATCGCCGCGCCTTGCTCGCTCGATCAGATCGCTATCGGTCAGTGGACGGCCCTCCACCGTTGCGCAACCGATACACCGCCGGCGCGGGCGCGGTTCCCCGGGACCGGCCCATGGGCGCTATCGTGCACTGACTCGATCCGAAGGGAGACGACAATGGGCCTGCTTCTCGGCTTGCTTGCGATCGTGGTGGTGCTGATCATCATCGGCTTCATCGTGCGGCTGGCGATCGGCCTGATCGCGGTGCTGGTGGTGGTCGCACTGGCGATCATGGCGTGGGGCATGCTCCGCGGACGGCGCGTCTGACTGACCGATGCCTCCCGGCGATCGGCTCCTGATCGGCAGTGGCCGGTTGCTCGTCGCCCAGCCGGACGGCGCTCCCCGGCCGGGGCCGCTCTCGCCGTGGGCGCTGCTCATCCGCGACGGTCTCATCGCCTGGGTCGGCTCTCCGGACGATGCACCCGCCGTGGGCGAGGTCGACGACCTCGGCAGCGCGCTGGTCACCCCGGGGCTGATCGACGCGCATACGCACCCGATCTTCGCCGGCGACCGCTCAGACGAAGCAGCGGCCCGGCTGGCGGGGACCCCGTACTCCGGCGGCGGGATCATGCGCACGGTGGCGGCCACCCGCGCCGCGAGCGACGCGCAGCTCCTTGACCTGACCGCCGGCCGCCTCGCCGCGGCGCTCGGATCGGGCACCACCACCATCGAGTGCAAGTCCGGCTACGGCCTGGCCCCGGCCGAGGAGCTGCGGCAGCTGGCGATCATCGGGCGGGCCGCACAGCGGGTCGGGATACGGGTGGTGCGCACCTTCCTCGGGGCGCACGCAGTCGGGCCGGAGGCGGCATCCCCTGGCGAGTACGTGGCCAGCGTCGTCGACGAGATGCTCCCCGAGGCGGCCCGCCACGCCGAGTTCTGCGACGTCTTCTGCGACGAGGGTTTCTTTGATCTGCAGTCCACGGAGGGGATCCTGACGACGGCGCGGTCGCTGGGCCTTGGCCTGCGGCTTCACGCCGAGCAGCTTGCCCGCACCGGCGCCACGGAGCTCGGCGTCCGCCTGGGGGCGGCGTCGGTCGATCACCTCGAGCGGCTCGACGCGGCGGGAGTGGCGGCGCTGGCCCAATCCCGCACCGTGGCCACCCTGCTCCCCGGCCCGGCGCTGGCGATGGGTGGCCCGCTACCGCCGGCGCGTGAGCTGCTGGCGGCCGGTGCTCGGGTCGCCCTGGCCACGGACGCGAACGCCGGCACCTGGGGCAGCTACTCGATGCCGATGGCGATCGGCCTGGGCGCAACCCTGTTGGGGATGGGCGTCGATGCGGCGGTGCGGAGCGCCACGTTCGGCGCCGCGCAGGCCCTTCAGCTCGATGAGGTGTGCGGCACGCTGCGCGCGGGGCTGGCCGCCGACATCGTCGCCTGGGACGCAGAGCATGAAGGTGCGTTCGCGCTGCGGATGGGCGACGTCCGTCCCGCGCGCATCTGGATGGCCGGCATCGAGGCCAGCCGCTGATCGGACGCTCAAGGGCCGCCGACGAGCCGCCGTCTATGATGGGCCGGCACCCGGGCCGCAGGGCCGATCGGCCGCGGGGTTGCCTTCCCAGCCAAACCGGAGGATTGCGCATTGGACCGCTTCGACATCGCGGTGATCGGAGCCGGCGCCGCCGGCGAGGCCGCGACGCACCTGGCTGCCGGCCGGGGAGCCAGGGTCGTGGTCGTCGACCGCGAGCTGTTTGGCGGCGCATGCCCGTTCTGGGCGTGCATGCCCTCCAAGGCGCTGCTCCACGCCGCCGCGGTGCACCACGCCGGCGGTGCGTACGAGTGGCGTCGTGCATCGGATTTCCGCGACTACATGATCAATCGCGAACGGACCGATTGGCCCGACGATGGCGGGCACGTGCGCGCCCTGGAGGGCGCGGGGGCGACCGTCGTGCGTGGCAGCGCCCGATTCATCGGTCCCGGCCTGCTGGAGGCTCGCCACGAAGAGACCGTGCATCGGCTCGAAGCCGACAAGGTGATCCTGGCCATCGGCTCGGTGCCAAGGATCCCCTCCATTCCGGGCCTCGACCGGGTCGAGTACTGGACCAACCGGGAAGGGACCGCGACGCGCGACCTGCCGCGGAGCCTGCTGATCATGGGCGGCGGCCCGACCGGCGTGGAGCTGGCGCAGGTCTACGCGCGGTACGGCGTGCCGACCACCCTGATCGACAGCAACCCGCGCATCAACAGTCGGGACCATCCGCGCAGCTCCGAGATCCTGGCGGCCGCGCTGGAGCGCGACGGCGTCACCATCCGCACCGGCGTGCGCGCGCAACGGGTGCGGCCCGCGGCCGGTGAGGAGGCAGACCATGCGCTTGAGCTGTCCGACGGCTCGAGCGTGGAGGGCCAGCGGATCCTGGTTGCCATCGGCCGCAGCCTGCCGCTGGACGGCATGGAATTGGCGGCGATCGGCGTGACGCCGCGCGACGGCCGCCTCGACGTGGACGATCGGCTGCGGGTGGCTGACAACGTGTTCGCCGCGGGCGACGTGGCCGGGCCGGAGCTCCACACCCACCTGGCGCACTACGAGGGCGAGCTCGCGGCTCGGCTGGCGCTGGGCGACGACGTGACGCCCGACCTGCGCGCCATTCCGCGCGCCACCTACACCGATCCGGAGACCGCATCGGTCGGCCTGCAGCTGGAGCAGGCGCGAGCGCGCGGCATGGATGCGATCGAGCTGACCGAGGACCTGGCGACGACCGCCAAGGGCTACGTCTCAGAGGCGCAGGGCCACGTCAGCATCGTGATCGATCGCCGGTCACGCACGCTGGCCGGTGCGTTCATGGCCGGTCCCGGCGTCTCGGAGGCGATCCACGAGGCGGTCCTGGCACTGAAGCTGGGTACCCCGATGGAGGTGCTGGCCGACACGATCCACGCCTTCCCGACGGTGGCCCGCGTCCTCGGCTCGCTCTTTACCCGTGCCGAGCGGGAGATCGCTGCCGGGAGCGGACAAGGGTAGGCTGAGCCGGTGATGACCCCGCTCCTGCCGATGCTCGGCGCGCCGCCGAGGGCGTCCTCCGCGGGAAACGCGACCGCGGGAAACGCGACGGAGTTGCCCGCCGACCGGTTCGGCCGCCGCCTGCACGACCTGCGGGTCAGCGTGACGGACCGATGCAACTTCCGCTGCGTGTACTGCATGCCGCGCGAGGTGTTCGGGGCGCAGCACGCCTTCCTGCCGAGCGCGGACCTGCTCACCTTCGACGAGATCGTGCGACTCGTCGAGCGGTTCGTTGGTCTCGGGGTGCAGAAGGTAAGGCTGACCGGCGGAGAGCCGCTGGTGCGGCGCGGGCTGGAGGATCTGGTCAGACGTCTGACCGCGATCGATGGGATCCGCGACCTGACCCTGACCACCAACGGAGCGCTGCTCAGCGCACGCGCCGATGCGCTCGCCGCGGCGGGCCTGCAGCGGGTCACCGTCAGCCTCGACGCGCTCGATGACCCGACCTTCAAGCGCATGAATGACGCGCGCTTCCCGGTGGCGCGCGTGCTGGACGCGATGGGCGCCGCCGAGACGGCGGGCCTCGGACCGATCAAGGTCAACACGGTCGTGCGCCGGGGCGTGAACGAGCACGCGGTGCTGGACCTCGCCCGCCACTTCCGTGGCAGCGGACGCATCGTCCGCTTCATCGAGTACATGGACGTCGGCCACACCAACGGCTGGCGACTGGCGGAGGTCGTGCCCGCCGATGAAATCCTGACGCGCATCGACTCCATCTTCCCGCTGGAGCCGATCTCGCCCACCTACCGCGGTGAGGTCGCGCGGCGCTATCGGTACCGTGACGGCGCCGGGGAGATCGGGGTGGTGGCATCGGTCACCCAACCGTTCTGCGGTGACTGCAACCGCGCGCGGTTGAGCGCTGACGGCAAGGTGTACACCTGCCTGTTCGCGACGGCGGGCCACGACCTGCGGGCGCTGCTGCGGGGAGGCGTCGCCGACGCCACCCTCGACTCCGCGATCCGGACCCTGTGGGGATCGCGCGAGGACCGCTACTCAGAGCTGCGAACCGCCGGCACCGCGGATCTGGCGCGGGTGGAGATGAGCTACATCGGCGGGTAGCCGCGGCTCCGCGAGTGGATCGGTCCCTCACCAGCGCGGAGCATCCCCCCGGCGCGCCCGCGGTCAACGGCCAGGATCTCCGCCACGATCGAGCGTGCGACCTCCGCCGGTTCCTCTGCGCCGATGTCCAGCCCGGCCGGCGCGTGGAGCTTCAGCCGGTCCGCGGGGCTCAGGCCGACGCCCTGCTCCTCCAGCTCGGCGAGGATGCGCTGTGTGCGCGCTCGCGGACCGAGCACCCCGATGTAGCGGACCGGCGTGCCCATCACGGCGCGCACGTACTCCAGGTCCCGCAGGTAGTTGTGGCTCATGACCACCACGAAGTCGCGCACCGATGGCTCCAGGTGGGCGGCGAGATCCGGCGGAGCGGCATCCGCGAACCGGACCTCCGGCCCGAAGCGTGCGTGGTTCAGCAGGCGACGCCGGACATCGGTGACCAGCACCCGCCAGCCGAGGGCGCGGGCGTCGCCAACCAGTGGCACGGCATCGTGGCCGGCTCCGCACACCACGAGCCGGATCGGCGGCCCGATGACCTCGACGAAGGCGCGGCTCTCGGGGCGCAGCTCGACGAGGCTGCTGCGGCCCCGCTCCAGCGCCGCGGACGCTGCCGACTGCGCTGACTCGGTGAGTGGCGGCGGCAGGTCCGACCACCGCCTCCGCGAGGCATCCATCGCCAGCCGCGCGCCGAGCGGGTCGGAGAGCAGGGTGACCAGCGCCACCGGCGCTGCGCCCGCGAGCCCCGATTCCAGGAGGGGCAGCACGCGACGTACCGCCTCACCCGCCTCGACCAGCACCTCCATCGCTCCGTTGCAGCCGAGACCCAGGCCCCACACCTCGTCGCCGTCCGCGGTTGCGTCGAACGCCACCAGCCGGGATCGACCGTCACCCAGCACCTCCCGGCCGGTTCGGGCCACCTCCCCTTCGAAGCAGCCGCCGCTCAGGGTCCCGATCGGCTCTCCGCTGGCCGGCACCAGCAGGCGCGCACCGGGCCGCCGATATGTCGAGCCGCGGACCGCGACGATGGTGGCCAGCGCCATCGGCATGCCGCGTTCCTCGAGCTCGCGGGCCGCGGACAGGATGGCGCGAAGCTCGCTCACCGGACGGCTGCTGCGACCTGGCTCACGACGGCTCGAAGAGCACGCCGGGGTTGAGGATGCCACGCGGGTCGAGAGCATCCTTCACCGCGCGCATGGCGGCCAGGTCGGCCGCGCCGCGGTCGGCCGCGAACCAGCGGCGCTTGGCGACCCCCACTCCATGCTCGGCGCTGACGGTGCCGGCCATCTGGATCACGAGCTCCAGGACCTCGTCGTCGACGCGCTCGTCGTCCGCGGCGGGACCGAGCACGTTGACATGCAGGTTGCCGTCGGCGATGTGGCCATACAGGATCGTCCGCGCTGTCGGATCCGTCCGCGAGACCGTCTCTTGCACGCGCTCGACGAACTCGGCCAGCCGAGCGACCGGCACCCCGATGTCGAGCTTGTGGGCGATTCCCTGGGCGCCGATCGCCTCGGTGTGTCGCTCACGGAGCTCCCAGAGTCGGCGGCGGCCCGCGGGATCGCTGGCGAGCACCACCGAGCTCTCCTCCTGGAGCGCGGCGGCCATCTCATCGGTCGGGTCGCGTTCGGCCGCCGCTTCGACCAGCAGGTACGCGCCATGTGGCCCTGCAAGCGGGGGCCGGGCCCCGGAATGGCGGGCCACCAACTCGAGCCCATCGGGGAAGAACAGCTCCGCGGCGAGCAGCCATGGCGCGCGCCGCAGCCGCGCCACCAGGGAGACCGCCGCCGCCGTGTTCGGCAGGCCGACCAGCGCCACGCTCCGACCGGGGAGCGGCGGGACGAGACGCAGGCGAGCGCGGGTCACGATCCCCAGCGTCCCCTCGCTCCCGGTCAGCAGCCCGGCAAGGTCGTACCCGGTGTTGTCCTTTGCCAGGCCCGAGAGACGCCGCACCACGCTCCCATCGGCGAGCACCGCCTCGAGACCGATGACCTGCGCGCGCATGCCGCCGTAGCGGAGGAGGTGCAGCCCACCGGCGTTGGTGGCCACCATCCCGCCGATGGTCGCCGAGTCGCGCGCGCCCAGGTCGACCCCGAACTCCCAGCCGGCGGCCCGAACATGCTGCTGGAGCGCGGCGAGCGTGACGCCGGCTCCGGCCAGCGCTTCGCCGGCAAGACCGTCCACCGGTTCCACGTCGCGAAGGCGCGCCAGGCTGACGACCAGCTCGCCGTTGCGTGGCACGCCGCCGCCGACCAACCCGGTGTTGCCGCCCTGCGGAACGATGGCCACCCCCGCCTCGGCGCAGACCTTCACCACCCCGGCCAGCTCCTCGACGTCGGCCGGGCGCGCAACGGCGAGCGCCGGCCCGCCGAAGCGCCGCGTCCAGTCGACCTCGTAGCCGGCGCGCAGGGATGGATCGGTGAGAAGGTGGGAATCACCCACGATGCGCCGCAGCGCCGCGAGCGAGGCGTGGCTCTCCGTCACCCGCCGATCGTACGCTCTGGGGCAGGCACAGCCCTTGCCCACGTCGACCGCCGCGCGACGACGTATGCGGCTCGTGATGCTCATCGGTCGGAAAGTCGTCATCCGCTTCGGCGAGGACCAGGGACTGTCGTGGGCGGCTGCGGTCGGCTTCTACCTCTTCCTGTCGATCCCGCCGCTGATGGTGGCGGCTACCTGGGCTGGCGGCTTCGTCGTGTCGCAGCAGACCTCCTCCGGGTTCGTGGTCGACCAGGTCTCGCGCTTCCTGCCCGCGGAGCGCCAGCTGCTTACCGCCGTGATCCACGGCGGGACGGGATCCGCAGCCTATACCGCCGTGACATTGCTGATCCTCGCCTTCTCCGCGAGCCGTGTCTTCGCGGCGCTGATCAGCGCGATCAACGTCATGTGGCGCCGCGTGGACCAGCTCAGCTTTGCCCGTCGGCAGCTGTTGCGCGCGACGCTGATGGCGGCTGCCGCCGGCCTGTTGGTGGCGAGCGCCGACCTCGAGGCTGGAGCAGGCGCGATCGCCCGCGCCTTCGGGGGGTCTCGATCGATCGATTGGCTGCTGCGCTCCCAGCTGGTGCCCGTCGCGCTCCTGTTTGCCGGTCTGGTGGCGACCTACAAGCTCGTGCCCCGGACCTCGGTCCGGATCAGCTCCTCCGCCATCGGCGCGGCCGCGGCCACGCTCGGCATCCGGGCCGCGCACCTGGTCTTCGCCACCTATCTCCAGGCCTTCGGTGGCTTCAACACGGCCTACGGAGCACTGGCCAGCGTGGCGGTGCTCCTGACCTGGTCGCTGATCGTGAGCATCATCGTGCTGCTCGGAGCCGAGCTGGTCGCCGTCCTGGACCGGCGCCGGATCCCGAATCGGGGCCAGTGGACCGGCTGACCGGCTACCGACGCGTACCATCCGCCGATGAACCCGTCCGCCCCGCAGCCCAGGCCGCCCGACCGGACCGACCGGACCGACCGATGGGAGACGCTCGACACTCCGGCGCTGCTGGTGGACCTCGACCGATTGGAGCACAACATTGGCCGCATGGCCGGGCTGGCGCGCGACGCCGGCCTCGCCCTGCGGCCGCACTTCAAGGCGCACAAGTCGGTGGCCATCGCGCGGCGGCAGCTGGATGCCGGCGCCACCGGCATGACGGTGGCCAAGCTGGACGAGGCGGAGGTGCTGGCCGATGCCGGCGTCCCGGATGTGCTGCTCGCCTACGAGCTCGTGACCCCGGACAAGATCCAGCGCGCGCTCGGCCTGGGACGCCGAACGCGCCTCTCGGTGGCGGTCGACGACCCGTTGGGGGTCGCGGCGCTCTCCGCGGCCGCGAGCGCGGCGGGGGTCGAGATGGACGTCGTGATCGAGATCGATTCGGGGTTGCATCGGTGTGGCGTCCTACCGGTCGATGCTCCGGCGCTGGGCCTCCGGATCGCGCAGGCAACCGGACTGCGGCTCGCGGGCGTCTTCACGCACGGCGGGCATGCGTACAGCGCCGCGGACGAGGGTGAGCTTCAGACGGCGGCCGCCGACGAGGCGGGGTCGGTGGTCGATGCCGCTGCGCGACTGCGGGAGGCGGGAGTCGAGGTCAACGCGGTGAGCGTTGGCTCCACGCCGACTGCCGCGCTCTCGGCGATGCTCGTCAGGCGGCCCGAGTTCGCCGGACTGACCGAGTTGCGCCCGGGGAACTACGTCTTCCACGACGGGATCCAGGTCTCGCTCGGCGTCGCAACGGCCCAGGACTGCGCGCTCAGCGTGGCTGCCACGGTCATCAGCAGGCCCACCGCTGACCGCGCGGTGATCGACTGCGGGTCCAAGACGCTCGGCCTGGACCGCGGCGCCCACGCCACCGCACGCCTCGAGCATTTCGGCGAGGTGGTCGGCATGCCCGCGCGCCTGGCCCGGCTCTCCGAGGAGCACGGCGTGCTCGCGCTACCGCCCGAGCTGGCGCTGGCCGTCGGCGACCGGGTCCGGATCCTGCCGAACCACGCGTGCACGGTCAGCAACCTGGGGCGGGCGTTCTACGGCATCCGCGATGCCCGGGTCGTGGAGGAGCTGACGATCGACGCCGCCGGCGGGGTCCACTGAGGACCCTCGCAGCTCCACCCGGCAGCGAGGGCCGCAGGGCAAGCATCACTCCTCCTGCGGGTCGGATGGCATCGGCTCGTCCAGCGCGACGGAGCCGGAACCGGATGTCGGTGGAGATCGTCGCGGAACGCGCGACTCGGCGAAACCGTCGCCGCCGGCGTCCGAGGCATCGGGCTCGGCGGGAAGACTGCGGCGCAATCCGACGTGCGGCCGTCGACCAGCGAGCTGCCGAGACGCGAGGACCACCAGGAACAGGGCCGTCTCGACCAGCACGATGGTCGCCCCGCTGGCCGCGTCGGCCCAGTAGCTGACGTACAGGCCCACGATAGGTGCCACGATCCCGATCCCGGCCGCCACCAGCAGCAACCGGCCGAAGCTCCGGGTCAGCAGCTGCGCGGTGGCAGCCGGCGTCACCAGCATGGCGACCACCAGGATGATCCCGACTGCCTGCAGGCTGACCACGATGGTGATCGCGATCAGCGCCAGGAACAGATAATCGAGCCGCGCGACCGGCAGGCCGGACGCCGCGGCGCCGAGGGGGTCGAACGTCGCGTACAGCAGCTCCTTCCACAAGATCGCGACCGCGGCAAGCACGGCGACCGCCAGCGCCACCAGCGCCAGCAGGTCTCCGAATCCGATCCCCAGCACCTCGCCGAAGAGGAATCCAAAGAGATCGCCAACGTAGTTCGGGATGAGGCTGAACAGGAAGACACCCAGCGCGAACATCCCGGCGAACAGGACACCGATGGCCGTGTCGCCCCGCAGCCCCCCGCGGCGCGTGACCCAGCCGATCAGCAGCGCGGTGGCCACCGACGCGACCGCCGCACCGATGTAGAACGGGCCCTTGAGCATGTAGGCGACCACCACGCCGGGGAAGGCGGCGTGGCTCAGCGCGTCGCCCATGAAGGCCAGGCCGCGCAGCACCATGTAGCTGCCCACCACGGCGCACACCAGGCCGACGACCGCCGATGCGGCCAGGGCGCGGAGGAAGAAGTCGTAGCCGAGTGGGTCGAGGATCGGCCCCATCACCGTCGGTGGCCCTCGTGGAAGTGGTGCTCGCCACCGCTCGCCGTGTCGTGGTGATGGGCGTCGTCGAGGATCACGGCCCGGTCGCGGAGCACCAGCATGTGGCCACCGTACGTGCGGCTCAGCACATCGGGATCCAGCACCAGATCCGAGGGACCCACGGCGATCACGTGGCCGTTCAGTGCCACGACCGTGGTGAAGTGCTCCGCGGCGGCCGCGAGGTCATGCGTCGTCGCAATGGCGGTGCGCCCCGCGGCCGTCTCCGCGGTCAGCAGCTCCATCAGGTCCTCCTGGGTGGTGAGGTCGACCCCGGTCACCGGCTCGTCGAGCAGGTAGAGATCCGGCTCCGCGGCGATGGCGCGCGCAAGGAACGCCCGCCTCCGCTGGCCGCCGGACAGGGCGCCGATCTGCACGCTGCGGCGGTCGATCATGCCCACCCGCTCGAGCGCGGCGCTCACCGCGGAGCGGTCGGCTCGCCCCGGCCGACGCCAGGGACCGAGGCGCGGGAAACGGCCCATCATCGCCACGTCCCAGACGCTGACCGGGAACGACCAGTCGACCATCTCCGCCTGTGGCACGTAGGCCACTCGGCGCGCCTCGCGTCCGGGGGCGGCGCCGAGCACCTCGACGCTGCCGCTCCACGGCACCACCAGCCCGGCGATCAGCTTCAGCAACGTGGACTTGCCACCGCCGTTCGGACCGAAGATGGCCACCAGCCCACCGGGTGGGATCTCGAGCGTCACGTCGTCGAGCGCCGCGCGCTGGTCGTAACCGGCGCTGACGTCCGCCAGCCGGACGGCGCTCTCCGACGCGGCTGCATCGGTCCTCATCGGAGCGCCTCGACCAGCTGCTGTGTGTCCCAGCGGATGACTGCCTCATAGCTCGTCACCGGCGGGTCTCCCAAGCTGTCGTCATACAGATTGGCCACCACCCGGGTCCCCGTCTCGGCGGCGAGCTGGTCGGCCAGCTTGGCCGGGAACTGACGCTCACTGAAGATCGCCTTCACGCCGGCCTGCCGGATCGCGCCGACCAGCTGTGCGGTGTACCCGGCGCTGGGATCCTGACCCGGAGCAGGCACCGCGACCCCGACGATCGTGATCCCGTAGGCCCGCGCGTAGTACGGGAACGCGTCGTGGAAGGTCACGATCCGGCGGTTGGTGACCGGGACGCCGCCGACCTGCTCCCGGACCCAGCGGTCGAGCGCGGCGAGACGGCTGCGGTAGGTGGCCGCCTGCGACCGATAGCGCGCGCCGTTGGCAGGATCCGCCCGCTCGAGGCCACCGAGGATCCGGTCCACGTAGAGCTGCCCGTACCCGACGTCCATCCACAGGTGTGGATTCTGACTCCCCGACCGATCCGAACCGATGAGCTGGACGCCCGACAGGCCCTCGGCCAGCTTGATGAGTGGCGTGGAGGCCTGGGCGGCGTTGCCCATCGTCCTCTGCAGCCAGTCGTCGAATCCCAGCCCGTTCATGACCAACAGGCGCGCGCCGGCCACCGCGCGGATATCGCTCGGCCGTGGCGCGAAGGTGTGCACGTCGCCGTTGGCCGGCACCAGGCTGGTGACATTCACCAGGTCGCCGCCGACGTTACGCACCATGTCGGCAAACACGGTGGTGGTGGTTACCACGGGGAGCCGTCCGCCGCTTCCCGGGGAGCTGGCGACCGATCCGGAGCCGATGCTGCACGCGCTGAGGACCCCGCCGACCAGCAGCGCCAGGGCCGGCCGAGTGCGTCCGATGGGCCTCATCGGTCTGGCTTCATCTCGCGGCCAGCCGCCAGGCATTCGGGACACGTGCCGAACAGCTCCAGACGATGAAAGTCGAGCCGATACCCAGTCTGGCGCGCAGCGGCCAGCAGCGCGCCGTCGAGCGTCTGCTCGGCCACCTCGACGGAAAGACCGCAGCTCGCGCAGACGAGGTGATGGTGATGCCCCATCTCGCAGCGCACGTACGCGTGCGCGCCCGATGGCAGGTCGACCCGCTCGATGAGCTGCAGCTCCTCCAGGAGCTCGAGCCCCCGAAACACGGTGGCGCGCGCCAGCGGCCGTCGGCGGCGACGTGCGACAGCAAGCAGCTCCTCCGCGGTGAAGTGGCCTCTGCGCTCGTCGACGAGTACCGCCAGCTGTCGGCGCGGCCCCGTCAATCGGTGGCCCGTCCGGCTGAGCGCGGTGAGGATGCGCGCCTGCCTCGACATGCGCGGCATGCTACCTCTATTCGAGACTGAGTCGCAATAGTCGTCCCCGTTGGGCGGCGACCCGCGCACCGCGTGGCCAAGGCCGAGCCCACGACGCGGCCCGCCGTGGGTCAGTCCCGTCAGGACATCGAACGGCACGTGGGACGACCTGCCGAGGCAGGTGCGGCGTCCATTTCGGCCTGACAGGACCATTCAGCGCCGCTGGCTGGCCGCGACGTGCGAACTGATGTCCCGACAGGACTGCGGACCCCTCCGCAACGCATTCGGTGGCCAAGGCCTCGGGAATCCCCCGGTAACGGCCTCGGTACCGGGTCTCGGCAACGGCCCGGCCGTCCGGGAGAGCTACCTCGCCGGGGCTCCCCGCCGGACTCGGTCCCGCGCCGGGCGCGATGCCGCGCGGTGGCGCGCGATTCCAACGCCCACAACGCCCAGCGCGCTCAGGCCGCTCAGCGCCAGGAGCATCCTGCCGAGCGCTGCCGCCGGCCCGGGATTCGACGACATGGCCGCATCGGGCAGGGAGCCGCCCGTCACGGTCAGGGTCGCAAACGCGCCGCACTCGGTGGCGCGAAGGATCCCCCACACCGTCCAGGTTCCCTCGTCGCCACGCTGCGCGGTGAACTTGACGCTGAACGACGTGCCGGGCGGCGTGGTGGCGGCCGGGGCCGCGGTCTCTGACGGCCGGGCATTCGCGCCGCGCACCAAGAAGATCTCCGCGCCGCCGAAGTTGCCCGACACGGTGAACTGCTGGCCAACCGCCACCACGCTCGGCCGAACGTTGACCGCGCAGGTCGACTGCGCCGCGGCCGTCCCCGACAGGGCGATGCTGACCAGCGCGGCGGCGATCCCGCCCGCGCTCCATCGTGCTGCTCGGCTTCGCATTCCGCTCATGAGGTCCCTCCCATCCCAGTCTGCCGAGCGCCACGGGGCGCGCCGCACCCACACGCTACGCGGTCACCACGACCCCGGTCAAGAAGCGCTGTACCGATGCCACCCGGCGTCCACCGGACGCCCCACCGGCCTAGAGGGTGACGCGCAGCGCGTCGGCGGTGGTCACCAGCCAGGTCTGCTCCCCGGCCTGCACGAGCGTCCAGCTTCCCTGCCCGCGATTGCCGAGCAGCAGCGGCGCACCAACGGGCGCACCGTTGACATCGAGCCGTTGCAGGACCCCAGGCGCGAAGGCGGTCCAGATGGCGCCCAGCAGCGGCGCGATGAAGGTGTGCAGCACCGGCGAGCGACGCTCCACGCCTCGAGCGCCAAGCACCAGGATGCGGCCCGCGCTTTCCTCATCGGGATGATTGGCCCCGGCCACGATCACGCATTGGCCGTCGGCATCGGTCGGTGGCGAGCTGCCATCGGCGACCGCCAGCTCCTGGACGAGCTTCCCCGAGGCGGCGTCGAGACGCTGCAGGACCGTGGCTGGCGGCGTGGCCTCGGGGTCCGGGGTCCGGGCCACCCACAGGCTGCCGCAGGCGACCGCCGGGACACCGCTGAAGGGAAAGGTGGCGACCACTCGACCCGTCGCCGCGTCAATGCGCCGCAGCGGGCCGCCGCCCACCTGGGCGCCGGGCACGAAGACGCCGCCAAAGCCCGCCACGATGCGGCCGCCGATCTCGATCGGCAGCGTCTGCACCACGCGGTTCAGCGCCGGATCGATGCGCGACAGGGTGTTGGCGCCGCTTGCGCCGGTCTGCGTGCTCCCCGAATTGGCGACCCATACCGATCCGCCGGCAACGGCCACCGAGCCGGGGAAGGTGCCCATCGCGATCCGAGCCGTGACTCGTGCCGAGCTCGTGTCGACGCGCAGCAGCCAGCCGTGCGGTTGACCGATGACCGGGATCCACAGCGATCCGAAGCCGGCCACCGTCTCTCCGGCCTCGACGCTCTCGGCCCCGCTCGGCCGCAGCGGCACCCGGGCGGTCACCGCTACCGGCCGCGGTGAGAGCGCTGCGCTGGGCCGAGCTGAGGCGCTGAAGCCGGCAGCCGATCCTGTCGGACCCACGGACGGGCTGGGAGCAGCCGAGCCCGTGTGTTCCACCGATGGCGACGAGCAGCCCACCATCAGCACGGCCAGCGTCGCGGCCATGGTCCCTCTCGTCACGGAGCGCCGGACGCTTCCAGGGCGCGCCGCACCGCCGGGGCGACTTGGGTGCCCAGGAGCTCGATCGATCGCATGATCCGGTCGTGTGGCAGGCCGCCGCCGATGATCTGCAGCAGGAATCGGTCGTGGTGGAAGAGCTCGTGCTGGAAGAGGATCTTCTCGATCACCTCGGCCGGGCTACCCACGAAGTTCGCGCCGCGCAGCGTGCGCGAGGCATCGAACGATTCGCGGTCCATCGGAGGGAATCCCCGCTCGCGACCGATGCGGTTCATGACCGCGGCGAGGGGCGCGTACGCCTCATCGGCCGCCTGTTGAGAGGTATCGGCGACGTACCCGTGCGAGTTGATGCTGACCGCCGGCGCAGGATCGTGGCCGGCGGCGCGTGCCGCGCGACGGTGGAGCTCCACGAAGCCGGCGAAGCGCTCCGGCATACCGCCGATGATCGCCAGCGCCATCGGTATCCCGAGCGTGCCGGTCCGCACCGCCGATTCGGGGGTGCCGCCCACCGCGACCCACACCGGAAGCGGCTGCTGAATCGGGCGTGGGTACACGCCCCGGTCGTTCAGCGCAGACCGATGACGCCCCTCCCAGGTGATGCGCTCCGATTGGCGGATGGCGAGCAGCAGCTCCAGCTTTTCGACGAACAGCGACTCGTACTCGCGCAGGTCGTAGCCGAACAGCGGGAACGACTCGATGAACGAGCCGCGCCCNNGCCGGAGAGGAGGTCGAGCGTGGCGAACTGCTGGAAGACGCGCACCGGGTCGTCCGAGCTGATGACGTTGACCGCACTGCTCAGCCTGATCCGCTTGGTGCGTTCCGCGGCCGCCGCCAGCACGACCGCGGGCGCGGAGACCACGAAATCGGGACGGTGATGCTCCCCAACCCCGAAGACGTCGAGCCCCGCATCGTCGGCGAGCGCGATCTCCTCCACGAGGTGGTGCATCCGCTCCACTGGCCTGGTCCAGCCGCCGCTGCTCGTCTGCGCCAGCTCGCCGAAGCTGTACAGTCCAATCTCCATCATGCGACCGATGATCGCCTACCGGCGGGATGGCCGCTGCCGTCCGGCGACGCAGCCTTGCGGTCCTCGACTCATCCAGCATTCGCCGGACTTCTTCAGTCCGAGTGGCGCTCTCTACTTGACGGAGACCGGACTCGTCGAAGCCACCGCGGCCGGCCTGGCGCTTGCCGTCGCCGTCGGATCACGTGCGATCGACCGTATCGGCGTCCTTGGCGCCTTCCGCGAGCGATAGAGTCCGTTGAGCGGAGCCAGGATCTCGCGCACCACGCCCTGTGCGGCCGATTCCATGCCTTTTCACTGGCCGTCCACACGTCGCCGGAAACACCCTTGACTCCCCCCCCCCCAAGACGGATAGGATCTGCGACAGCATGGTGGGGAGATGGGGGTTCTCGCGACTGGCGCAGTTGTGCATTGCTTGTGCAGTTGCCTCAGTCGCGATCGGGACTTCTGGTGGGTCGCAAGTCGCCGCGAATGCAGCTGACCCGTACCTCGTGGGGAACGTCTGGGGCTACGGATTCTCCGGGACGTTCCGATATCAGAGCACGATGCCGCTCCAATGGATGCGCAACGAGGCAACTGCCGGGGTTGCAGTCATCAGTACCTCCCCATATCGGAATCCGTATTTGAGCCTGACGACGAGCTCCTCGGCCAACGTCAACATCGGGATGAGGAACTCCAGCAGCTCGTCTTGCGCCGGCTCCTTCGGCTGGGTCGCCTGCGCCGAGGTGCGAGGGTCGTGGACGGTCTGGTACGTGGACTTGACCACGACCAGATGCTGGATGAACGGCGGTCAGTACCGGACCTGTTCCACGACGGCGACGTATGACGTTTGGACGCTGATCCTCGTTGAGATGCTCCATGTAAACACGTTGAACCACCACGTCAACCCGGATCGCTCCGACGCCGTGTCACAGGGGGCCCCGATCGCGTACCCCAACTCCGGGTGGCAAGACCGCGCCCTCCGATGGGCAGATAATTCGGCGCTCTACGCTCGTTTTGGTTCAGACCCATGCACAATGGCACAGACGCAGGACGGCGCAGCTGGTCCGTTGAGGTGTATTCCATGAGGGCGATGGCCCGCGGCGCCTTGCTCGCGGTGGTGGTGACGGTGGTCGTTGCCGGTTGTGACGGGCAGGTGACGCCGACATCGACCGCATCGCAGTCAGGTTCGCCGGGCGCAGCGAACGGTCCGGCGGTCAGTCAATCTCCTACGGCCATGCCGGCAGGCGCCGCGGTAATGTTCGACTACCTCGACCTTCGGGACATGGCTCGCGACACCAAAGGCGTCGCGCTGGTACAGGTCACCAGCATCGGCGAGCTGCAGTACAACACCGCCGACGGACTGCGGCCCGCCGAGGGAACGCCCCTGAGCGGCAGCATCAGCGTCGGACGCATCGTCGAGGTCCGGCTGGTGCGGCTCGTCAAGGGTGCCTGGGTCGCCGGCGACGTCGCCCGGTACTGGCAACCCGGCGGGACGATCGGCGCGGACACGGCGCCGTCGGAGGGATGGATGGGTCTCCCGCGTCCCGAGCTGGGCGGCACCATGGTGGCGTTCCTCACGCCCCAGCCCGCCGACCTTGATCCAACCGATGCGCAGTTGTTCATGGACGTCATTGCCCTGTTTCCGGTCGCGGATTCTGGCCGCGTGATCACACCAGATCCTCAAGAGCGAGTGCAGGCCGATCGGCTCGAGGACGCGGTGCGCTAGTACTTACTCGCGCGCACGAGCGCTGGCAGCCCCCTACGCGCCCCGATCGCCGGGTGCGGCGGATGGCCGGGGTTGCCCGATGGTGTCTGTCGCGGGCTTGTCATGGATGGCATTCTTCGCCGCCGGAGCGGTGGCGGTCAGCACATCGGTCACAATCGCGATGCGGAGTCGACGCCGGCGGTGAGGTGGTCAGAACAGATCTGCCACGAGATCCAGGCTTCGTTGCCCACACCTTGGGAATGGGCCGACAGCGATTGCCGCGGAAACCGCGGCTTGTTCGCATGACGTGCAGACAAGGGCCGTCGATCGGCGTAAACAGTGTCGACATCCGACGACGTGCGCCGAGGCGCGCCGGACCGAGTGGGGAGTCGTAGCAACTGAACGGGGCAGGGCCGCGGAACGACCCTGCCCTTGGCTACCGGCGTCGGCCGGCTGACGATGTGCTAGCGGCGCCGGCGAACCGTCACGACCTTCAGGGCGGCGAAGGTGGCCGAGCTCGCGAGGAGCAGGAACGAGAGGAATAGCAAGGCGCTCGGGCCGTTGCTTCCCGGCTGGTTGAGCGCGGTGTTCGGGAGGCTGCCAGCCGGTGTGCCGGTGGCGGCCAGTACGCTCTGCCGAGGTGTGCTCGACGGAGGAGTGGTCCGAGTCACATGGGTCGGTGCCGGGGTCGGCGTTGGCGTGGCGCTCGGAGGAGTCGGAGTCGAGCTGGGCGTCGGGGTTGGGGTCGGCGTCGGGGTTGGAGTTGGACTCGGGGTTGGAGTTGGAGTCGGCGTTGGCGTCGGCTGCTGGCACAGGCTTTCGTTGGCGGTCGCCTGCGTGCCGATGCTGTGATCATTCGCCCAGCGCACGTACAGAACGGAGCCGCGGCGTGCGGTGGTGAAGTCGTGCATCCCGGCGGTCTTGAAGTCCCGCTCAGTGTAGGTCGTGAACGACGAGTTGAATGACCACTGGATGATCTCATCGGTCTCCACCGGCAGACCGATGGTCCAGGCAAAGTGCGTGGCATCCGGAGCGCATCGAGGGGCCAGCGTGGGCGCGCTCCAGGCACCGACCGGGGCGGCCAGGGCAAGGTAGACGGTCGCCGCCACTGCCGGAAAGACGAGTGCGCGGATGAGCTTCGACCGCGACGCTGACAGTTGTGTCAGCACCCGTCGCGGCGCGCTCAATCGAGGAAACGTGAGCATTCGAGAAACCCCCTGGTGATGAGTTCGTTTGGTCCGCGGTGTGCGCGCGACAACGCCGCGCGGTTCCACTTGCGACCATAGCGGGGGTAGTACTTCAGGGATAGTACCCACCCGAGAGGGGCAGGGTTGGGTCCGGTGAGCTGAGAGGCAGAGCGGTGATCAACGACGGTGCAGGCCGACACCACTTTGTACCGTTGGTACCCTGACCAGGGGGCCTGCCCGGATCGAAACCACCGCCTGCTTGCACCATGTGCACGCAAGGGCGGCCGATCCGCCGATGAGGTATCGATCGTTGCCCTGGATGCAAGCAGCGAATCAGCAGTAAATCCCGCCGATGCCCTGACCCGGCCGGCGAATCACACTTGCTCAGCGCTCTCGAGGATCCCGCCCGGGGCGAAGAAGCTGATGACCAGGTCCGTCTGTTCCTGGCGCGTCGGCTCGGTGAGGGACGGGTCGAGGAGTACGCTTGCCCCGTCCAGTCCGATGTCCTCGAGAATGCGCTCGTATCGGTAATAGACGATCGCCTCGGCAATCACCTCGACCGCGCCGTAGCCCTCGAAGAAGCGCGCCTCCTCGGAAGGCTCAACCGATCTCGCGATCCGCGAGCCGATGACGAACAGGAGGTCCCGCTCACGCGGCGCGATCATCGGTCCATCCCAGTCGACCAGGAGGATGCCGTCCTCGTCGGTGACCAGGATGTTGGCGGCGTGGATATCGGCGTGGCACAGCACCGGGTCGAACCGGCGCGCTCGTAGCCTCATCCCCAACTGCTCCGCCCGCGCGAGCACGGCATCAATCCGTCCCGCCTGTGCACGCCAGAACTCCGCCATCCGGCGTGCTGCGGGTGACGCGAACGTTCCATGCTCGGCCAGCTCCAGGCAGCGGCGGACCGGCCTCGAGGCGGCGAGAGAAAAGTGATCGACCGGCAGAAGGTCCGCGAACCGCTGATCCAGGCCACTGTCATGCACGGCGCGCAGCGTCGCGCCGAACGTCCGCCACTGATCATCGGTCAGGCCGACGACCATTGCGTTCCGTCCCGTCACGAACGGGTGGAGCACCAGGCTGCGGTCGCCCATCGGTGCCCAGAGCGCGGAGGACCGGGTCCGCAGCGGGGCAAGGATGTTCGGGACGCCCGCCTCGAGCAGCGCACGCGGCACCTCGAGAGCCGTCTCGCGCAAGCCGTCGAAACGCACCTTCAGGAAGAAGCTGCCCTCGGACGCAACTACCTGGTAAGACGCCGCGTGCAGGTCATGCGAGCGCAGGAAGCACAGGACCGATGCGTCGATGCCGTACGCGGTCCGGAGGGCGCCGGCCAGTTCGTCCGGGTCGAGTCCGGGGTCCTCCAGCATCGGGCGGAGCGGCCTCAGGCCCGCTGCAACAGGAACAGGATGGGGAGCCCGGCCATCACCAGGAACGCCGCCCCCACGATGAGGTTGGACCACACGCCGCTGCGATACTTGCCGACAACCCTCTTCTTGTTGCCCAGCAGCAGCATCAACAGGATGAGCGGCGGAGCTGCGAGCCCGTTCAGCGCCGCGGAGTAGAGCAGCGCCTTGATCGGATCGATGCCGACGACGTTCAACGCCAGGCCGACGAGCATCGAGAGAATGATGACCACGTAGAAGCCTCGCGCGGCGTGGAAGCTCTCCGAGAGCCCCTCGTGCCAGCTGAAGACCTCGGCCAGCGCATAGCCGGTCGAGCCGGCCAGGACTGGCACCGCCAGGGCTCCCGTGCCCACCACCCCCAGCGCGAACAGCAGACCGGCGAACGGCCCCGCCAGCGGCCGAAGGGCGGCGGCCGCCTGATCCGCCGTCCCGATGTTCGTCACCCCATGCGCGCCGAGCGTGAAGGCCGACGCGACGAGGATGGCGAACATGATGGCGACGCCGGTCGACATCCCGAGGATGATATCGGCCCGCATTCCGCGGACCCGCTGGCGGGTGACCTTGCGCTCGCCAGCGGGGCGCTCGTTCGTCTCCTCGACCTCCTCGGAGGCCTGCCAGAACATGAGGTACGGCGAGATGGTCGTCCCAAAGATCGCGACCAAGCCCCCCAGGTAGTCCCGAGACAGCTCCAGGTGTGGCACGACCAGCGCCCTGGCGACCGCCGCCCAGTCCACGTGCACCACCGCCAGCACGGCTACGTACGCAAACAGCGAGAGCGTGAGGAATCGCAAGAGTCGCGCGTATTGGTGGTATGCCACGAACACCTCCAGCACCAGCAGCACAGCGGTCATGGTGATGAGCAGCGGCAGGAATGGGATCGGGATGACAAGCCTGAGCGAGGCGACCATGGCTCCCAGATCCGCTCCGATGTTGAACGTGTTCGCCGCGGTCACCAGCAGCGCGGCGGCGTACAGGACGGGCTTGGGGAAGCTCTCCTTGATCAGGGCAGCCAGGCCCTTGCGACCGGCCAGCCCGAGACGCGCGGCCAGCTCCTCGACGCCGGCAGTCAGCGGTAGCGAGATGGGCACCGTGAAGAGCATCCCGAGGCCGAACTGCGCGCCAAGCTGTGAGTAGGTGCCGATCCCGGAGGGGTCGTCGTCCGCGGCTCCGGTGATGAGCCCCGGCCCCAGGTGGCTGAAGAGGCCCAGCCGGCCCCGCCGGCGATGGGCGGGGTGGTGGTGCGCGAGGCGCCCGGCGCGCGTCCTGCCGGTCGGCGCCGCTCTGCGGGATGGCATGCTGGGCGAAGGATAATGCGAGCGATGTCGCGGCCGCGGGCCATTTGCCGGAGAACCCAACGCTCCCCGCCGTGCAGCCTGACCTAGCTGGCGGGACTCGGCTGCGGTGCCTGGACATTGACCTCGATGGTGGCAAACCCGGTGGTGCCGCGTGCCTCGACCTTCCAACACCCCGTGGTGGGAAACGTGATGCCTGGGGGCAGCGTTCCCGGGAAGCGTTGAGCCTCGTCGTGAGCGAACTCCGCCGTTCCCGTGGCGCGGCCGTCCGATCGGATCGCTGACACCCTTGGGGGATGAGAGTCGAGCGTGTGGATGCCGACCTTCATGTGGAAGGCACCGGCGTAGAACTCGACGTTGTCGCCCCAGCGTCTTCCTTGGGTGCCCATGAAGAAGGTGTCGCCAGTGCCGATGTAGATCCCGCCGCTCGAGGTCGGCCCGGGAGGTGACGGAGCGGCTGCACGTGTGTCCACCAAGTCGTTACACGGCTCGTTGGGAGCGCTTGAGCGCTGCTCCTCGCGGGCAGGATGAGGAGTCTCGGCTGCGGCACAGCCGCTCGCCATCATGAGCGTAATGGCTCCGATCAAGAGGAAGCCTGGGCCCGCTCTAGACATTCTCGAGTGCCACAGCTAGGGGCGACATTCAGCCGGGGTGAGTGGACTGGCGACATCCATGTACCTGCACAAGCCGGGGGGAATCGTACCTCGGCTGAGAAGGGCAAATTCACCGTCGGTCCATCGGCATCGCTCTGACCGGTCGGCGCAGCTCTGCGGGATGGCATGCTGGGAGAAGAGTAGTCGACGCGCCGGCTCAGCCGGTTGGCCGCTACGGAATCGATCTCAGCCCAGCCCGGGCATCTTCTACCGAGCCCTTGACATTAGAGCTACTCGAAGGTCTAGGGTTGCGGGCATGAGGATCGGTGAGCTGGCTCGGCGGGCAGGTACCTCGGCCCACGCGGTCCGCTACTACGAGCGCGACGGCCTCCTCCCGCCGGCGAGGCGATCTGCCAACGGGTTCCGCGAGTACGGCCCGGAGGCGGAGGAGCGGTTGCGCCTGCTGCTCGGGCTACGCGGGCTCGATGTGCCGCTGCCACGAGCCGCCGAGCTGGCCACGATGTGCGCCGATGGGCGCTGCGGCCAGGTGTCGCACGAGTTGCGCTCCTACATCGCCGCCCAGCGCGCCCAAATCAAGCGGCGCGCCCGCGGGCTGCATGACCTCGACCGCCGACTCGCGCGTCTGGAAAGCCAACTCGCAGCCGGCGACCTGCCGCGGCCGTTGATCATGCTTGGAAAGGAGGAACGAGATGGCAACCTGTGAATGCAGCTGCGGCCGATGCTGCGGCTGTCACGCTTGCGAGTGTGGCTGTGACTGCCGCGCTCACGAGAACGCCTGAGCCGATCCGGATACTAGATCGACCGTCGCCGATACGACTCTCGACAGGTCCGAGCAACTGGATCGATTCTGCGCTCCATCGAACACCGTTTGCCTCGGCCGGCACGCCGGTGTCAGCGGGATCGAGCCCGTCCACCACCAGCGATGGGCCAGCGCAGGTGGGAGGGTTCGAATCACCGAGAGCGCTGAACCGGACCTCGCCCTGGGGTGAGATCGCGAGCCATCCGTTGATCGTCGTACTGAACGTCAGTGGCCCTCCACGTCAAGCAAGCCAAACCTATGCGACGTCACGGCGGGCGGTTGCGAGCAAACCCGCCAGGACCGCAACTGTCGCGTAGATGACGAGAAGGACGAGGCCGACGACCGGCGAAAGCAGCGTGTCCGCATTCTGCACCGAGATCGCCGCTGCGGCCGCCCCGGGCAGATACCGCCCGACGTCGCCAAGGGCGGCGATGTCGCCGGCCAGCAGGCCCTCGACGAACAGCAGCCACGCGCAGATGCCGATCAGCGTCGGAACCTGGTTGCGAAGGACCGCGCCGAGACCGACGCCGATCGCCGCCCACAGCCCGGCGGCCGCCGCGCCCCCCGCGATCAGGAGCGCGTAGTCGCCTCCGCTGAGCTGGACGTCGATCCCGCGCGCCCGAAGCGCCGCGGTGCCGACCCCCGCCGCGAGCGCAGACGCCGCGAGGCCGAACGCGGCCCCGACCAGCATGCTCGCCCACACCTTCGCCACGATGACGCGGCCACGCCGCGGGCTGACGAGAAACGTCGATCGGATGGTCCCGTAGCGGATCTCGCTCGTGATCGACAGCGCGCCGAGGAGGGCGGCGAAGAGGATGGCGAGGAACCCTCCCCGGCCGAACACCATCAGCTGCGTCGAGGTGCTGTCGAGGATCCTGGCCGGGAGGGCGTAGGCGTGGAGCAGCATGGCCACCAGGACGAGGCCAAGCAAGCCGGCGAAGAGGCCAAGGCCGGTGCGGGTCGATCGCTGCTTGAGCAGCTCGGAGCGGAGCTCGGCCGTCACGCTGCCCCTCCGGTCAGGCCGAGGTAGACGTCCTCGAGCGTTCGTTCGCCGCCGGTGAGCTCGTGCAGTCGCCCGCTCGCGACGTGCCGACCGTGGTCGATGATCACCACGTCATCGACGGTCTGCGCCGCCTCGGCGAGCATGTGGCTCGAGACCAGCACCGTGCGGCCCTGCGCCGCGAAGTCGCGCAGGAAGCGCCGCAGCCAGTGGACGCCCGCCGGATCCAGGCCATTGGCCGGCTCGTCGAGGACGAGCAGCTGAGGGTTGCCGAGCAGCGCTCCGGCCAGCCCGAGCCGTTGTCGCATCCCCAGCGAGTAGGCCTGCACGCGCCGATGAGCAGCGGCTGCAAGCTCGACCAGCGCCAGCACCTCCTCGACGCGGGTTGACGGGATCTCCGCCGCGAGCGCGAGCGTGCGCAGGTGGTCGCGCCCGGAGCGTCCGGGGTGAAAGTCGCTCGACTCGAGCACCGCGCCGACTCGTCGCGCCGGGTCGTCGAGCTCTCGATAGCGGTGGCCGAAGACGAGGGCCTCGCCCGACGTCGGCTCGGCGAGCCCGAGCAGCAGGCGCAGGGTGGTTGTCTTACCGGCGCCGTTCGCCCCGAAGAAGCCGGTGACGGTGCCCGGGCGGAGCGAGAACGACAGCTCGTCGACGGCGACGAGATCGCCGTAGCGCTTGGTCAGCGAGGTGAGCGTGACCACCGGATCGCGAGCGCCGGCGTCGCCAATGACGACCGGGAACCTCTCCCGATCGTCGGCGCTCCTCGCCAGGTTGAGGTCACGCATCAATGGAGCCCTGGGCCGATGGCGCCTGTGAGGTGCGCGACGACGATCAGCAGGACCAGGACGATCGCGATGATGATTCCAAGCACGGATGCCCAGCGTCGCTTACCGCGGGCCGACTCGCGGTCGGGTCCCGAGCCGAGATCGCGGGTCTCGCCGGTGGAGTCTGGGTCGGGCGACAGGTCAGCCATGGCGTGTGTCCTCGGGCGCTTGGTGGGCAGAGGGGATCTTGATGGAGACAGGATGTCTACGTCAAGTCGGAGTGTCTCTAGGTCAGTCACCACGTATACTCGTGCGGTGCCGAAGCTGTGGACCGAGACGATCGAGGCGCACCGCCACGCAGTGCGCGATGCGACTTTGGATACCGCTGCGGAACTGGTGGCCGAGCATGGCCTGCGGTCGGTGACGATGTCGCAGATCGCGGAGGAGACCGGCATCGGGCGGGCGACGCTGTACAAGTACTTCCCGGACGTCGAAGCCATCCTGCTCGCATGGCATGAACGTCAGATCAGTGGCCATCTCGCACATCTCGCCCAAGTCCGCGACCAGGCTGGCGACGCCGGCGAGCGACTCGAAGCGGTGCTCGAAGCCTACGCGCTCATCTCCCACGAGTCCCGTGGGCACCACGACACCGAACTCGCGGCGTTCCTGCATCGAGATGAGCAGGTCGGTCGAGCGCAGCATCAGCTCCGCGACATGATTCGACACTTGCTGAGGGAGGCCGCGGAGGCCGGCGTGCTGCGGGGCGATATCGCGCCTGACGAACTCGCTGGCTACTGCCTGCACGCCCTCGGAGCAGCCAGCAGCCTGCCGTCCAAGGCCGCAGTTCGCAGGCTGGTGGCGGTGACGCTGGCTGGGTTGCAACCCCCGTACTGAGTCAGCCTGCGCGCGGCTAGCACTCCTCCGCGCCGCGAGCGGAAGATCGGCTCGCGCGAATCGGCGCTTTCGGTCTGTCGGAGGTAGCGCACCGCGCCTGGCGGGCCGTGTTGCCGACCGGCACGACTCGCTCGCGCGAGCCTTTGCCCAGCACCTTGACGCTGCCGTCCGGTCGCAGGTCGCAGCGACGCAACCCCGCCACCTCGGACAGGCGCAGGCCGGTGTCCAGCATGATCAGGCCGATGGCGCGGTCGCGCACCGAGGCGGCATCGAGCAGCCGGCGCAGCGCGTCATCGGACAGCGGTTCGACGAGCTTGTGCGGAATCTGCGGCCGGCGCAGGGTGCCCAGGGCTCTCACAGTGGGTCAGGTGATCAGCGGGCCTTGCTCGAAAGCGCCTGTGTCGCCTATCTGCTCAGCCGCACGGAAGCCTAGGCACGACGTTCGCCGCGAGGTTCGTTTAGTCCGACAACTCGTG
The DNA here is from genome assembly GCA_003243965.1 of Chloroflexota bacterium. Classification (GTDB taxonomy): domain Bacteria; phylum Chloroflexota; class Limnocylindria; order QHBO01; family QHBO01; genus QHBO01. The sequence goes on from QHBO01000016.1 coordinate 81,498, forward strand.
ACGCTCAATCGGGGCGACTCGATCAAATCTGCTTTCACCGTCGAGGCGCCCGTCGACCAGGCGGACCACCCGCTCAGCGAAACTGGCAACGGCCGGATCGTGAGTCGCCACGACAACGGTTAGCTCACGATCCTCGCGCAGCCCGGCAATGACCGCGAGAAGGTCCTCCGTGCTCGAGGCATCGAGATTCCCGGTCGGTTCATCGGCGAGCAGCACAGGGCGTCCCATGAGCAGTGCGCGAGCGATGGCGACTCGTTGTCGCTGACCGGCCGACAGCTTCGAAGGTGGAAAACCCAAGCGGTCGGCGAGGCCCATCGACTCTAACAGCATCGTGGCTTCGGCCCGCAACTCGTGCGCAGGGGCGTGCGGAAGGCCGGCGACCACGACGTTCTCGAGGGCGGTCAGGCCAGGGAGCAGATGCGCCTCCTGGAAGACGATTCCGACGACTCGGGCGCGGAATCTAGTCAACGCTGCCTCATTCGCCAGATCGAGTCGCTCACCCATCACCGTCAGAGCGCCCCGCGTCGCACGGTCGAGGCCACCGATGAGATTCAACAGCGTCGTCTTCCCGGAGCCAGAGGGGCCGGTGACGGCGATCATCTCGTTGGGGGGGATCCGCAACGTCACGTCGCAAACGGCCGTGACCTCAGCATCGCCACTCGGGTATGAGCGCGAGACCGATTCCAGGACGATGGCGTCGCGCTCAGCCGAACTGCTCAACCTGATCCTCCTCGGTTCGCGCGGGTGGCCTGGCGACGATCTCCGCGGAGTTGTCGCGAAGGGTGACCAGCCACCGGATTTCCGCCTCGATGCGCCTGATCTCTACGGCGAGGGCCTCTGGTTGAAAGCCTCGCTTCGAGTCTGTGCGTACCTGCCGCAGACCATGCAGCGCTGCAGACCGCTGCTCGGTCATGACGTCCACGAGCTCAGGAAACCTGTCCGGCGCCACCATCCGCGCGATTGCCAGGCGGACGACGAGCTCGTCAGCGGGCCCATCGTCGAAGAGATAGCTCTCACCGAATGCGCGCCCAGAGGCCGTCAGCGTGAAGACTTGGCGGTCCGGGCGATTCGGCTGCGGAACACGCTCGGACCGGGCGAGCCCATCTCGGATCAACCGCCCGAGGGTGGTGTACACCTGGCTCGGCCGGGTGGCCCACAGCGGTCCGAGCTCAGCGTCCAATGCCGACAACAACTCGTAACCATGCGCAGGACCGCGCAGGAGAAGGGCGGCGAGGGCCCCCTGAAGGCTCATGAGGTTGCCGCCCCGGTCCTAATGATTGCCGCCAATTGAGTAACCTCGGCTCCGATCGTCTGCGCGGCGATCCTTCCGCCCAGAATTGCGAACGAGTGCGGCGTGACGTTCGTTTCAAAGGCTTTCGCGAGGCCGCCGTCAGGATCAGTTACATAGTCCGCTTCGCACCGCACGGAGTCTGTCAATGGCGATCCGTCGGGACCCGGCCGCTCGATGATGGCCACCCTGTTGCCAAACAGGTGGAGATCTGTGTCGCTGATTGATGCCATCAGCTCTCGACACGGTTGGCAGTTGGCAGCGGCAAAGACGATGAGGCTGGGGCCCTCCAGCCAGGCCTCGATGTCCGAGCCGGGGGGAAGGCTCGCAACAAACGGCCGCGGGATCTCGCTCCCGACGGCAAGCCCAGCACTTGGCGTTGGCGCACCATGGCCTTCCATGTGGGACACTCGCAGCGTAACGCCAACCGCCAGCAGAACGGCCACCATGGACAGGAGGAGCGCGGCGGCGGCCAAGCAAAGCGCCAGCACATCCATCGTTGGTCCATTACCTCCAACCTAGGTTGCAAGCACGAGAAGCAGAGCCAGCCACGATGCCATCGCCAGACCGACTGCCCGGAAGAGCGTCCCCGGACCAAGCGCCTCCTCTCGAACGATTCCGAGACAGCCGCATTCGCCTCGCCACCCAAGCGACCACGCCACTGCCTGCGCGCCTGAGAAGCCCGTGAGCAACGCGGACGAGACGATTAGGCCGTACAGGCGCGCAGCAGGCAGCACCAGAAGGCCGGCGCAGGCTGACTCGGCGATGAGAACGCCCCAAGCGACGGACGGCGCCAGGTCCGGAGGCAGGTGGTAGGTGGTGACCAGAGCTCGCTGGAACAGCCGGTGGCGAAGCGCCTTCCCGCCAGCCGAGACGACGAACACGGCCGCGAGAGCAACGGCCACGACGGTCACCGGCTCCACCTCAGAGATCCTCCTTCAGCGCCAGGGCAGGTGAGGTGCGATAGGAGTAGGCCATGGGACCGACGGCGGCCAGCAGGGAAATGGCGGCCATCGCAAGGGCGGCGAGGGTCGCGCTGAGCAGGATCGCGCCCATTCCACCTTGTAGCAGCATGCCCATCGTGACTACCGCCAACGCACCGGCTGCCGCGCCCGTGAGCCCGATTGCAGTTGACTGCGTGATCAGAAGGAAGGCCACGGCTCGTTGAGGCCAACCCAAGGCTCGCAACGCTGCCAATTCGACTTGACGCTCGAGGTAGCTCATCGCCACCACCTCGGTCACGGCGATGATCGCAACGACCGCCGTCAGCCCCGCGATCGCCAGATGGAACGGTTGGACCCTCGCTGACAGGAAGGTGCCGAGCAGGGTCGTGTCGAGGACGCCGCGGAAGCCGAGCACGATGAGCACAATGCCGCCCACAAGGAATGTGGCCAATCCGACGCCCAACGCCCCGAGCAGGGCTTCGACGCGCCGGTACCCCAGCAGCTCACCCAGAGCGAGGCGCGGTATCGTCGCGCCGCCAAGGAGGTTCGATAGCCCGGGGCCCTGGATGACTTGCAAGGTCGTTCCCCGGCTGGCGGCAAGAGCGGGAGCGGCACCGGCAATGCCGGCAGTCACGGTCGCGAGCGGCACGGCGACCAACAGCAGCACCGGCTGAAGCTCGAGGTGCAGCACGAGGGCCGCGACCACGCCCGAAAGCGCGGCCGCGAGCCCCACAGCCAGACCTAAGAGGAGCATCTCCAACTCGACCAGGAAGGCGACGCGGACTGCTGGCCAGCCGAGGGCGCGGAGGATGCCGAACTCCCTCCGCCTCCGCCTGACACTGAGGTATGCGGTCTCCCCGACCAGGATGGCTGCCACCACCAGCACCAGCCCGAAGATTGCAATGTCTTGCGCCTGGACCGCCTCCAGGAAGCGGATGGCAACACCCTTCACCGCCCATCCCTCGGTGGCCGTCAGGGCGGGCCTGCCGAACTTGCCGGCGGCGAGCTCGATGCTCATGGGTTGCGGGCTCGATCCAACCACGATGTCAACCTCGAGGCCGGTCGCAGCGGCGATGTCAGCCGCCACCCTGGTGAGCTTTCCCTGCGCCGTCGAGCTCGGTTCGCTGACCCCGGAGACCCGGGACGCGGATGGCGCTGATTAAGGCCTGCCCTGGTCGACCCGCAAAGCGCTTCGGGTCAGCCAGGAACTCAGCACCCTCCAAGGTGGTCAGGACGAGGGGTGGGCTGTTGACGTAGCCAGCCATGTTCCGCGTCGGCTTGAGCTCCGAGCCATCGGGTAGCCGAACCAGCGGCGGAGCGTATGTCTCCATCCGATATCCAGCCAAGGGGTCGAAGCCGGGCAGGCAACTCGGGTCGTACTGGCCGAGCAACTCCCATGCCGCCGGTCGATAGTCTCCGGGCTGCTCGTGGGCGGTCAGGTGCCGGAACCAGGTGTCCCGCGCCTCGGCGGGTACCTCGATCCCTCCCTGCGGCAGCATCTTCGACAGGTACACACCGAGATCCGTCGACACAGGCTGGGCGGCAATGTGGCCGTCGATGTTGCGGTAGCTGACATCGCTCTGCGTCCAGAGCGAAGACACGCTATCGAAGAAACCTGCCGCCAGGGTCGGAAGCATGAGACGGTAGGTGCTGTCGCCAGTTGCCTGCTGCTGCCCGACGCGTTCCCATCCGGCGATGGCTGCTATCCCCTGGTCCTGCAGCAGCGGACCGGCAGCAGCGCTGCGCTCGATCGAAAGCTCGATCTGCTCATCGATGAAGCTCCCGCCGCTGGCGATGACCTGCAGTCGGGGTTGGTAATCCTTGCTTCGCCCGATCCCACCCGTCTCGGGGAGGTACCGGCCGCTGGTGACGCACTTGTCCAGTCCGAAGAGGGCCGCCTCGGCCTGAGGATCGATGCCCGCGATTACCACCGGCTGGTTGAAGGAGCCCCACAGCGTCGGGTGGGTAGTGTCGGTGCCGACGGGCTGGAACGCCACAGAATTGTCGATCGCATCAGGTGTCGCGCCTCCGAAGCAGGGCTGGTAGTTGCGTCCCGTCGGCGAGGTCGGATCGGGGAAGTTCCAGCAGTCGATCTGGTGGCCGTCGACCGTCAGGACAACGTGCGTGGGAAGGCCCTGGACGTCGCGGGTGATGCTGACGCTGCCAGATGGGGATACCAGCACAGCCCCGCTCGTGGCAGCCGGATACGTCGATAGACCGGCGTCGCCGCGCGCCTGCTCGATGACACGGAACGCCTGCAGCGGCTTGGACGGATCCACGTACGGGGAAAGATCGATCGACCAGGCCGCCGGCCAGTTGACGACGCCAGCCACAGCCACCGGTGCGGCGATCTTTACCCCTGGGATACCGCGGATCTTGTCCAGCTGCGCCAGCGTGATCCCGCCGGTTAGGCCGGACAGGAAATTCGGTCGCACCAGCCCGGACTGTTGCTCAAGGTCCGATCGGCTGCCGGCGGGGCGTACCAGCAGATCATACGGGCCCGTCCAGACGCGACCGATGTCTCCGGTGACCACCGCCTGGGTGGTGCGCGACGTCCCTGCGAGGAGCAAGAAGCCGAGCGTTGCTGTCAGCAGTCCCAACGCGCCGAGCAGCGTTGCAGCCCGTCGGGCGATCAACTGACGGATGGCGAGACTAACCATTTAGTTGGGCTTGCTCGACCGGCAGCGATCGCGATTCAACCGCGGCGACCTCCATTGGCTGGGGCTGCAACGTCCGCGCGGGAAGACCGGACGCTAGCAGGGGTTGAAGGAGTAGCAGAAGCTGGAGCAGGGACTCAAGCAGAAGTAAGAGTCGTAGTCGGTGCAGTAATTATGGCAGCGGTGCGTTGACTTCCCTGACCCGCATACATTGCATCCGCCAATGTAGTAGCAGTACCACCAGCAGGCATCGGGAGTGGCCGGCTTTCCGTTCGCGCCCAGGATCGGAGGTGCCTGTTTCTGCGTTAGCGAGATGGTCGCTGCCGCAGTTTGGCGTTGCAGGTCGCGGGCTCGTGTGATCCCAGGTGCAAGGAGTGAGGCCGCGACTCCTGCCGTTCCGATCGCCAGACGCCGCAGAAAACGGCGCCGGTCGAGCTGCCCCTCGACGTGCTCTGCTAACGCCGACAGTCGTTCCATGCTCCCGCCCCCTTCCGCAGTGATTAGTCTGCACATGAGTATATGCTGACCGTCAAGCGCCAAATCGTGACGCCTGAGCTCACGCGAGCGCCGGGTTTATCGGGATGGCGCTCTGGAAACTCTCTGGGCTCTGGATGCCATCCTGATGTGATCCTCGAATACAGGCCGACCATGTCGCACGCCTCCATGATGGCCTTGGTCAGGGCCATATCCAGATTGGTGGGGGCCATGCTGCCCGACGGGTAGTTGTGGACCACCACGAACCGAGCGGTCCCGGACAGCAACACCGCCGATGGCACAGCTGGGCTGCTGACCTCGACCACACAAGCGCTGGTCCTCGGTGGCCAGGCTCGAAGCCATGAGGCTGCAGTGGTGCGTGGGGTCGAGCCATCTTCGGGGGCTGCTCGGCTCGTCGCGCTACAATCCCCGACACGAGTCGCCCGAGCGTGGGACCTGATTCCTTCAGTTTATGCGCTGTGGCCCATCCCGCGCCTCCGCTAGCGCGCCAGATCTCCCATTTGGCGCTTGTGGTGACGTGGCTGGTAGCTGGGCAATACAGCGGGCCTTGCCTGTTTACGTTATGGACACGCTGGGATTCGGCGAACAGTCGATAACCTCCCCCAGCTCAGCGCCGAGCGACCGCCATGAAGTGAGTGGCAGAGCGCATTGGCGGCAGTGTGCCTTTCTTCGGCAAGCGTCACGTCCCGATCAGGCATCGGCCCCCGCCGGCTCGTAATGCGCCCAGCGGCGCTCGCCAACAACCTGGACGAGATCGCGACCCGCCTCAAGGGTGCGCAGGATATTGGTCGCCTCGCCTAGCGGAACCCATGCTGAGGCCAGCCACTCGGTCAGCATGTGGCCGGCATCAGCGATGCCTCCGAAATATCGTGTCCGCCGATGCGCACAACGCCGAATGATGCTAGCATCACGCATCATGACTCAGCTACGCCGCACGACCGTCAGCGCCCCGCCGGGTGCCATCCGCACCCTCGAAGCGGAGGCGGAGCGCCGGAACGTGCCCCTCGCAAGTCTCCTGCGTGAAGCCGTGGAGGACAAGGCGCAGGCGCTCCGCACAGCGCGCCGGCCGCGGCTCGGCGTCGCGCGCTCCACCGACGGGCGGAGCGCCGCCGATGTGGCCGCCGAGCCCATCGCCGAAGAACCCCGCTGACGGTGGCGCTGGTCTGCGACACGGGGCCGCTGCTTGCGGCGCTCGATGCCGCCGATCCCGATCACGAGCGCTGCGCTGGATTGCTGACCGCGGGGGACGAGGATCTGGTCGTCCCGGCCCTCGTCCTCGCCGAGCTCGACTACTGGTGTTCCCGGCGCCTGGGGCCCGACGCCTGGCTCATCTTCCTCGACGATCTGCTGGCAGGGGTCTACCGGGTCGAGCCGCCGACCGGCGCCGATCTCGCCCGCTGTCGCGAGCTGCAGGCTCGCTACGCCGACCTGAAGCTCGGGCTCGTCGACGCGAGTGTCGTGGCACTCGTCGAGCGTCTGAGCGAGCCAAAGGTGGCTACCCTCGACCAGCGCCACTTCCGGGCCGTGCGGCCGGCGCATATCGAGGCTCTGGAACTCCTGCCGTGAATGGGTCCGCGGCAGCCCTGGGGAATCTCGGAAGGCGCGAGGTGCAGCGTCTGGGCCGCGCTCGCGCAGGTAGCGCACCAGCGCCTGGCGCGCCGTCGAGCCGACCGGCACGATGCGCTCGCGCGAGCCCTTGCCCGTGACCTTGACGCTGCCGTCGGGCCGCAGGTCGGCGAGGCGCAGGCCCGCCAGCTCCGACAGCCGCAGGCCGGTAATCCCACAGGTTGTGGGATTGGCTGGGGCGGAAGGATTCGAACCTTCGATCTCCTGATCCAGAGTCAGGCGCCTTACCGCTTGGCCACACCCCAGCGTCGCGCGCCGTCCCGGCGCGTCCTGGTTCGGTGGCGACAGGCCCCAGGCGGCAGCGGTTCGCCCGACGGCACCGAAGGCCCGAATCTTAGCATCGCCTCGCGGCAATCGGCCCTGCCGCGCCTCCCGGCGGCCAGCCGGCCGACTCCATCGGTACGGGGTCGGGTAGGCCGGACGGCCGTCTTCGCGCGGCGCCCATGGATCGGTACCGTGCGGCCCACGACGCGGCACCGCCCTGAGCCGCCCCGACCAGGAGCCAACGACACCGATGCAGAACGGCGAGCACCCCCACACCTGGCGCCGCTACGGACACGGCGGCCCACCCGAGCCGTGGGAGCGCGGGGCACACCGCGACCTCGACCGCTTATCGACGTCCTACTACGTGAACATCCTCGAGATGCACCGTCGGATCCTCGCGCAGGGACCATCGCGCGAGGTGTGCCGAGAGATCGACGAGCTGTTCACGACCGCCAGCCGGCACAAGCACGAGATCGATTACACGCTGCGCCACTGGGCCACTCCGGTCGAGCGCGCGCGGGTGGAGGACAGGCTCGGCTCGCTGATGCGCATCAGCCAGCGGCTGCATCGGCTGCTCGGCGCCCCCGACCCGGAGCTCAAGCCGGCGGCCTGAACCGCCCGGGATCGCCCCGCCTCCGCCGGGACCGATCGAGCGACGACCCTCAGACGACCGGGACGACCCTCGTAGACTCGTGGCATGCCGCGTTTCCCGGTGCTGGCCGATGTCCTCGCCGCACGGCGGCGCCTGGCGGGCATCGCCCTCGACACGCCGCTCGAGCCGTCGCGTGAGCTCGCCGAGGAGAGCGGCGCGGCCGAGGTGCGGCTCAAGCTCGAGAGCCTCCAGCCGACCGGCTCGTTCAAGACGCGGGGAGCGCACAACAAGGTGGCCATCATCGCCGCCGAGCGGCCGGATGCGGAGCTGGTGACGGCGAGCAGCGGCAACCACGGGATCGCCGTCGCGGCCGCGGCGCGTCGCCACCAGCTGCGGGTCACGATCCTGGTCGGCGCCAGCGTGTCGCCCGCCAAGCTCTCGATCCTGCGAGCGCTGGAGTCGGATCGGTGCACGGTCGAGATCTCCGGTCGCGACACGGACGACGCGGAAGCGGAGGCGCGCCGCCGCCATGAGCTGGGGGCGGCCGTCTACGTGCCGCCCTACAACGACGCGGATGTGATCGCCGGCCAGGCGACGGTGGCGGTCGAGATCCTGGAGCGCTGGCCGGAGTGCGACGCGATCGTCGTTCCGATCGGCGGTGGCGGGCTCATCTCCGGCATCGGTCTGTGGGCCAAGGCCATGAATCCCGAGCTGCGGCTGGTCGGCGTGCAGCCATCGGCCTCGCCACCGATGTACGCGTACCTCGAGTCCGGCTCCACCAGACCGATGCCCATCGCCCCCACCCTCGCGGACGGGGTCGCCGGCAACGTCGACCGCGACAGCATCACCTGGAGGATGTGCCGGCGGCTGGTCGACGAGGTGGTGCTCGCCGGCGAGGAGGAGATCGCGGGCGCGATCCGATGGAGCATCGAGGTGCCGCACCTCCTGCTCGAGGGGAGCGCGGTGCTGGGCATCGCGGCGTTGCGCAAACGCACCACCGGGGTGGAGGGGAAGCGGGTGGTGGTGGTGGCCACGGGGCGCAACCTGGCCACCGAGACCCTGCGCTCGGTGCTGGAGGCATGAGAACCGAACGCGCCATTGCGGTGTAGGAACACGGAGATGGGCAAATCGATCGCAGCCCGAGCCGCGATGACGCTTGCGGTGCTCGCGCTTGCCAGTTGCGGGGGCGTCCAGCCAACGCGAATCCCGACCACCTCGGTCTCCGCATCCGCCTCATCCGCATCCCCGTCGCCGACCGGGCGACCGCTCGCCCTCGCCAGTGGCCAGCCCTGCCCAACCACCCAGCCGCGATCTGTGGGACCGCCGGGGGTGGACGCGGGGAGCTTCTTCGGATGGGGCAGCTCCTACGGCAACGGCAAGCTCTGGGTCGGAGGACTATGGCCCCGCGGCGTGATTGCGGCCGGGCGCGACTTCGTGAACAGCGACGGCTCAATCGGTATGAAGTTCGGCTGGTGGCGCGCGACCGTCGGCCAGCTGGCAATCAGCGGTCGCCGGCTCGACGGGCCCTCTCCGCCAGCACGGGCAGACGTTCCGTCGGGGTATGGCCAGACCGGATTCCAGGCCAGCGGCGTCACGTTCCCAGTTGAGGGTTGCTGGGAGGTCACGGGGCGGGTCGGCGGCGTCACGCTGACCTTCGTGACGCTGGTGGTGAAGCAGGGGACCTGATGGTCAGACGCCGCGCATCGGGATCGGCTTCGCAGCCGGTATCCTGTCAGCCTCATGTCAGCGCACGAGCCGGCCGAGGAATCGCCGATCCAGCTCGCGCTCGAGAGCGTCAACGCCGGGTACGTCGCGCAGCTCTACGAGCAGTACCGCCGCGACCCGGGCTCCGTCGACCAGGAGTGGCGCTCGCTGTTCGAAAGTGGCGCCGCGGGGTTCAGTACGGCAGCCGCGTCCCGGCCGGGGCAGGCGGCGACGCCCGCCGCCCCGGCGCCGGCCGGGGCAGGCGCGCCGCCTGACTCCAACCCCACCAACGGAACCGGCGAGTCCGGCCGCAGCGGAGCGAGCACCACCACCCAGCCGGCCGTGGCGGTGAATCCAGTGGGCCAGCGCACCGGCGGCGCGACACCGCTCAGGGGCCCCGCGGCGCGACTCGCGACCAACATGACCGCCAGCCTGGCCGTCCCGACCGCGACCTCGTTCCGCGACACCGACGTCAGCGTGCTGGAGGCGCGCCGACGAGAGCTGAACACGCAGCTCGACCCGCGCAAGGTCTCGTTTACGCACCTCGTCGGTTTCGCGATCGTGCAGGCAGCGGGAACGCATCCGGAGATGACCCACTTCTTCCGCGAGACCGACGGCGTGGCCCACCGCGTCGATCCCGGGGCGGTGAACCTGGGCCTGGCCGTGGATGTCGAGCGCGGGGGCGGCCACTTCCTGGTGGTGCCGGTCATCAGGGGCGCGGAAGCGATGGATTTCGCGGCCTTCCACGCACGGTACGAGGAGCTGGTCGAGAAGGCTCGTGCCAACCACCTCTCACCCGATGACTTCACCGGCGCCACCATCACGCTCACCAATCCCGGCACGCTGGGAACCACCGCCAGCGTCCCGCGCCTGATGCCAAACCAGGGCACCATCGTGGCCACCGGCTCGATCCGCTCCGTCGGCGAGCAGCGGATCATGACCCTCACCAGCACGTACGACCACCGCATCATCCAGGGCGCGGAGTCGGGCGCCTTCCTGCGCGCCATCGACGCACTGCTGCGGGGCGACGACGATTTCTTCGCCCGGGTCTTCGCGGCCGTGGGCGCGACGATCGAGGAGCGCTCCGAGCGCGGAACCGCATCGCGCGGAACCGCGTCGCGCGGAGCTGCGCCGGCACCGGCGGCTGCGACACCGGCGCCGCCGGCACGCGCGGCGGCTGCGGAGGAGGCGACCGACGCCATCGGTCCGGGCGACCTGGAGGCCGTCGCCGCCGGCATGGCGCTGGTCAAGGCATACCGCAACTTTGGGCACATGGCCGCGCACCTGGATCCACTCGGCTCCGAGCCGCCCGGCGACCCCTCACTCGACCCGGGGCCGCTGGGGCTGGACGAGGCGCGAATGGCTCGCATCCCCGCTCGGCTGATGCGGATCTACGTCCCCGGCGAGACATTGGCCGAGGCACTCCCGCACCTGCGCGCCACCTACTGCGGCTCGATCGCGTACGAGGTCGAGCACATCGGCAGCCACCAGGAGCGCGTCTGGCTGCGGCACGTCATCGAATCGGGCGAGCATCGGCGGCCGATGACCGCCAACGATCAGCGCGACCTGCTGGCCCGACTCACCCGCGTCGAGGGCCTGGAGCGTTTCCTCCACAAGGCGTACCTGGGGCAGAAGCGATTCAGCATCGAGGGGCTCGACGCCATGGTGCCGATGATCGACCTGATCGCTCGTCGCGCGGCGGTGATCGGTACCGGCAACATCGTGATCGGGATGGCGCACCGCGGGCGGCTCAACGTGATGGCCCACGTGGTGGGCGTGAGCTACGAGGCGATCCTCTCCGAATTCGAGGCGGGGCGCGGCGAGACCGAGCTGCCGGAGCCACGCGCGGCGGTCGACGACGTGAAGTACCACCTCGGTGCCGAGGCGGAGCGGGAGCTGGAGGGTCGGCGGCTGACGGTCAGCCTGTCGCCGAACCCGAGCCACCTGGAGGCGGTCGATCCGGTGGTCGAGGGACGGGCGCGCGCCGAGCAGACGGACCGATCGCGGGTCGAGGCCGCCATCGACCACTCCCGGACGCTCCCGCTGCTGATTCACGGCGACGCCGCGTTTGCCGCCCAGGGCGTGGTGGCCGAGACGTTCAACCTGGCGCGGCTCCCCGGTTACGCGACCGGGGGGACGCTGCACATCATCGCCAACAACCAGATCGGCTTCACCACCGGGCCGCGCGAGGGACGCTCGACCGATTACTCCTCCGACCTGGCCAAGGGCTTCGACGCGCCGATCATCCACGTCAACGCCGATGACCCCGAGGCCTGCCTGGCGGCCGCCCGGCTGGCGATGATGTACAAGGAGCGCTTCTCGAACGACGTGGTGATCGACCTCGTCGGCTATCGGCGCTACGGCCACAACGAGGCCGATGAGCCGGCCTACACCCAGCCGCTCGAGTACGAGAAGATCACCCATCACGCCAGCGTCCGCGAGCTTTACCTCCAGCGCCTCGTGGCGGCGGGCATCGTGGACCAGGCGACCGGGGAGGCGGATGCCAAGGCGCTGACCAGGGAGCTCTCCGGGCGCCAGGCGGAGCTCCGACGGGCCAAGGAGGGGCGGGGCGCGGAGAGCCAGCCGGAGCTGGACCGCGGCGCGGACGGCATCGCTCGAGAGGGAGTCGCGGAACCGGTCACATCGGTCGATGCGGAGTCCCTGCGGCGGCTCAACGCCGAGCTGAACCGATGGCCAGACGGGTTCACCGTCAGCACCAAGCTCGCCCGCCAGCTCGAGCGGCGTAGCGCCGCGCTGGACGCTGACGAAGGGCACCTCGAGTGGGCGCAGGCGGAGAGCCTGGCGTTCGCGTCGCTCCTGTGCGAAGGCACACCGGTGCGCCTCACCGGCCAGGACACGGTGCGCGGCACCTTCAGCCAACGCCACCAGACGATCTTCGACGCACGGACCGGCGAGGCGTACACCCCGATCCGGCACGTGTCAGGCGCGGCCGCGGCATTCGAGCTGCACAACTCGCCCCTCTCAGAGTACGCCTGCCTGGGGTTCGAGTACGGCTACGCGGTCAGCGCCCCGGAGACTCTCGTCCTGTGGGAGGCGCAGTACGGCGACTTCGTGAACGGCGGCGAGATCGTCATCGACCAGTTCCTGATCGCCGGGCTCGCCAAGTGGCGGCAGACGTCGCGGCTGACGCTGCTGCTGCCACACGGGTACGAGGGCTCAGGTCCGGAGCATTCATCGGCGCGACTCGAGCGCTTCCTGGCCCTGGGGGCAGAGGGCAACATCCGCGTCGCGTACCCGACCACCGCGGCACAGTACTTCCACGTCCTGCGCCGCCAGGCGCTCCATGCCGAGCTGCGCCCCCTGGTGCTCATGACGCCCAAGTCCCTGCTGCGACTGCCGGCGGCCAGCTCCACGCTGCACGACCTTACCGACGGGGCCTTCCAGGCCGTCCTGGACGACCCGATGCAGGCGGACGCCGATCCGGCTGCAGTTCGGCGGCTGGTGCTGTGCAGCGGCAAGGTCTATTTCGACATCGCCGGCGCGGATGCGCGCTCATCCGCAGCTGACCTCGCGGTCATCCGCGTCGAGCAGCTCTACCCATTCCCGAGCGAAGAGCTGCGGCGAGTGCTGGCTCGCTACCCCGCCGTCGAGCGCGTGAGCTGGGTCCAGGAGGAGCCGCGCAACATGGGAGCGCGGAAGTTCGTCCTGCCGCGGATCCGCCACCTGGTGCCGTACAACGTTCCGCTGAGTGACGTCTCGCGGCCGGAGCGCTCCCGGCCGGCGGAGGGTTACCCGGCGGCGCACCAGGCGGAGCAGGCGAGGATCGTCCGCGACGCGCTCAGCGAGTAGGATCGTCGCTGCCGCCACAGCGCTAACAGCCGGGGCGCCGCCGAATCCCGGAACGCGGCAGAACCGCGGGACGCCTCTCCCTGCCTATACTCGCCGCCATGCTCGCCGAGCCGCTCCTCGAGCGCTACCGGGACCTGCTGGCGCGCGGCGCCGAGGCCTTCCCGATCACCCTGGGCGAAGGTGGCACGCCCCTGATCCATGCGCGGCGCCTGGGCGCGGAGTTGGGGCTGGAGCGGCTGTACCTGAAGTTCGAGGGCACCAACCCGACCGGCAGCTTCAAGGACCGCGGCATGGTGCTGGCCGTCAACCGCGCGGTGACCGCCGGCGCCCGAGCCGTGATCTGCGCTTCGACCGGAAACACCAGCGCCAGCGCGGCGGCCTACGCCGCGGCCGCGGGGCTGCCATGCCACGTGCTGCTGCCCGCAGGCAAGGTGGCCCGCGGCAAGCTTGCGCAGGCCCTGGTCGCCGGCGCGCGGCTGGTGATCATCGACGGCAACTTCGACACGGCGCTGGATGCCGTCCGACGGCTCGGAGAGGAGGGCAGCGCGGCGGTGGTCAACAGCATCAACCCCGACCGCATCGCGGGCCAGGAGACGGCGGCGTTCGAGATCGTCGACGCTCTGGGCGAGGCACCGGAGTCAGTCGCCCTGCCGGTCGGCAACGCCGGCAACATCACGGCTCACTGGCAGGGTTTCAGCCGATACGCTCGGGCGGGCCGCGCCTCGCGTCGGCCGCGGATGCTCGGCTTCCAGGCCGCCGGTGCGGCACCCATCGTTCGGGGCGCACCGGTCGAGGCGCCGGAGACGGTCGCCACCGCGATTCGCATCGGCAACCCAGCGTCGTGGCGGCTGGCCGAGGCGGCACGAGATGAGTCGGGCGGGCTGATCGAGGCCGTCGAGGACGAGGAGATCCTCGCCGCGCAGCGCGACATCGTCCGGCTCGAGGGGATCTTCTGCGAGCCGGCCTCTGCCGCCTCGGTCGCGGGCGTCCGCCGGCTGGCGCGCGCCGGCCGGATCCATCGGTCCGAGTCGGTAGTCTGTGTCCTTACCGGCCACGGGCTCAAGGACCCCGATGCGGTCCAGGCGGAGGAGGGAACCCTGAACCCGATCCCCGCGCGCCTGGACGCGATCCGCGACGCCATCGGCGCGTGGTGAGCCAATCTCGGCCTTCCGCCATCAGCGAGGAAACCCGAATCTCCGTGAGGATCATCCGCCTGCTGCTCCTCGGCGCTGCCGTGGCCGTGTCGCTCGCCGCCTGCGGAGGCGCGGCTCCGAGCGGCAGCCCGGTCATCGGTGACATCACCGTCGTCGCCCAGGACATGAAGTTCGACCGGGCCCAGGTGCAGGTGCCCGCCAACCGGCCCTTCACCTTCGCCTTCCGCAACCGGGACTCGATGCCGCACAACATCGCGATTTACACCGATGACTCGGCGACCACCAAGGTCTTCATCGGTCAGATCATCACCGGGTCGGAGACCCTGTACCGGATTCCAGCGCTCAAGCCCGGCACGTACTTCTTCCGATGCGACGTGCACCCGAGCATGACGGGCAGCATCGTCGCCAGATAGGCCGCCGGGCACCGGCGAGACGGCCACCGGCTGCGCATCCGGCGGCCGAGAACGCCCCGCTGATGGTCCGCGGGCTGGATGCCCGTGCAGCGGGCAGGACGACGGCCGGAAGGTGCCGAGCCGACATCAGACTCGAGGTGGAGCGAGCAGTTCCTATACTCGGCGGGCCATGCCGCCCCTCGCGTCGGTCGACGTGCCGGCCACCTCCGCCAACCTGGGCAGCGGCTTCGACTGCTTCGCCGCCGCGCTGAGCCTGAAGCTGCGCGCGGAGCTGTACCAGGGCGACGAGGCGGGAATCCTGCTCAATGCCCATGGCGAGGGTCTGCCAGCGGCCGATGCCGATCCGGACCAGAACCTGGTCATCCGCGCATTCCGTGAGGGCCTGCGCGCGGCGCACGGGGCGAACGCCGGCGCCGGGGCCTGGCGGATCGAGGTCTCAAGCATGATCCCTTCGGCCCGCGGGCTCGGCAGCTCCGCCTCCGCGATCGTGGCGGGTCTGCTGCTGGGGGCGAGCGTCGGTCGGACGGCACCCGGCGCGGACGAGCTCCTGGCGTTGGCGGTCGACCTCGAGGGCCACCCGGACAATGTGGCCGCGGCCCTGTACGGAGGCTTCACGCTGGCCGTCTCGCGCCGCGAGGCGCCGCTGATCCTGCGCCGGTTCCATGTGCCGGAGGAGTGGATCCCGGTCGTCTTCATCCCGCAGGCCGAGAGCGCCACCGCCGAGATGCGGGCGGCGCTCCCGGAGCGCGTCTCCCATCGCGAGGCGGCGCTGCACGGCGCGCAGGCCGCGCTGCTGGCGACCGCCATCGTCACCGGCGACGCCTCGCTGCTGCGGGCCGCGATGGACGACCGCCTGCACCAGCCCTATCGGCTGCCGCTGCTGCCCGATAGCCGGGAGCTGATCGAGACGGCCTACCGCCACGGGGCGGCGGGAGCCGCCCTCTCCGGAGCCGGGCCCAGCGTGCTGGCCATCTGCGACTCCCCGGCCGTGGCGCACTCGGTCGAGAAGGGGCTCAACGCCGCCGGCGTGGAGGGGATGGCGGCTCGGCTGCGGTTCGATCCCGCGGGCGCGCGGCTGACGGTGACGCCATGAGCCTCGTCACGCTCAGCGGCGTGGCCAAGTCGCACGGGGCACAGCACCTGTTCAGCGGCGTCGGCCTGCAGATCGCCGCCGGCCGCCGGATCGCGATCGTGGGACCGAACGGCGCCGGCAAGACGACCCTGGTCGAGATCATCGCCGGTGAGCAGGAAGCGGACAGCGGCACCGTCGCGCGGGGCCGCGATGTGGTCATCGGCTATTTGCCGCAGGACGTGCCGGCCGGGCGTGGGCGGAGCGTCCTGGACGAGGTGATGGCCGGGGCGGCGGAGGCGACCGGCATCGAGCGGCGGATGCGGCACATCGAGGCGGAGACGGCCGAGGCGACCGAGGAGGAGGAGTTGACCGAGCTGCTGGCCGAATACGGCCGGTTGCAGGATCGTTTCGCCGCCATCGGTGGCTACTCACTGGAATCAGAGGCGCGACGCATCCTGGCCGGCCTCGGCTTCGCACAGACCGATGTCGAGCGCGAGGTGGGCGAGTTCTCCGGCGGTTGGATGATGCGCGTCGCCCTCGGACGGCTGCTCCTCCAGAACCCGGACCTGCTCCTGCTCGACGAGCCGACAAACCACCTCGATCTCGCATCGGTGGAATGGCTGCAGTCGTTCCTGGCCGAGTATGCCGGCGCGATCGTCTTGGTCAGCCATGACCGCGACTTCATCGACGTGGTCGCCAACCGCGTCGCGGAGCTGGCCCACGGCGAGCTGACCGAGTACGTCGGCGATTACGCGCAGTTCATCGAGCAGCGCGAGGCGCGCGTTGCACAGCTCGAGGCCGCCGCCAGGTCTCAGCAGCGAAAGATCGCGCACACCGAGGCGTTCATCGAGCGGTTCCGCTACAAGGCGACCAAGGCGCGGCAGGTGCAGTCGCGCATCAAATCGCTCGAGCGCCTCGACCGCGTCGAGGCGCCCACGGCCAGGACCCGGAACGTCCGGTTCCGCTTCCGCGAGCCGCCACGCAGCGGCCGGACGGTGATCACCCTGCACGACCTCCACCAGCGCTACGGCGACCATGTCGTGTACGACAGCCTCGACCTGGAGCTGGAGCGCGGCCAGAAGGTGGCGCTCATCGGTCCCAACGGGGCCGGCAAGTCGACGCTGCTCAAGATCCTGGCCGGCGTGCTGCCGTTCGAGGGCGGAAGCCGCGAGCTGGGGAGCAAGGTGCGGGTCGCCTACTTCGCCCAGCACCAGATCGACGCGCTGGATCCGGCGCGGACGGTCTTCGAGGAGCTCGCGACCGCGGCCGCGCGGATGACCACCGCCGAGATGCGCCGGCTGCTCGGCGCGTTCCTGTTCAGCGGTGACGCGATCGACAAGCAGGTCGCTGTCCTGTCCGGCGGCGAGCAGACCCGTCTGGCGCTCGCCAAGCTCCTCGCCGACCCGGTCAACCTGCTGTGCCTCGACGAGCCGACCAATCACCTGGACATGGCATCCCGCGACGTCCTGGAGGATGCCCTCAACGAGTTCGGCGGGACGCTGGTGCTGATCACCCATGATCGATACCTGATCCGCAGCGTGGCGAACACGATCATCGAGGTCAACGGCGGAACCGCCACGATGTATCGCGGCGATTTCGAGTACTACGCGGCTAAGCGCGGGGTCGATATCGAGCAGCGCGGCGCCACAGAGGGGCAGGCCACGCCGAGGGGCCTGGCCGAGCAGCCGGTCGCGAAACGCGGGACCGCCGCCGAGACGGCGGCACGCAAACGCCAGGAGGCGGACCGGCGCAATCGGCGCTACCGCCGCACCAGGGAGCTGCGGGCCGCGCTGGAGCGAACGGAGCGGGAGGCACGCACCACCGTGGCCGAGCTGGCGGAGCTCGCAGAGCGCCTGGCGGACGGATCGACCTATGCCGATGCCGACCTGGTGCGTCGGCTCGTTGAGCGCCACAACACCGCGCTCGACCACTCCGCGGACCTCGAGACGCGCCGGGCGGCACTCGCGGCGGAGCTTGCGGCGGTCGACGCCGAGGATCTGGTCAGCGCGGAGTGAGGCGCGGATCCGGCGCGCTGGGCGCAGCGCTGATCGTCCTCGCCGCCGCCTGCTTCGGGACGCTCGGGCCGGTCTCGCGCTTCGCCGGCGAGCACGGCGTCAGCAGTCTCGCGCTCGTCACCTGGCGGAGCGGGATCGGCGCCATCTTCGTCACGGCGCTGATCGTTGCCCGGTCTGCGACGGGTCAAGCCGGCCTGATCCGGATCGGCCAGGTTCCCCGCAGAGACCGATGGTTGATCGGGGCGGCGGCCGTGACCAGCACCGTCCTGAACCTGGCCATTTTCATTGCCTTCGGCCGAATCAGCATCGCGCTTGCGCTCCTGATCTTCTACCTGTATCCGGCCCTGGTCGCGCTCGCCAGCGTCGCCTGGTTCGGCGAGCGCCTCGACCCGCTCCGCTGGCTGGCGCTCGCCGTCAGCCTGCTCGGCGTGGTGCTGATCGTCGCGGGCGGGCAGGGACTAGGCAGCATCGACCTGCTCGGCGTGACGCTCGCGTTCGTCGCCGCGGTGGCGCAGGTCGCCTACGTGCTTCTCGCCCGGCACGGCTTCAGCTCGATCTCCGGCCCACAGGCCTCAGCGGCCACCATGATCGGCGCAGCGGTCCTGTACCTGGGGGTGGCCGCGGGGAGCGGACACCCCGGCGTCGTCTCAGAACCGCTCGGCTCGCCCGCCGCGCTGGGCCTGGTGCTGTTCGCCGGAACGCTGGGGGCGGGCATCCCAACCACGGCCTACATTGTCGGCATCCGGCTGCTCGGCGCGCCGCGCGCAGCGATCCTGGCCACCTTGGAGCCGGTGGTCGGCGTGGCCCTGGCTGCGCTCCTGCTGCACGAGACGCCGAGCCTGCTCCAGGTCGTGGGTGGGTGCCTGATCGTCGCCTCCGGCGCGCTGCTGCAGGTCGGCGGCGGGCCGTCCCCGGAGCACGAGGCGGCACCCGGGCCTCCGGCTCACGAAGCCTGATGGAGCGCGCGGGCCTAGGGCCGGCGCTCCATCAGCGCTGCGTGGACCGCGCGGGCGGCCTCGCCGACCCGGGCGATCGGCACCTCGGCCCATACTACCCGCATCCCGCCCTCATCGAACGAACCCTCGCCATGCGCCGGCAGCGGCAGCAGCTCCGGCATGCGGGCCGCGGGCCCGATCAGACTGATCCGCGCGACGCGCTCCTTGCGGTCGACCGCCAGCATCAGGACCCCCTCCTCGCCGACCGGCGCGCGGACGGCGCGGATCGTGGTCTGCGGCGCGCGGCCGTCCAGGGCTCGGACCACCAGCTTCAGCCGGCCGCGCCGCGCCCGGCGGACCGCAACCGGGTGGACCACCTCGGCGCCCAGCTCAGCGAGCAGCTCGAGTTGCAGCGCGTCGACCACCGGAAGGAAGCGCGCCGCCGGCACCAGCTGGGGGTCGGCCTCCATCACGCCGCCCACGTCCTTGAAGAGCTCGCAGCGGTCCGCCCGGAGCGCGACGGCCAGGACCACGGCCGAGAGATCCGTTCCGCCACGGCCGAGCGTCGTCAGCTCGCCGTGCGAGCCGATCCCCTGGAAGCCGGCGACAACCGGGACGCGGCCCTCCTCGAGGGCTCGCCGCAGGCTGCGGGCATAGACGCGGCGGACCTCCGCGCCCAGGTGGGCGGCGGCGGTCCGGATGCCGGCCTCTGCGCCGCTGAAGGATCGCGCGGGAATGCCGCGCGCCTGGAGACCGAGGGCAAAGAGCGCCGCCGATAGCGCCTCGCCGGTGGCCAGCGCGCGGTCGGTCTCGCGCGCCAGCGCCGACTCGGCTCCGTGCCGCTCTCCCCGCAGCGCGGCGCCGCCATCGGGAAGCAGCACCGCGGCGGCGGACAGGATCGCATCGGTCACTCCCTCGAATGCCGACACGACCACCACCGGCCGAAGGCCGGCCTCCCGCTGGGTCGCCACCACCTCCACCGCCTCCGCGATGTCCTGCGGGCGCCGCAGCACCGAGCCGCCGAACTTGTCGACGACGACCGGCGGGCCGGCCTGGGGTCGCGGTGGCATGCGCGGTACGGTACCCCAGCCCCTGCTAGGCTCGGCGGCGTGATGCCCCCGGCTCCATCGCCGACCGATACCGCAACGCTGCGCAAGGTTCGCGGCCGCATCCTGCGCTGGTATCGCGGCGACCACCGCGACTTCCCGTGGCGCGCGAGCACGGATCCGTACCCGGTCCTGGTAAGCGAGGTGATGCTGCAGCAGACGCAGGCCTCCAGGGTGATCGCCCGCTTTCCCCGCTTCGTGCACCGGTTCCCGTCCGCCGCCGCGCTGGCCCGGGCGACGGAGGCCGATGTGCTCGTCGAGTGGTCGGGACTCGGCTACAACCGCCGGGCCCTGTCACTCCGGCAGGCGGCTCCCAGCGTGAACCGCAACGGGTGGCCCCGGGACGTGCCGGGGCTCGAGCGGCTGCCCGGCATCGGTCCGTACACGGCGCGCGCGATCGCCAGCCTTGCCTTCGGGGCGCAGGTTGGGGTCGTGGATACGAACGTCCGCCGCTGGCTGATCCGCCGCTTCCCGCCCGGTGGGACGGCCCTCCAGGCACTCGCCGACGCCCTCGCCGTCAGCGGCCGACCGACGACAGACTGGACGCACGCCAGCATGGAGTTCGGCGCGCGCGTCTGCACCGCGCGGCGGCCGCACTGCGAATCGTGTCCCCTCCGCCGCGGCTGCCCTTCCCTCGAGGCTCCCGCCCGGGTCCCCGTCCGCAAGCAGCCATCGTTCGCGGGCTCGAGCCGCGCGCTGCGTGGGGCGGTGGTGCGTGCGGTGGCCGCCGCGACCCACGCGGACCGCGGCGCGCGGCAGAGGCGACCCGGCCTCACCGCCTCCGCTCTCGCCAGCCGGACCGGGCACCCGGTGGACAGTGTGGCGTCTGTGCTGCCGTCCCTCGTGCGCGACGGGCTGGTCCACGTCGCTGGCGCCCGGATCCGGCTCGGCAGACGGGACCCGACCGTCCGTCACATCGCGCGCCGCGGCGCGCTGCCGCGGCTAGAATCGGCGCGTGAGCTCCCCGGACGCGTCCGTCAGGCTTGACGTTGGCGATCAGATCCCATCGGTCGGCCTGCGCGCGACCGATGGCTTCCTCCTCAACCTGCGCAGCTTCGTGACCAAGCAGCCGGTCGCGCTCCTCTTCTTTGCCGGGCCGACGGCGAGCGGCGCGCAGCGCGCAGGCGGCGACGCCCTGGCAACGGCTCTGGCCAAGGGTGCAGGCCGTCTCGCGGAGCGCAGCATCGCTGCAGTCGGGATCACCTGCGACAGCGAGGCGCAGCAGCGCGCCTACGTTCAGGAGCGTTCGCTGCCCTTCCTGTTGATGAGCGACGAACGGCGATCGGCGGTCGTGCTGCTCGGGGTCCCCACCCTCGCCGAGGGCGCGAACCACAACGTCGCGCCACCGGTGCTGGTCGCGGTCGACCGCGAGGGCCTCATCCGTGCCGTGTACCACGATCCGGATCCGCGCACGCTGGTGGCGGTGATCCTCGAGACCTTCCGCGAGTCGGCGGCGGCTTAGGCCCGGTCTCCGCCGAACAGCCGCGAGAGGAGACCCTTCTTCGGCTCGGAGCGGACGTGGAACGGGGCCGCCATGCTGTCGTACACGTCGCGGAGCGACGCGGCCCTCAGGTCTGTGACGGCCAGCTGACGTCGCGAGCCGAGCTGCTCGGCGGCAACCGCGTGCAAGCGATTGCGCACCTCGTCAAAGGCGGCCAGGTCCGCGCCCGGGGCAAGCTCCACGCCCATCGTCCACGCATCTCCGGCGCGCAGCAGCCACGCCCGCACCACCTGCGGCAGCCGCTCGAGGGCAGCCCGCGCTGCGCCCGCAAACGCCTGGGGAACCTCCTCCGGCGGCGCCAGGTTGGCCAGTCCGGCGCCCGCCGCGGTGCGTGCACGCAACGCCTCTGGGCTGTTGGGATCGATGCCGGCCGCCAGGAACGGCAGGAGCGCTGTCGACACCTCAAGCTGGCGATCGCCGCCCGGGTCGATCATCACGCGTTGGGCGGCCCGGTCCGCGCGCTCGAAGAGGTCGCGGGCCGAAAGCCGAATCCGATCGCTGCCGGCTGGACCCAGCTCGTCGAACGCCTGTTCCGTGCTGAATGCGGCCAGGAAGCGACCCCGCTCGTCGGAGCCGTGGCGCATACCGTCCACCGGGACGCGCGCCGGATCGGGCGCTTCCCCGGAAGAGGAGCGGATCGGGACGATCAGCTCGCCCGCCGCGATCTCGGCGAGACGCGGCTCGCGCTCGCTCATCGGTCAGTGGCCGGCGAGGCGCTGACCGGCTCGGCCTCGAGCTTCCGGAGCGCGTCGTCGATGCGGGCCATGCATCGGTCCCGGCCCAGCAGCTCCATCGAGCCGAACAGCGGCGGCGATACGGTGCGGCCGGTGATCGCCACCCGGAGCGGCTTGAAGAGGTCGCCCGGCTTCCAGGCCATCTCGGCAGCCACCTCGCGGGCTCGCGTCTCCAGCAGGTCGGCGGCCCAGTCCGCATCCGGCAGCGGCTCGATCGCGGCCTGCAGGCGGTTGAGCGCCTGTTCGGCGTCCTGAGCGCCGCGCCCCTTGGGGTGCAGCTCTGCGGCCTCGTACCACGTCGCCACGGTGGCATCCGACTCGAACAGGAACCCGACCAGCCCGGTCACGTCGCCCAGGCGCACGAGACGCTCCTTGACGAGCGGCGCCATGGCCAGCACGGTCCGGTCCTCCAGCGCGGCGGGCAGGAACGGGCGCAGCCGCAGCGCAAGCTGCTCATCGGTCAGCGAGCGGATGTAGACCCCGTTGAGGTAATCGAGCCGAGCCAGGTCGAACACGGCGCCGGCCTTGTGCACGTGCTCGATCTCGAACCGGTCGGCGAGCTCGGGAAGGGTGAAGACCTCCTCTTCGGTGCCCGGCGACCAGCCCAGAAAGGCGAGGAAGTTGACCATCGCCTCCGGGAGGTAGCCCTGCTCGCGATAGGCCGTGATCGACGTCTGGCTCTTCCGCTTGCTCATCTTTGACCGATCCGGGTTGAGGATCAGCGGGATGTGGCCGAAGACCGGTTCGCGGTAGCCGAGCGCCCGGAGGACTGCGATCTGCTTGGGCGTGTTCGAGAGATGGTCCTCGCCGCGGATCACGTGGCTGATGTGCATCGCGGCGTCGTCGACCACCACCACGAAGTTGTAGAGCGGCGCACCGTCGGCGCGGACGATCACGAAGTCGCCCAGCAGCGCATTGTCGAACTCCACCTCGCCTCTGACGAGGTCGGAGAAGCGGACCACCTCGGCGGGGACCCGGAAGCGTATCGCGGCGCGCCGCCCCGCAGCCTCCAGCTCGGCACGTGCGACATCGGTCAGGTCCCGACAGCGGCCGCTGTAGCGCGGCGGCTCGTGCCTGTGCTCCTGCTCAAGGTGAACCGCCTCCAGCTCCTCGGGGGTGCAGTAGCACCGATACGCGCTCCCGGCGTCCAGGAGTCGCTGCACCTCGGCGGCGTACAGCTCGGCGCGCTGGCTCTGCCGGTACGGCCCAAATGGACCGATATCATCGCCTCCGGCGACCTGCGGACCCTCGTCCCATGTGATCCCCAGCCAGTGCAGGTTGTCGATGATGTCCCGTTCGTGCTCGACGGTGCTGCGTGCGCGGTCGGTGTCCTCGATGCGCAGCACGTAGGTGCCGCCGGTGTGCCGCGCCAGCAGATGGTTGTACAGGCTGGTGCGTGCGGTACCGACGTGCAGCGGGCCGGTGGGGCTGGGCGCCATCCGGACGCGGATTCCCTCGAACTCGGGCGGCATGCGCCTAGCCTACGCGACCGATGCGCCGCCGACACGCCTCGCTCCCTCGCTGCCTCGGACGTCGGTGGCTCAACCCGCGGGAGGCCATCGCTCGCGCGGCGTGCCGGCGCGGCCCGCACTCGCGCGGTGCCGGGAGAGCGGGTCAGTTGGCGAGCCGGAAGACCGTGCGGACCTCGCCGGACGGCTCGCCTCGCGGATCCCGGACCGGCGGTGAGGCAAACGCCGCGAGCCGCGACATCGACGCGCGGTCGAGAACGCCAAGCTGCTCGAGCGCCGCACAGGTGGCCGCGCCGCCCGCGCGCGACGCACCGGTGCCGTCCTCGATCTTCAGCGCCAGGCCCAGCGGTGCCGACGGGTCTGCGCGCCGGCGGCCCCCCGTGCCCTGCCCTCGGCGCGCTCCGTCACCAGCTGATTGCGCATCGGGCGGTCCCGACGCTCCCCGCTCGCGCACGGCCCCCTCCAGCAGGCCGATCGCCTGCACCCCCTCCGCCCCTCCCTTGGCGATCAGCACGCCGGGACGTTCCCGCATGAGCGAAGTGTCGAGGCGCCGGCGCTCCCCGCCGACCAGGACCGGATGCTCCATCATCGCCGCCCCGATGCGAGCCAGCGCACGCCGGATCGGGGGGTCGGCGACCGAGGCGGGATCGGCCAGCCGGGCGTAGGCAAGCGCCAGCGCGCGCAGGGGAAGGCCAAAGGTGACGACCCCGCAGCCATCGGTGGCGGTGAGGACCTGCGCGGCCGGCACATCGGTGAGCGCCGCCACCACGTCCAGGGCCGCCTGCTGGATCGGGTGGCTCGGCTCGTAATACGTCTCCATCGGCCAACCCGAGGCCCTGGCGAAGAGCACCATTCCGGCGTGCTTGCCGCTGCAGTTGTGGCGGGCCGCGGAGGGCGCCTCCCCCTCCCGAATGAGACGCTCGGCCGTCTCGGCGTCATACGGCGCGTGGGTGCCGCACTTGAGCGCGGACTGGGTGAGGCCGGCGCTGCGCAGGAGCGCCTGGACGAGGCGCACGTGGCGGTCCTCGCCGGAGTGCGAGGCGGACATGATCGCCAGCGCATCGGTCCCGAAGCCATACTCGTCGAAGCGTCCGGAGGTGACGAACGGCGCGAGCTGAAAGGGCTTGGCCGCGGAGCGCAGGTAGATCAGCTGGTCGGGATCGCCGACCGCGGCACGCAGCTCGCCGTTGGGGGCAACGACGGCGATCGAGCCCCGATGCCGCGACTCGACCTGGCTGCCTCGGGTGACCTCGACGAGAACCGGCGGCGCATCGGTGCGTCGCGCGGTGCCGGCCCGTCGCTGCGTGCGTACCGTCCCGTTACGCGCCCGTTACGCGCGGCGTACCGGCCGGTTTATGGCCGCGCTTACTGGCCGGCTGTCGGGGTTGCCGGCTGTCGCTCGGCGCCCGCGCCGGCGTCCTGCTTGCTGAAGATGCTCGACTGCCCCCCGGCGGCTGCCGCACCGGGCTGGGCCGGCTGGGCGTTGCCCTTGCTCTGCTGTCCCTGCTGGTTGGGCTGCATCGGCTGGTTCTGCTGGGGTCGCGGCGCCGCCTCGCGGCTCATGCTCACCGATCCCTCCCAGTGAGCGCCCTCCTTGACGACCAGGACCTGCGTCTTGATCGCGCCCTTGACTCGGCCGGTGGAGCCGATCTCGAAACGCCCGCCGCAGTCGACGTCGCCCTCGTAGTCGCCGTTGATGATCACGTTGTGGGCCTTGATCGCGCTGCGCACGCGCGCCTGCGGGCTGATGATCAGCGTGCCCTGGCACTCGATCTCGCCCTGTGCCTCTCCCTCGATCCGCAGGTCGCGGTCGCTGACGTACTTGCCGTTGAATCGGGCGTGCGGATCGATGACGCTCTCGTTGCCCGCCTCGCTGGGCCGGCGGAACTCGCTTGGTGCAGGCGTCACATCGACCTCATTGGTAAGACTGTCTGGGTACAGGTTCCCGACCACGTCCTCACGCGACAGCGCGTCGGGCTTCTGGTCACGTTTTCCGAAGACCATGCCGTGGTTCCTCCTCTGCGGCGAACGGCCAGGGCGGGCGCGTGCGCGATGACGGGCACGGACTAGCCTACCAGCACGCGCAGCCGAAAAAGAAGTGACCGACCGATGACCATCGGTGCCTCACTCTAGAATGCGCGCGATGCCTGAGCCACGCTGGCCTGCGAATGTGCACGTATCGAGCCACCCGCTGGTTGCGCACAAGCTGACCCTGCTCCGCGACACGCAGACGCAGCCGAAGCAGTTCCGTGAGCTCGTCCGCGAGCTCTCCTGGCTGCTCGGCTACGAGGCGATGGCGGACATGGCAACCACCGGCAAGCAGGTTGAGACGCCACTGGAACCGATGACCGGCGTCCGACTGGACCTGCGGGTCGGCCTGATCCCCGTGCTCCGAGCGGGCCTGGGAATGGTCGAGGCGATGCTCGAGCTGATGCCCACCGCCGAGGTGTGGCATATCGGCCTGTACCGCGACGAGCGCACTCTCAAGCCGGTGGAGTATTACAACAAGCTGCCCGACGCGGCGACGGTCCAGGTATGCCTCATCCTGGACCCGATGCTCGCCACCGGCGGCTCGAGCGCCGCCACCGTCGACGTACTGAAGGCCTGGGGCGCGGCGCGCATCAAGCAGGTCTCGCTGATCGCCGCCCCCGAGGGGATCCGGACGCTCACCGCCGCGCATCCCGACGTGGAGGTCCACGTCGCGGCGATCGACCGTGCGCTCAACGAGCGCGGCTACATCGTGCCGGGGCTCGGCGACGCAGGCGACCGGCAGTTCGGCACGTTCGCCGGCCCTTCGTCGGAGCCGGGCCACGACCTGTCCGACACGTCGGAGACTGCCGAGATCGTGCGCCGCCTGCAACGACGGCGCTGAGAACCGGCCCCGGAGTTCCCCGCAGACCAGACCCGCAGACGCCAACATCGGCGTCATCGGCGTCATCGGCGTCATCGGCAGGGCACAGGCGGACGCAGGCGGACACAAATTTGTCCCGAAGGAACCGCCTTCGGACCATTGATGCGATCTCTGGTGCCGTTGGCCGCCCCTTCGGGACGCTGTCCACGATACGCGCTGACGCCGCCGGCGACAAGATGCGTTATCCCCGACTTTCTCGGTTGTCGGGCGCCTGGTCCACATGCCGTCCACACCCGAGCCCACCGCGTGGGCCTCGCGCCGGTGATCGGTTGGGGCAGCCCGGTACGGCCCCCCCCCCGACCCCCCTGGTTCGTCGCCTGCGAATCCGGCGTGCGAATCCAGCGTGCCGAATCCGGCGGGAAGTCACGCGGGCCGCCGCGCGCTACTCTCTCCCAATGCCAACCCGCGTCCTGTTCGTGTGTGTCCACAACTCGGCCCGCTCCCAGATGGCGGAGGGCATGCTCCGCGCATGGGGTGCCCCGGCGTGGGAAGCGGCAAGCGCCGGGCTGGAGGCAACCTTCGTGCGGCTCGAGGCCATCGCAGCCATGGAGGAGATCGGAATCGACATCAGTGACCAGCAGAGCAAGACGCTCGACGCGTTCAAAGGCTCGACCTGGGACCTGGCGATCACCCTCTGCGACGAGGCCGCGGAGGCTTGCCCGATGGTGCCCGGGGCAGCCCGCCTGCTGCACTGGTCGCTCGAAGACCCGTCGCCCGCCAAGGGTACCGATGAGCAGCGGCTCGACGTCTATCGGCGGGTCCGCGACGATCTGGGAGGCAGGATCCGGGAGCTGATCGGGGTGGGCGCGCCGGCCATCGCGTGAGCTGGCGCTGGTACGCCAACCCCAGGCCGGCTGCGGCGACGCACGTCGAGCGCGGGGAGGCTGACGACGGAAGTGCTCGTCGTCCGGCGTGCCGTCGAGCCGGGGTTTGGCGCCTGGGACCTGCCCGCGGGCTACCTGGAGCCTGGGGAGTCCGCCGAAGAGGGCGCGCTGAGGGAGACCCGCGAGGAGGTCGGGCTTGCCGTGGACCTCACCGCGCTCGCCGGCGTGTACAGCAGTCGTCCGGCAAACGCGATCACCACCGTGTACCGCGCGCGTCCGGCGGATGCCGTCGCTCCGGTTGTCATCGACGCGCAGTCGACCGATCACGCCTGGGTCCGCCGCGACCGGGTCGTTGATTGGCTGCCGCGCATGGCTTTCGCATGGATGGCTGCAGCGCTCGAGGATTGGGCGCTTGACCGACCGGGGAGGCCGAATGGGGGAGGCGCTCCGCGCGACGGGGACGGGGACGCTCCGCGCGACGGGGACGGAACCTGATGGCCGGCCACGGCCCATCGTCGTCGTCTGCCTCTGCGTCCCCGGCGCGCTACACTCGGCGCCGTCCGCTCACCTCCCGTCCGCACTCAGCTCGGAGGTCCATCGCAGGCCCGATGCCCGATCGCCATCTCACGGTGACCGTCACCGGCGCGGCCGGCCAGATCGGGTATGCGCTGCTGTTCCGCATCGCGGCCGGCGAGATGTTCGGGGCCGAGACATCGGTCTCGCTGCGGCTCCTGGAGCTGGAGGCCGCGCTGCCGGCGCTGGGTGGCGTGGCGATGGAGCTCGACGACTGCGCATTCCCGCTGCTCGAGAGCGTGACGTGCACGGCGGACACGGACGAGGCCTTCAGCGGCGCGAACTGGGCGCTGCTGGTCGGCGCCGTGCCGCGCAAGGCCGGCATGGAGCGCAAGGACCTGCTGACCGTCAACGGCGGGATCTTCACGCGGCAGGGAGCGGCGATCAGCGCCAACGCGGCCGACGACGTGCGGGTGCTGGTTGTCGGCAACCCGTGCAACACCAACTGCCTGATCGCGGCCGCACGCGCGCCACGGCTGCCATCCGACCGATGGTTCGCGATGACCATGCTCGACGAGAATCGCGGACGCACCCAGCTTGCGCAGCGCGCGGGTGTGCCGGTGTCGGAGGTCCGGGATCTCGCCATCTGGGGCAACCATTCCAGCACCCAGTTTCCTGACTTCGCGCACGCCACCATCGGGGGCCGGCCGGCTCCCGAGGTGATCGGGGACGACGCATGGCTGCGCGGCGAGTTCATCGCCAGCGTCCAGCAGCGGGGCGCCGCGATCATCGCCGCCCGCGGGCAGTCATCGGCGGCATCTGCGGCCAACGCGATCATCGGTACGGTGCGCAACCTGGACCAGCCGACGGGTGGCATCTTCAGCGCCGCCGTGCCATCTCCGGGGGCCAAGGCAGCCTACGACGTGCCGGAAGAGATCGTCTTCGGCTATCCGCTCCGGGGCAGCTCCGGGGATGGAGCGGTCGAGATCGTGCAGGGCATCGACCATGACGAATGGGCGCAGGCACACATCCAGGCGACGCTCAGCGAGCTGCTGGAGGAGCGCGAGGCGGTCCGGGAGCTGCTCCGTTGACCGATCGCACTGCCACGCTTCGTTACGGCCAACGCGAGCTGGCGCTGCCGATCGTGAATGGCACCGCCGGCGACGATGCGATCGACATCGCCAGCCTGCGGCAGGAGACCGGACTGATCACGCTGGACGCCGGCTACGGCAACACCGGGGCGTGCACCAGTGCCATCACGTTCCTGGACGGCGAGGCGGGAGTCCTGCGCTACCGCGGCTATCCCATCGAACAATTGGCCGAGAGCAGCAGCTTCCTGGAGGTCGCCTACCTGCTGATCAACGGGGAGCTGCCCACGCGAGAGCAGCTCGACGACTTCACGGCCAACGTCACGCATCACACCCTGATTCACGAGGAGATGCGCCGCTTCTTCGACAGCTTCCCGTACGACGCGCACCCGATGGCGGTGCTGGCGGCCGGGACGGTGGGGCTGTCGACCTTCTACCAGGACAGCCACGACATCTTCAGCCCAGCGGCGGTCGAGATTACCAGCATGCGGCTGCTCGCCAAGCTGCCGACGCTCGCGGCATGGGCCTACAAGAAGGCCATCGGTCAGCCGTATGTCTATCCACGCAACGACCTGGGCTACGCGCCGAACCTGCTGCACATGATGTTCGCCGTGCCGGCCGAGGAGTACCAGGTCCACCCCGATGTCGCCCAGGCGCTCGACCTGCTGCTGATCCTCCACGCCGATCACGAGCAGAACTGCTCCACCTCCACGGTGCGGATGGTCGGCTCCAGCCACGCCAACCTGTACGCCTCCATCTCGGCCGGCATCAGCGCCCTGTGGGGGCCGCTGCACGGCGGAGCGAACGAGGCGGTGATCAGCACCCTGGAGCGGATCGTGGCCGACGGCGGCAATGTCCGGAAGTACGTCGACAAGGCCAAGGACCCCAACGACCCGTTCCGGCTGCCGGGGTTCGGGCATCGCGTGTACAAGAACTTCGATCCGCGGGCGCGGATCATCAAGGCCGCCGCGGACCGGGTGCTCGCGGCCACGGGCGCGGACGACCAGCTGTTCGAGATCGCGCAGCGCCTCGAGGAGGTGGCCGCCAACGACGAGTACTTCGTCAAGCGCAAGCTGTACGCCAACGTGGACTTCTACTCGGGGCTCATCTACCGGGCCATCGGCTTCCCAAAGCACATGTTCACCAACTGCTTCGCCATCGGTCGTCTGCCGGGATGGATCGCCCAGTGGAAGGAGATGATGGACGCGCCGGAGACCAAGATCGGTCGGCCCCGCCAGGTGTACGTGGGAGTCCCGGAGCGGGCCTACGTCCCGATCGACGAGCGCGGCTGACCGGGTGCCCGCGCCATTTCGGCTGGAGGCCGATGCCCGCCTCTCCCATTCGGAGATCAACGCTGCCTACGCCTGGGCCGAGTGGCCGCAGCGCGAGGGGTGGCGCCTCGACGCGGTGGGCCGCAGCTGCACCTGGTTCGCGGCACGCCAGACCGATGACGGCGCGCTGATCGGCATCGCGCGCCTGCTCGACGACGGCGGCTTGCACGCGGCGCTGTGGGACGTCATCGTCCACCCCGATCGGCAGCGCCAGGGGATCGGGCGAGCGCTCGTGGAACTGGCCGTGGAGCGCTGCCGCGATCGGCGCTTGGTGGCGTTGGTCGCCACGCCCGCATCGGTCCCGTTCTTCCGCGCGCTCGGCTTCGTGCCGGAATCCCACGGCCACACCGCGATGTACCTGCGGCCGCACCTGGCTGAGGCCTGCTGACCGCCGATGCGCCTCACGGTCCTGGGCCGCTCACCGGCCAAACCGAACGCCGGAGAGCCGTGCGCCGGCTACCTGGTCGAGGGCGGCCGCACCCGCATCATGCTCGATGCCGGCCCGGGGACCGTGGCGCAGCTCATGTGCCGCGCCACTCCGGCGGAGCTCGACGCGGTGGTCATCTCGCACATGCACACCGATCACTTCCTCGACCTGGTCACACTGCGCTACGCCTATCCCTGGCGGGAGGTCGCGGCACCGAAGCTGCGGGTCATCCTGCCGCCCGGCTCCGCCGACCAGATGGCCGACATCGCACGGGGCTCGGGCTTTCCCGACTTCTTCGACAAGAGCTTCGCGCTCGAGGAGCACGACGGGGAGCGCGCCTTCCAGGTCGGCGACGTGCGCTTCGAGCCGTACCCGATGCAACACTTCATCCCGACCTGGGGCTTCCGGCTGAACGCGCGCGGCACCGGCGAGGAATACGCCGGCACCCTGGCGTACTCCGCCGACTCGGCCCCGTGCGGCCCGGTGGTCGAGGTGGCGGCCGAGGCGGATCTCTTCATCTGCGAGGCGGCCCTGCGCTCGATCCGCGAGGACGCTCCGCCGCCCGAGCAGCGCGGCCACCTCATGCCGGCCGAGGCGGGCGAGATCGCCACCAGCGCTGGCGCGCGACGCCTGGTGCTCACCCACCTGCCGGTTGGCGACGACGACGGCGCCTGGGCGCTGCGGGAGGCGAGCGGCACGTACTCCGGCCCGCTGGAGCTGGCGCGCATCCTCCACACCTACGAGCTCTGAGCCGGCTAGCTCTCCACCCGCGCGCGGGCGATATACCGATCGGCGCTCCACACCACGAGCGCCCAGAGCGCCGCCAGGCCGAGCGTAACGAGCACCAGGACAGCGGCCAGCACACCGAGCCCGATACTGATCGGGGCGCCGAGGACCAGAAACGCCACGAGCCCACCACCGATGACGATCCCGATCATCAGCAGTCCAATCTTCATCGCGGTTCCCAGGAACCAGAGGAACGAGTGGCCCTGCGCCCGCCCCGCGAGCCACAGCACGCAGGGTCCCGATGCTCCGAAGATCGCGGTGTAGAACCCGAACCCGGAGAGCAGCGCCTCTCCGCCGAGTCGCTGGCGAAACAGGAGCGCACCGACCAGCCACGCGGCGAGCAGCGAGCTTCCGGCCCCAACCCCGATCAGCCAGGCCAGCAGGAGGGTTGCGGTCCCCCCGGACAGCCGCTCGACCAGCTCGCCGCGCTCGTCCTCCACGATCTCCGTCGGGCCGTGCTCAGCGGGGTGGTCGGGATTCGGCGGTTGTGCGCTCACGCCGCCTCGAATGCGTGCGCCAGGTCTGCCACCAGGTCGTCGACGTGCTCGATCCCGACGGACAAGCGGATCAGGTCCGGCGGCACTGCCAGGCGCGTGTCGGCGACCGAGAGATGGGTCATCGCGGCGGGCACCTCGATCAGGGACTCCACGGCCCCCAGCGACTCGGCCAGTGTAAAGAGGCGCGTCGCGGCCGCGAACCGATGGGCCGCCTGCCCCCCGCCGCGTATCTGGAAGCTGACGATCGCCCCCGGTAGCCGCATCTGCCGCTCCACGAGGTCTCGCTGCGGATGGTGGGGCAGGCCGGGATAGTAGACGCGTTCGACATCGGCCCGGGTGGTCAGCCACTCCGCGATGCGTGCCGCCCCGGCGCAGGCACGCTCCATCCGGACTGCCAGGGTCCGTATGCCTCGCATCAGCAGCCAGCAATCGAAGGGCGACGGAACCGCACCCGCGGCGTTCTGGGTGAACCGCAGCCGCTCGGCGATCTGCGCCGAACGGGTCACCACCAGTCCGCTGACCACGTCGGAATGGCCGCCGAGGTACTTGGTCGCCGAGTGCAGGACGACATCGGCCCCAAGGTCCAGCGGCCGCTGGAGGAATGGCGTCGCGAACGTGTTGTCGACCACCGTCAGCGCCCCGGCGCTGGCTGCAAGGCGCGACACGCCTGCGATGTCCACGACCTTGAGCAGCGGGTTGGTGGGCGTCTCGATCCACACCATCCGCGCCGACGGACGGCTGCGCAGCGCCCGGTCGACCACATCGAGGTCGCGAAGGTCGACCGCATCGGTCTTGACCCCGTAGCGGGCCATGACCTGCTGGGCAAGGCGCCAGGTCCCGCCGTAGGCGTCATCGGTCATCAGGATCCGGTCCCCTGGGTCGAGCAGGTAGAGGAGGTTCTGGGTCGCCGCCAGCCCGGAGGCGAAGGCGAGCCCGTGGCTTCCGCCCTCGAGCGCAGCGATGGTCGCCTCCAGCGCCCGTCGCGTCGGGTTGTCGCTGCGGGCATACTCGAATCCCTGGCGGGGCGCGCCGACCGCGTCCTGCTTGAAGGTGGTCGAGGGCTGAATGGCGGGCACAACGGCACCCGTCGCCGGGTCCGGCGTGGCTCCGGCATGGACCGCCAGCGTCTCGAACCGATCCTCCGCGCTCTCGCTCATCGGTCGCGCCGCACTACGACCCGGGGTCGCGTCGTCCGCCAGTCGTAATCTCGCGGTGACTCGCCCTCGGCCAGCAGGCCGTGTGCGCGCAGCCACGCGTCGTCGTACAGCTTCGCGAGGTAGTTGCGGCCGCCGTCGGGCAGGATGACGACCATCAACGCCGAGGGATCCGCGACGTCGCGCGCGCACTGCAGCGCCGCCCACAGCGCGGTGCCGCACGACTCCCCCATCAGGATCCCCTCGCAGGCGGTCGCTGCCCGGGCGGTGAGGAACGAGTCGCGATCGGCGACCTGGATGATGAGGTCACACACGTCGCGGTCGTAGGTATCGGGCCAGAAATCCTCGCCGATTCCCTCGGTCAGATAGGAGCGCGGCGTATCGCCGGAGTAGACGGAGCCGGCGGGGTCCGCGCCGACGACCACCAGGCCTGGCTTGCGCTCCTTGAGATAGCGCCCTGCCCCGCTGATCGTGCCGCCGGTGCCGATCGCGACCACCAGGTGCGTGACGCGCCCCTCGGTCGCCTGCCAGATCTCGGGGCCGGTCGCCGCAAAGTGCGCAGCGGGATTCAGCGGATTGGCGTACTGGTCCGGCTTCCAGGCGCCGGGAATCTCGCGCGCCAGGCGATCGGAGACGCGGTAGTAGCTGCGCTCGTCGTCCGGGGCTACGTCGCTCGGACAGATGACGAGCTCGGCGCCGTAGGCCTGCAGCAGCGCGCGCTTCTCGTCGCTCTGCTTGTCGGCCATCACGAAGATGCACCGATAGCCCTTCACCGCGGCGGCCATCGCCAGCCCGGCGCCGGTGTTGCCGCTGGTCGGCTCGACGATCGTTCCGCCCGGCTTCAGGAGCCCTTCTCGCTCCGCCGCCTCGATCATCGGCAGCGCGATCCGGTCCTTCACCGATCCTGCGGGGTTGACGCTCTCCAGCTTGGCCACGATCCGTGGCGCCACGCCGTGCGCCAGCCGGTCGAGCGCCACCAGGGGTGTCGCGCCAACCGCCGCGGTGACATCGGGGAGAATGGCCGACCGCTCAGCCAGGTTGCGGCTCCGTGGCTCCTGTGTCGGCCGCTGCCTGGGCATCGGTCTGGCGCGATCCGTTCATCCAGGCACCCGGGGTGCCCCAGCCGAACCGATGGCGCAGGACCAGGAAGACGCCGGCGACCACGAACGCGATGATCCCGATCCACATCGCGGTCGGGATGCCAAGGATCGTCCAGTTGCCGGTCCCGTTGCGCATCGGCTCCAGCGCGGAGCGGACCGCGCCGTACCACATGATGTACAGCAGCGCGATGTCGCCGTCGTACAGGTGGCGGGCGAATCGGCGTGCCACCCACAGCAGCACCACCATGCCGAGCAGGTTGAGGAGCGCCTCGTACGCGAACAGCGGGTGGAAGCGGGTGGTGGGCACCGGGAAGTCGACCGCGTTCCACGGCGTCCCGGCCCGGTGCGCTCTATCGATCGGGATGCCCCACGGCAGAGTGGTGGGCGGGCCGTACAGCTCCTGGTTGACGAAGTTCCCGAGCCGACCGATGGCCTGGCCAAGCAGCAGTGCGGGGGCAAAGATGTCGAGCCAGCGCGCCAGGCTCAGGCCCTTGCGGCGAGTGTAGATCCAGATTCCGAGCACGCCGCCGGCAATCGCGCCGGGAATACCGATGCCGCCGTTCCAGATCTGGGGAATCAGTTCCGGGTGCTGCGAATAGATCGGGCCCCACTGGTGGATGACGTGGTAGATGCGCGCGCCGATGAGGCTGGTGAGGATGACCAGCAGGAGCATCGACCATCCGTGGTCGGGATCCTCGCCGCGACGCCGCGCCTCCACGGTGCCCAGGAAGGCGCCGGCCAGCACCGCAAGGGCGATGATGATGCCATACCAGTGGACCTGGAGCGGCCCGAGCCGGAGGGCGACCGGATCAATCACGGCGGCGATTCTACTCCGCCGGCCGAACCGGTCCGCTGCGCGGCGCCGGTCTCATCGACCGGTGGACGCCCGCCGCCGGCAGCCTGCGGGAAGCGCCGCAGCGACCACAGCCCGGGGAAGAGTCGCGTCCAGATGACCGCGACCGCGATGGTTGCCACACCGCCGACGAGCACGGCCGGCACCACGCCCAGCCATGCGGCGGCCACGCCCGACTCGAACTCCCCCAGCTCGTTGGACGCACCGATGAAGACGGCATTCACCGCGCTGACCCGGCCCCGGATCGGGTCGGGCGTCTCGAGCTGGACGAGCAGGTGCCGGATGAAGACGCTCACCATGTCCGCAGCGCCCAGGACGATCAGCGCCAGGAGCGTCATGGGGAAGCTGCGCGAGACACCGAACACCAGGGTCGCCAGGCCGAAGGCCGCCACCGCGCCGAACATCCAGCGTCCCACCTGATCCCGGATCGGCTGCGCGCTCATCACCGCGGCGCACAGGGCCGCCCCGACCGCCGGGGAGGCTCGCAGCACGCCGAGGCCGATGGGCCCGACCCGCAGCAGGTCGCTGGCGAACACCGGCAGCAGCGCCGTCGCCCCGCCGAACAGGACGGCGAACAGATCAAGCGAGATGGAGCCCAGCACGATGGGCTGCGAGCGCACGAAGCGCACGCCGGAGAGCAGCGTGCCGAGGTGGATCGGCTCAGTCGGAGCGCGCGGCGAGGGTGAGCGGCCGCCGCCACCCAGACCGACGATCAGGACTGCTGCCACGGCCAGCAGGGCAAGCACCGTGGCGTACACCACGCCGGCGCCGGCGAGGAACAGGAGGCCACCGATCGCCGGTCCGGCGATGGTCGCCACCTGGCCGGCGGACGAGTGGACCGCTACCGCGTTGGCGAACATCGGCGGCGGCACCAGGTTGGGAAGCAGCGCCTGGCTGGTCGGCATCGAGAAGGCTCGTGCCACGCCGAACAGGGCCATCACCGCGAAGACCGGCGCGGCGCTGCGCAGTCCGACCACGCTGAACGTCAGCAGGGCAGCCGCAGCGATCGCTTCCAGGGCGTAGCAGCCCGCCACGATCCGTCGTCGATCGAGCCGGTCGGCCGCCTGGCCGGCGGGGAGCACCAGCAACAAGAACGGCAGGAACTGCGAGAGCCCGATCAGCCCCAGGTCGAGCGGGTTGTGGGTGGTGGCGTACACCTGCCAACCGACCGCCACGGTCTGCATCTCGACGGCGATGGAGCCGAGGAAGCGACCGGCCACGTACCGCCGGAAGTCGGGAACGCTGAGCGCGTGGTTCGCCATCGGCGGCGGCAGGATACTGCTCGCGGTAGCATCGGCGGGGCATGCTGCCGCTGATCTGGACCCTCTTTGCGCTGTGCGCGGTCGCGGGATTCATCGTGATTGCGGCGTATTGGCTCGACGTGCAGGACCGCCCCGACCTCACCCTGCGGAGCCGCATCGCCTGGTCTGCGGGCACCTTCCTCTTCCCGCTGACCATCCCGGCCTACGCATTGGTCGGCGGCGCCGGGTGGCCGTTGGCGCTGCGCATCGGTGCGTTCGTCCCGGCCGCGGCCATCCTGCTGTTCCTGGGCTTTGCGTTCGGGATCTTCCGCTAGCCGCGGCCGCCAGTCGCTGACCGATATCATCGGCGCCATGACAGATGTCCACCGTGCCGAACCCGGCCTCGACGACGCCCTGACCTACCTGCGCGACCATGCCGACGAGCACCTTCAGCAGCTGGACGAGTTCCTGCGCATCCCATCGGTCTCGGCGGACCCGGCGCGGGACGCCGACGTGCGCCGGGCGGCCGATTGGATCGTGCAACAGCTGACCGCGATGGGAGTCGAGCGGGCGCAGACACACGAGACGAGCGCCCACCCGATCGTGACCGGGGAGTGGCTTGGGGCCGGCCCGCTGGCGCCCACGGTGCTGGTGTACTGCCACTACGACGTCCAGCCGCCGGACCCGCTGGACGAGTGGATTCGCCCGCCCTTTGAGCCGCGCTACGAGGACGACCGGGTGTATGCCCGCGGCTCGGGCGACGACAAGGGTCAGCTGTTCATGCACCTCAAGGCCGTGGAGGCGTGGCTGCGGGGCTCGGGGAAGCTGCCGGTCAACCTGCGCTTCTTCTTCGAGGGGGACGAGGAGGTCGGCTCCGAGCCGGTCGAGGCGTTCATCGCCGCGCACCCCGAGCTGCTCCGCGCGGACCTGTGCGTGGTCAGTGACAACGACATGTATGACGACGAGGGCACGCCGGCGATCACCTATGGCCTGCGCGGGATCGCCTACTTCGAGGTGCGGGTCACGGGGCCGTTCCAGGACATCCATTCCGGCCAGTACGGTGGCGGCGTGGCGAACCCGGCCAACGTGCTGGTCAAGTTGCTCGCTTCGCTCCAGGACGACGACGGCCGGCTGACCATCCCCGGCTTCTACGACCGGGTCCGCGAGCTCACCGATGCGGAGCGCGCCGCCTACGCCGAGCTGCCCTTCGATGAGGAGGCCTATCGCAAGGCCCTGGGCGTGCCCAAGCTGAGCGATGGCGAGCGCGGCTACACCCTTGCCGAGCGGCTCAGCGCGCGGCCCACCTTCGACATCAGCGGGCTGTGGGGCGGCTACTCCGGCGAGGGCGCCAAGACGATCATCCCCGCCTTTGCGGCGGCCAAGTTCTCCACGCGGCTGGTCCCGGACCAGGACTACCGCGAGATCGAGCGCCTGGTCGTGGAGCACCTGACGCGCGTCGCGCCGCCCGAGGTGCGGGTCGCGGTTAAGGTCATCCACGGCGGCGCGCCGGCGATCACGCCGCTCGACCATCCGGGGGTGCAGCTGGCGGCCCGGGCGCTGGAGGGGGCTTTCGGCAAGGCGCCGCTCTTTCATCGGTCCGGCGGTTCCATCCCGGTGGTCGCCGCGCTGGACGCCGGGATCGGCGTCAAGACCGTGCTGGTCGGCTTCGCGTCACCGAACGGCAACTTCCACGCCCCGAACGAGTGGATGCCGCTCGCCAACTATCGGGGTGGCCTCGACGCGCTGGCCCGGCTGTGGGCCGAGATGGGAAGCGTCTCGCCGGACCGGCTTCGGGGTTCCGCCTAGTTGTGGGTCAATCAGTCGGCGCTCTGCAACGTATACGTCGACCTGTCGAGCGGAACACGCTATTTTTGGCACAGTCAGGCCGTGAGGTGCGATTCGTGGACGTTTCGTCAGTGCGTTGCAAGCAGGTCGTGGTTGACCTGCTCTACTACCGGCCATGACGCCACATGTCGGGACCCAGCTTCTTCGCGGTACGCGCGTCGTCGCGGCATTGTGCGCGGCGGTGCTCGTTGGAGTGACGGGAGCGCAACTCGTCGCGGCAACGCCGCACGCACGCCAGGTCGATCGCGTCAGCGGCGACGCGCTCCTTCCGGCCGCCCTCGCGGTCGCACCGTTCCACGTACGCCAGCCGACCTGGCTCCCGGCCGGTATGCAGCTGCGTGCGGTTAACTACAATCCGCCAGCCACCGATGCGGGTGTCGAGACCTTCGCGGTCGACTTCCACTACGTCGACGATGCCTCCCGAACGCTCCACGTATGGCAGACGAACATTCCGAATCTGGCGGAGATGGGGAAGGACCCAACCGCACAGGGATCTGCACTGCCCGTCGGCGATCTCACCTGGCACCGGGTCTTCATCGACGACGCAAGAGGGCCGACATTGGTCCTCAGCGCACGGTATCCGGACGGTGTCACCATTTCGCTGGACACCACGCTCGGCGAGGACGCGCTGGTGCGCGTCGCGGCGGCGCTGAAGTAGGGGCGACCTCAGCCATCCGCCGGCTCCTGCTCGTAATCGCGCTGCTGGCCGCGGGGCTCATCGCTTGGCTTCTGGCCTCACGCGGCCATCCCCGCTCCGCGTGGTGCGGCGATCTCGGACCGATCGACGGATTCGCGGCGAACAGTGTGTCTCGCGTGGACTGCATTCCGGCCTACGTGGTGCGCCTGGGTGATGCCGCGCCAGTGGTGTTCCTGGCCCGCGCCCCGCATCTCAAGAACGATCCGCTCGAATGGAACCCAAGCCGCAAGCTGTTCGTGTCCCCGGCTCACGGCGAGAGCTTCGATCTTCGTGGCCGGATGGTCCAGGGTCCTGCCGTCCACGATCTATGGCAGTGCCCGACCAACATGGTCGGCGGCGAACTGCTCATTGCGCTGCCCGAGGGAGCAGGATCGGATGCCATCATCGCGAGCTGTTATGGCGGCCGTCCGCCACCTGGCTGAACCATCCTCGCCAGGTCGGTCGTCGCGTCAGCGACCGGCAGATCCTCAAGCTCATCGGCAAGTGGCTGCGCGCGGGCGTGATGAGGAACCTTGACCGTCCCGCCTGGTCGAGCGCTTTACTCGACCAGGTGCAGATCGGTGGAGAGGGTATTCAGACGCTTTCCGCCGACATCGGTGCAGACCACGATGTCCTCGATCCGGGCACCCCAGCTGCCGGCCACGTAGATCCCCGGCTCGACGCTGAACGTGTTGCCGGGCTCGAGCGGCTCCGAGTTGGAGGCCACCAGGTAGGGCTCCTCGTGGGTTTCCAGACCGATGCCGTGGCCGGTCCGATGGAAGAACAGCTCACCGTAGCCGGCGTCGGCGATGATCTCGCGCGCCGCGGCATCCACCGCGGCGGCCGGGACTCCCGGCGCAACGGCGGCGCACGCGGCGGCCTGCGCGCGCTGCAACACCGCGTACTGCGCGGCGAACTCGGCGGACGGCTCGCCGACGAACGCGGTGCGCGTCGTGTCGCTGCAGTAGCCGTCCCGCGAACCACCGATGTCCAGCACCACCGCGTCACCCTGCCCGATGACCCGCTCCCCGGGCTGGTGATGTGGGCTCGCCGCGTTCGGCCCGGAGGCCACGATCGCGAACTCGGCGATCTGGTGTCCCGCCGCCAGCAGGTGCTGGGAGATCCGGCGGCTGACCTCCGCCTCCGTGCGTCCGGAGAGCCGCTCGCCGGTGATGGCCCGCATCGCCTCGTCCGCCGCCGTGGCGGCCGCCCGCAGGCGCTCGATCTCCTCGGAGCTCTTGACCCTGCGCAGCTGGCTCATGGTCGGCCCCGCCTCCACCAGCTCGATCGGATCCAGCGTCGCGCGCAGGCGAAGCACGAAGCGGGCCCACATCTGGTCCTGCACCGCCACTCGGAGGGCGCCACCGCCGACCAGCTCACGTACGCGCCGATACGGATCGTCGGTCTCGTCCCAGGCGACCAGGGTCAGGGCCTCGGTCAGCGGGCCGAGCTCGCTGCGGGCCAGCGGTTGCTCGAGACGCGGCAGCACCAGCGAGGGCTCGCCGTCAGCCGGCACCACCAGGCAGGTGAGGCGCTCGAGCGGCGGGGCGAGATAGCCGAGCAGGTATGCGTAATCCGGCGAGGGGGTGATCAGCAGGGCGTCCAGGCCACGGTCTCCTGCCGCGGTCGCCGCTCGGCGCAGCCGCTCCCGGTACACGGCCGGAGCAAAGCGGTCGATGGCAGCTGAGAGGCTGGTCACCGAGCGAGCGTACCCGAACATGGGGCGGTCACGGAACCCTGTGCGCACCGCAGGGTGGCGCTGCGAGCGCCAGCGCAGGCGCGGTAGTCGATGTTGGTTCAGCCGGGTGGCGGATGCTCCGGCGGCTGCGGCTGGGGCTGCTGAGTCCTGTCAGGACATCATTTTCAGCGTGGCGGTGCTTCCACGCGCGAAAGTAGTCCTGTCGGGCACCATGCCCCACCCGGAGCACTCGTCCCGGACCCTTCTGAGCCGGACGCGTGCCCTTTGATGTCATGACAGGACTGTAGAGCCCGCCTGAGACCGCCGACGGCCGGCGATCGCTCATGCGCCGGCCAACCCGCGGTCAGGCACGGAGCAGCGCTGCCTCGGTGGCCACGCGCCGCGAACGATCCGCAGCCCATCCTGCCATGGACCAAGCGGGGCACCGCATGAGCCGCATGGGCCGGCGCCGCGGTCACCAAGCCGGCCGCCCCGCGCAGGAGAATGGCGAACGCATGCCGCGCCTCTCAGCACCGGTGTCACCGGCCGCTCCGCCTGTCTTGCAGGCGCTTGGCCCACTCGCGCACGCCGTGATCGCCGATGTACTGAAACGTTGCGCGCCGCATGCCGTAGCTGGGCAGCACCACGAGCACAAGGACCGCCACCAGCAGCGCAGCGGTCCCAAGGTCCGCCTGTCGGAAGATCAGGATTCCGAAGAGCACTGCGAGTGGTAGGTACGTGATCGCGATTGAGAGGGCCGCCGCTCGAGCCGCCGTCATCCCATTGGCCATCCAACGGGCGCGCAGCCACCACCACGCGCCGAGATGCCAAATGGCATACCCGACGAACAGCGCGAGGAGCAGCCAGTTCACCGCCGGAGCGTACACCTCGCCCCGGGCGGCACGGTGGATTTCGGCCGGCGCTCAGCCAAGGAGCTGCGA
Organism: Chloroflexota bacterium; assembly: GCA_003243965.1. Lineage (GTDB taxonomy): Bacteria > Chloroflexota > Limnocylindria > QHBO01 > QHBO01 > QHBO01. The sequence goes on from QHBO01000016.1 coordinate 123,142, forward strand.
CCGCTGGGCTTCAGTCAGCCGGTCGCGGTAGGCCTCCGCCGTCCAGCCTCGTCCGCGAAGTTCGAGGTACACCTCCACCATGCTCAGTGCCAGCAACTGGTCGTGTGCTCTTTCGACGCTGAGTCCGGACCGGAGGTCGGCGCCGAGCTCATCGGCGGGTCGGATGGTTGCGCGTCCTCGCGCGGTCGCTGAAACGAGGCTTTCCCTAGGTGATGACGAGCGCCGTCTCCACCGATTCGCCGTCGCGGATCCGCCAGGCGCGCAGCGCCTCGTCCGGCCGTGCCGCTGGATCGGTCAGCGAGGCGAGCAGGTAGAACGCGTCGGGGTACCGGGCCGCCCGCAGATCGGTCGGTGACGGAACTGCCGGCGTGTGGGTGTGCGAGTGGAAGATGGCCAACAGGTCCTGGCCCACGTCTTCCAGCGCGAAGGTGATGCGCACCAGGTCGTCGGGGTGGACCGAGTAGCGCGACGGACTCGCCTCGCGGTTGCGCGTCGGGTGGAGGCTGAGCGCCTGCCCGGTCGAGGCGTCTCCGCCCAGCAGCGCGCAGGCCTCGTTGGGCAGCTCCGCGCGGGCAAGCTCCAGCAGCGCCTCCGCCATCGGTCGCGGGATGGTGAGGCGGGCGGCGCTCGGTGCGTCGCTCATGCCCTGCTCACCCTGAGCTCACCACAGCAGCGATCCCTCCAGCTCGTCCTCCAGCTCGTCGAGGTCGCGATCCCAGATGCCGGTTGAGAGGTACTTCCAGCCGGCATCGGCCAGGAGGACCACCACGCTGCCGGATGCCATCTCGCGGGCGACGCGGACCGCGACCGAGACGGCCGCCCCGGACGAAAGGCCGGCAAAGATGCCCTCCTCGGCGGTGAGGCGCCGCAATCCGATGACCGCGTCGCGATTGCCGACCAGGAAGCGGTCATCCAGGACCGATTCGTCGAGGACCGGTGGCACGAAGCCCTCCTCCAGCGAGCGGAGGCCCTGCACCAGCTCCCCGGGGAGCGGCTCCGCCGCCACCACGCGGACGCCGGGGCGCTCGCGCTTCAGGTAGCGGCCCACCCCGGTCAGCGTTCCGCCGGTGCCAAGCCCCGCGACGAAGACGTTGATCTCCGGGACCTGGGCCAGGATCTCTGGCCCGGTGGTCGTCTCATGCGCGCCGGGGTTGGCCGGATTGCCGTACTGGTACGGCATGAAGAGCGTCAGGTCGGCCGCGGCCAGCTCGTGCGCCAGCCGGATCGCGCCGTTCGACCCCTGGGCACCGGGCGAGGAGACGATCTCCGCGCCGAACAGGCGCAGGAGCTGCGTACGCTCCGGGGTCGTGTTGTCCGGCATCACGATCCGGACCGGATGCCCCAGTCGCGCGCCGATCATCGCCAGGCTGATGCCGGTATTGCCGCTCGACGGCTCCAGGATCGTCTGGCCGGGCCGCAGCGCGCCGCTGGCCCGGGCATCCTCGAGCATCGCTCGCGCGACACGGTCCTTGACCGAGCCGGTGGGGTTGTTGCCCTCCAGCTTGGCGAACAGCCTGACGCTGGGATGGGGTGCCAGGTGGCGGAGCTCGACCATCGGCGTCTGACCGATGGCCGCCACGATCTCCGGGTAGGCTGCGGCGAGGCTCGCGGCGGCGCCGGTCGTCATCTGGCCGGCGGAGGTCATCGCGCCCGGGCCGATCCCCCTGCCATGGCGGGGAGGAGGATGACCGTGTCGGTCGGGCCGACCTGGGTCTCCAGGCCGTCGCGGTACCGGACGTCGCGATCGTTGACGTACACGTTCACGAAGGAGCTCAGCTCGCCGTCCTCGGTGACGCGCGCGCGCAGCTCGGGGTAGCGGACGAAGAGGTCGCCGAGCACCTCGGCCACCGTCGCTCCCTGGGCCTCCACGCTGCGGTTTCCGCCCACCACCTCGCGCAGGACGGGCGGAATGCGGACCGTGCTCATGCCAGCGACCCCTCGCCGCATGCCGGGCAGGCCGGGTTGCGCCAGATGCGCACCTCGTCGAAGCGGGTGGCCATGGCGTCGAACATCAGCAGCCGGCCGGCGAGCGTCTCGCCCACGCCGAGGACCAGCTTGTAGACCTCGTTCGCCTGGAGCAGACCGATGATCCCCGGCAGCACTCCGAGCACGCCCGCGACCGAGCAGGCAGGGGCCAGCTCATCGGGCGGCTGGGTCGGGTACATGCACCGGTAGCACGGCCCCTCGAAGGGGACGAAGGTCGTCACCTGGCCGTCCCATCGGTAGATGGAGCCGTGGACCACCGGCTTGCGCAACCTGACGGCCGCGTCGTTGAGCAGGTAGCGCGTGTCGAAGTTGTCGGTCCCGTCGACGATCACGTCGTATCCGGCGATCAGCCGCTCCACGTTCTCGGCGGTGAGCCGCTCGGGATACTTGACCACGTGGGTCTCCGGATTCAGCGCACCGATGGTCTGCGCCGCCGAGTCAACCTTGCGGACCCCGATCCGGTCCGCGGTGTGCAGCACCTGGCGCTGGAGGTTGCTCTCGTCCACCACGTCGTCGTCGACGATGCCGATGGTGCCGACTCCGGAGGCGGCCAGGTAGAGCGCTGCGGGCGACCCGAGCCCTCCGGCACCGATCAGCAGCACGCTGCTGTCGAGAAGCTTGCGCTGCCCCTCCTGGCCGATCTCGGGGATCAGCAGCTGCCGCGAGTAGCGGCGCCGCTGGGCGTCGGAGAGGAGCGGCTCGGGCACTTCCCATGCCCCGCCGCGCTGCCGCCACTCGGCGAGTGGGCCGCGCATCGAGATCACATCGGTGTAGCCCAGACGCTCCAGGATCGCCGCCGCGCGGGCGGAGCGGACCCCCGCTGCGCAGTGGACGAGGATCGGGGCGGAGCGCTCCGGAAGGAGGGTCGGCGCTCGTTCCGCCACCTCGGCGAGCGGCAGCAGCGTGGCGTTCGGGATGTGGCCGTCGTTCCACTCCACCGGCTCGCGCACGTCGACGATGACACGGCCTCTTGCAGCCTCGATCGCCTCGGAAACGGTCACTTCCCGGATGGTTGGGGTGGTCAGCTGGTTGGTCATCGGTCCTCGCGTGGGATCTAGGGTGCCGCCTCTGCCTCTTCCGGCCAGGCAACCTCGCCGCCGCTGACCGCGCCCTGGAGGACCTTGTAGCCGAGCAGCGCGCACTTCAGCCGCGCCGGGCCGATCGGTACGCCCAGCTCCTCCAGCACGTCCTTGGGGTCGAGGGCGGTGATCTCGTCCAGGGTCTTGCCGCGCAGCTCATCGGTCAGGATCGATGCCGAGGCCTGGCTGATGGCGCAGCCCCGTCCGTCGAAGGCGACATCGGTCACCCGCTGCCGCGCCTCGTCGAGTCGCAGGGTCATGCTCATCTCGTCGCCGCAGGTCGGATTGGAGTCGGCGAAGTGCAGGTCGTGGGGATCGAGCACGCCCTTGTTGTGCGGGTTGCGGTAGTGCTCGAGGATGAAGTCGCGGTACAGGTTGTCCATCGGCTCAGGCGTTGAAGAGCTGCTGGCAGCTGCGCACCGCATCGGTCAGGGCCGCGATGTCGTCGAGGTCGTTGTAGACGTAGAAGCTGGCTCGCGTGGTGGCCGGTATGTCATAGCGGAGCATCACCGGCTGCGCACAGTGGTGGCCGGCGCGGACGGCGATCCCCTCGTGGTCGAAGACGGTCGCCACGTCGTGCGGATGGATCCCCTCCAGCACCAGGCTGATCACCCCGGCATGCAGCTCCGGGTCGGCAGGTCCCAGGCGCCAGACGCCGGGGATCTCGCCCAGCGCCGCCCAGGCATGCTCGACCAGGTAGCGCTCGTGCTCCCGGACCCGGTCCATGCCGAGCGCCTCCAGGTAGTCGATCGCCGCGCCGAGACCGATCGCCTCGGCGATCGCCGGCGTGCCGGCCTCGAACTTGTACGGCACCTCGTTCCACTCCGCGCCGTCCAGGGTGACCTTGATGATCATGCTGCCGCCGGTCATGAACGGCGGCATGCCGTCGAGCAGCTCGCGGCGGCCCCAGAGGGCCCCGATTCCCGAGGGACCGAGCATCTTGTGCCCGGAGAGCGCGAAGAAGTCGCAGCCCAGCGCCGTCACGTCGACCGGCATGTGAGGCGCCGACTGCGCGCCGTCGACCAGCACCAGCGCGCCAACCGCATGCGCCAGCTCCACGACCTCCGCCACCGGGCTGATGGTGCCCAGCGCGTTGCTGACCTGTGAGACGGCGACCAGCTTGGGGCGCGCCTCCAGCTTGCGCCGCAGGTCGTCCATGTCGAGGCGGCCGTCGTCGGTGATCTCGACGTAGTCGAGCGTGGCGCCCACCTCGCGGGCGAGCTGCTGCCACGGGACGATGTTGGCGTGGTGCTCGAGCTGCGTGCTCAGGATGTGATCGCCGCGGCCCACGTTGGTGCGGCCCCAGCTGTAGGCGACCAGGTTGATCGCCTCGGTCGCGTTGCGGACGAAGACCACCTCGCGGGCCGATGGCGCACCGATGAAGCCCGCGACCTTGCGCCGTGCCGCCTCGAAGCGCCCGGTGGCGTCCTCGCTCAGCTCGTAGATTCCGCGGTGGACGTTCGCGTAGTGGTGCGCGTACGTGTCGGCCAGGGCGTCGATCACCGCCCGGGGCTTGGGTGCGCTGGCCGCGGCGTCCAGGTAGACGAGGCGCTTGCCGAGGTGGGTCGGCGTGTCGAAGGCCGGGAAGTCGGCGCGCAGCGCGGCGCCGGAGAAGGCGCCCTGAACTGGCTTCTGCGCGGGACGCGCCGCTGCGGTCGCAACGGCGGTTGCGGTTGCGCTGGCTGCGGGCTCGACGGCCATCGGTCCTCCTCCTCCTGCCTCAGGCGTGCTCGGCGACCGGCTCGGGGGCCTCGTCGGCGACGCCCTCTGGCTCGCCGACCTGCTCCCGCACCCACTCGTAGCCGTTCGCCTCCAGCTGGTGGCTCAGCTCCTCGCCGCCGCTCATCACGATCCGCCCGCCCATCAGGACGTGGACGAAGTGGGGCTTCACGTAGTTCAGCATGCGCTGGTAGTGCGTGATCAGCAGCACCCCCATCTGCGGCGAGAGGGTGGCGTTGATCCCCTCCGCCACGGTGCGCAGCGCATCGATGTCGAGCCCCGAGTCCGTCTCGTCCAGGATCGCGAGCCGCGGGCCGAGGATGGCCATCTGAAGCATCTCGAGGCGTTTCTTCTCTCCGCCCGAGAACCCGTCGTTGACGTATCGCGCGGCGAAGCCCGGATCCATCTTGAGCAGAGCCATCTGCTCCTCGAGCATGCGGCGGAACTTGGCCAGCGGGATGCCGGTGTACTTGGGGACCTGCCCGTTCTCCCCACCGCCGGGCGCCGGCTTGGGAGCGTGGACCGCGTTGTAGATGTTGCGCAGGAAGCTGGCGACCGTGACGCCGGGGATGGCGCTCGGGTACTGGAAGGCAAGGAAGACGCCCAGCCGCGCTCGCTTGTCGGGAGCCAGACCCAGCAGGTTCTCGCCCTTCCAGGTGATGCTGCCGGCGTCGACTCGATAGTCGGGATGGCCCATCAGCGTGTAGGCCAGGCTCGTCTTGCCCGAGCCGTTGGGGCCCATCAGCGCGTGGACTTCACCCTGCTTCACGGCGAGGTCCACACCGCGGAGGATCTTCTTGGTCCCGATGCTCACCTCGAGCCCGGAGACCACCAGCTCATCGGTCATGCGCGTGTCACGTCGCTCCTCAGCGTGTTGGTGGCGTGCGCGACGATCGGCATCGCCGCGTTGTGAATCGTCTCGTGGCGCCGGCGGCGGATCGCTGGCGGATAGGGCGGCCCGCCCGCGGTGGCGGCGGCATCGGCCAGGGTCGTGCCGCCAAGGGAAACGGTCAGCGATTCGAAGACCCGCTGAAAGACCTCGTGGACGCTGCATGGCTGCGGTCGGTCGCACGCCTCCAGCGTCACCGGGCCGGCGCACGGCATCTCCAGCAGCGGCCCCTCCAGCGCGCGGACGACCTGGATCAGGCTGATCTCCGCCGGGTCGTGGGCGAGCCGGTAGCCGCCCGCCTGCCCGCGCGTGGCGGTCACCAGGCCGGCACGCCGCAGGTCGCCGATGAGCTGCTCCAGGTAGGCGTGCGGGAGCTTCTCTCGCTTGGCGATCCCGCTCAGCGAGAGCGGCCCCTGCCCATGGCCGCGCGCCAGGGTCACCAGCACGCGGACGCCGTACTCCGTGCGGCTGCTGATCTTCATGGCAGCTCGACCACGAGCTGCTCGCCCTCGACGCGCGCCGGGTAGGCGCGCACCGGGCGGACCGCCGGCAACGCCAGCACCCGGCCGCTGAACAGGTCGAATCGGGCGCCGTGTCGCGGGCACTCGACCGCGTTGCCATCGAGCTCGCCGGTCCCCAGCACGCCGCCGTCGTGGGTGCACACGTTGTCGATGGCGCCCCACTCCCCGTCCTCGGTCAGACCGATGCACAGCGAGCGACCATCGACGGTCACCACCTGCACGCTGCCGGGCTGGACCTGGTCCGGACGAAGTCCCGTCGCGAAACCGCTGGTCAGTGTCATGCCGCGTCGGCCTCATCGGCCTCGTCGAAGGCCGTGGATGAGCCGATGCGTCGCGCCAGCGCGTCGAGCACCAGCGCCTTGATCGTCTCGCTGCTGATCTGCCCCACCACCTGCTCGAAGAAGCCGCGCACGATCATCCGCTCCGCTTCGTCCGCGTCGAGGCCGCGGCTCTGCGCATAGAAGAGCTGGACCGGGTCGATGGCGCCCGCGGTCGCACCGTGACCGCAGCGCAGGATGTCGTTGGTCTCGATCTCCAGCACCGGGATCGGTTCGGCGCCGGCGCCCGGGGAGAGGAGCAGGTTCCGGCACTCCTGGTAGCTGCTGGTCTGCTTGGCCCCCGGCCGCACCACGATTCGCCCGTAGAAGGCCGCGTGGGCCCGGTCGTAGAGCGCCGCGAGGTAGAGCAGATCCGAGGTGGTGTGGCTGCCGACCAGCTCCTGGACGCTGTTGATGTCGATGTGCTGGTCACCGCCGGCGGCCAGCAGGCCCAGGACGCGCGAAACGCCGCCGCGGCCGGTCATCTGGACGTCCAGGCCGACTTTGGTGACACGCGAGCCGACCTCCGCGTTGAGCGTGGTCACCTCCGCGTCGGTGCCGACCACCACCCGCTGCGCGCCGATGTTCCAGACTCCGTCGCCGAGTCGCTGGAGCCGCGCGTATCGGATCCGCGAGCCCTCCTGGGCGTGGATCTCCACCGTTCCGCCGAACCAGCCGGCGGCGCCGTCCGCGGAGACGAGCTCCTCGAGCACCGTGACGCTGGCGCCCGGCTCAGCCGCGACGATCGTGTGCGGGACGAAGGCGACATCGGCGCGGTCGGTCACCAGGCGCGCGATCAGCGTCCCGTCGACCTCGACTCCGCGCGGCACGTACAGGAATGTCCCGGCCGTCCAGGCCGCCAGCGAGAGCGCCCAGAAGGCCGCGTGACTTTCGACCGGCTCACCGATGCCCAGGTGCGCACGGACCAGCTCGGGATGCTCGCGGACGGCGGTCCGCAGGTCGGTGAAGATCACGCCGCGGGCAGCGAGGTCAGCGTCGTGGTCGAGCTCCGTGGCGGGCGCATCGAGGAGCAGCTCCGCGTTCCGCGGCAGATCGGCGAGCGGCGTCCGACGCCACTCCTCCTCCTGTCCGCTCGGAAGCGGCGTGTCCTGGTAACGCTGCCACCAGGCGCTTCGAAGATCACGCAGCCAACTCGGCTCGTAATGGCGCTCGCTGAAGCGCCGCAGGGTTGCCCAGTCGGTCGGGCCCGAATGCGTCGCCGATCCGGCGCCATCGGTCGCGGCGCCACCCACCAGCACCGACCTGCCGACGCCCGGCTGCGTCGCAGAGAGGCTCATCGGGCTAGCCGACCGCGCCTTCCATCTGGAGCTGGATGAGCCGGTTCATCTCGACCGCGTACTCCATCGGGAGCTCCTTGACGATCGGCTCGATGAAGCCGTTGACGATCATCGCGCTCGCCTCCGCCTCGGTAAGGCCGCGGCTCATCAGGTAGAAGAGCTGCTCGGCACCGACCTTGGAGACGGTCGCCTCGTGACCGATGGTCACGTCCTCCTCGTCGATCTCCATGTACGGGTACGTGTCGCTGCGCGCCTCGTCGGAGAGGATCAGCGCGTCGCAGCGGACGGTCGACTTGGAGTGCTTGCAGCCGGGATAGACCTTGATCAGGCCGCGGTACGAGGTCCGGCCGGTCCCCTTGCTGATCGACTTGCTGGTGATCAGGCTGGTGGTGTTCGGCGCGGCGTGGATCACCTTGCCGCCGGCGTCCTGGTGCTGGCCCTCGCCGGCGAAGGCGATGCTGAGCACCTCCCCGTGCGCCCGCTCGCCGAGCAGATAGATGCTCGGGTACTTCATCGTCAGGTGCGAGCCGAGGTTGCCATCCACCCACTCCATGACCGCGTCCTCGTACGCCACGGCCCGCTTGGTGACGAGGTTGTAGACGTTGTGGCTCCAGTTCTGGATCGTGGTGTAGCGGACGCGCGCACCCTTCTTGACGATGATCTCGACTACTGCGGAGTGGAGGCTGGCGGTGCTGTACGTCGGGGCGGTGCAGCCCTCGACGTAGTGCACGCTGCTCCCCTCGTCGGCGATGATCAGCGTCCGCTCGAACTGGCCCATGCTCTCGGTGTTGATCCGGAAGTAGGCCTGCAGCGGCAGGTCGACGTGGACGCCCTTGGGCACGTAGATGAACGAGCCGCCCGACCAGACCGCGGTGTTGAGCGCCGCGAGCTTGTTGTCGTTGGCCGGAATCACCGTCCCGTAGTACTCGCGGAACATCTCCGGGTAGCGCTGCAGAGCCTCATCGGTGCCCAGGAAGATGACGCCCTTCTTCTCGAGATCGGCGTGGATGTTGTGGTACACGACCTCGGAGTCGTACTGGCCGCCGACGCCGGCGAGGTACTTCTTCTCCGCCTCGGGGATCCCGAGCCGGTCGTAGGTGCGGCGGATGTAGTCCGGCACGTCGTCCCACGACTGCGCCGCCCGATCGGTGGCGGTCACGTAGTAGTAGATGTCCTGGAAGTCGATCTGTGTGAGGTCGCCACCCCAGGTCGGCATCGGGCGCGCCTCGAAGTGCCGAAACGCCTTGAGGCGCAGGTCGGTCATCCACTTGGGCTCGCCCTTGATGCGGCTGATCTCCTCGACGACCGCGGTGCTGAGCCCCTTCTTCATCAGGTGAAGCGGCTTCATCTCCGGGTCGTGCCAGCCGTACTTGTAGTTGTCTGGGAGCTGGCTCAGGGCTGGGTTGGGAAGGGCCATGGTTCCTCGCGTGTTCGCGCTGCCTGGCGGTCAGTTCGTGATCGGCCGTCGTGAATCGTCGATCGTGAGTCGTCGATCGTGAATCCCGACCAAGTTGGTCGGTATTGCCGGCCCATGATCCTCCATGGGGTCCGATGCGTCAATCGAACCGATCGGCCGTGCCGGCCCGCGACGGCTGTCTGGTTCCCGGCTTCCCGGCAGTTGGGCAGCCGATGTCCGAGCTCGCCGATGCGTTCAGATCAGCGTGCCATGAACCCGACCAGCTCCCTCGGGCCGGGGCCGGCCTCGATCCAGGCGCGGGCGAGGCTCACGTCTGCGAATCCATTCACCAGCGCGAGCTGCCGAACCACGGCGTCGCGCACGTGGGCTACGCCGAAGCGACCGCTGGCCGGATCCCCGAGGATCAGTTGGTCGTCCCAGGTCGGCGACCAGCCGATGACATCGAGCGTCTGACCGGCGAACTCCGAGAAGACCCACGGCACCTGGCGAGTGGGCGCCGGGAGATCCAGCATCCCGAGCGCCGCCGCCTCCCCGCCCTCCCGGGCAGCGTGCCAGTGCTCAACGCGGATCCGTCGACCATCGGCGATGGGATGCGGAACGGCGGCGACGTCCCCGGCGGCGAAGATGCCCTCGGCGCTCGTCTGGCGCCGCTGATCCACCGCGATGCCGGTTGCGGGGCCGCCTGGTTCCCCACACGCCAGACCGGCGGCCTCCGCGAGCTCGAGCCGCGGCGTCACGCCCACGCCCGCCACCACCATGTCGGCGGCCAGGAGCTCCGTGTCGAGCCACACGCCGCGGACGGTCAACGCGCTGGCCCGCGCACGGAACCGAACCTCGACGCCGACCGCCTGGAGCGCGGCCCGGGCCCAGTCGCTCAGCGGCGTACCCAGCGCGCCGCCCCACAGGGCATCGCCGCCCTCCAACAGGGTGACCTGCAGCCCGAGCGAGGCGAGGGAGCCCGCAGTCTCCACCCCGATGAAGCCGCCGCCGATGATCGCCACCGAGCGCTCGGCGACCGAAGGCCCCGCGGTCGCGCCTTCGGGACCAGTTGCGGCTCCGGCACCGGTGGCGGCTGCGCGAATGCGCTCGGCGTCGGCCAGCGTGCGCAGCAGGTGCGCACGCTCGAAGCCGGGGATCGGCAGGAGGCGCGGGGCGGCGCCGGTCGCCAGCAGGCATCGGTCGAAACGGAGGCGCGTTCCGTCCTCCAGCTCCGCAAGTCGGGCCTGCGGATCGAGCCGCATGACGCGGGCGGAGGCCAGCAGTCCCACCCTGTTCCGGGCGTACCACTCGTGCGGCTCCGCGGCGATCAGATCAGGATCGACCTCGCCCCGAAGCAGCTCCTTGGTGAGCGGCGGCCGGTTGTACGGGATGCCCGGCTCCTCGCCGACCAGCAGGATCGAGCCGGCGAAGCCCCGCCGGCGCAGCGTCCGCGCGCAGCGGACCGATGCGACTCCCCCACCCACGAGCAGCACGTCAACCGATCGGGTTGCAGCGCTCCGCATCGGTCGCATCGGTCTCATGCTACCGGCGATGCGTTGACAGGCGGCCGATGGCATCGGTACCGTGCGCCGGACGGCAGAGCGAGCCGCAGAATTCCTCAGGCGAGAGGAGGGAGTGCCATGACCACCGTTGTCACCTCGCGCCCCCGCCTGCACGGAGACGGCATTCGGCCCTGACCGGCCGTTCAGTTGCCTCTCGCGCGTCGTCGGGTGCGCTCCACTCACCGACGACCATGACCCCCACCGATGTTTCGCGGGCGTGCCCCACACGACATCGGTCCCACGTGGAGACCCGACCGTGCTGACCAAGCCCAAGACCCTCGCGGGCGCCAACCTGTCCGGTATCGTGCTGCGCGCGCGATCCGGCTTCTACACCGTCCAGACCGATGACGGCCTCGTCGAGTGCCGGCTTCGCGGCATCCTCAAGAAGGAGCGCCAGGGCTCCGACATCGCGGTCATCGGCGATCGGGTGGGACTCGTCCGGATCGACGAGGCGAGCGGCGTGATCGAGTCCATCGAGCAGCGACGGAGCCGGTTCAGCCGCAAGCAGCCGGGCCCCCGCGGCACCTGGCGCGAGGATGTCCTGGTCGCCAACCTGGACCAGGCGCTGGTGGTCTTCGCCTGCGCCGATCCGATGCCGCACCTCCGCATGCTGGACCGCCTGCTGGTGGTCGCCGAGTACAACGACGTCGAGGCTGTGATCGTCGTCAACAAGCTCGACCTGTGCGGGCCGGGCGCGGCCGAAGCGACCTTTGGCGGCTACCGCCGAATCGGCTACCCCGTCGAGTACATCAGCGCGCGGCAGGGAGTCGGGGTGGAGGAGCTGCGGCGCCGGCTGGAGGGCAGGGTGAGCGTGGTGGTCGGCCCGTCCGGTGTCGGCAAATCGACGCTCCTCAACGCGATCCAGCCGGGGCTGCGACTCGACACCGGCTTCGTCAGCGACGCATTGCACAAGGGACGGCACACCACGACAACCTCCGAGCTGCATCCGCTCGAGGCGCGCGGGGAGGCTTCGGCGGTCGCGGATGGGACACGTCCAGGGGAGGCGAGCGGCCGTGACGATGACGCCGGCGGGAGCGCGGGTGAGGGAGCGCGCCAAGCGAGGGGCTACATCGCCGATACCCCAGGACTGCGCGAGCTCGGGCTGTTCCGGATCCCCGATTCCGAGCTGGCATCCTGCTTCCGTGAGATGCGCCCGTACCTCGGCTCCTGCGGCTTCAACGACTGCGCGCACCTCAACGAGCCCCGCTGCGCGGTGCGGGCAGCGGTCGCCGAGGGAGCCGTTCCGGCGGAACGCTTCGAGAGCTATCGGCGGCTGCGGACCGGCGAGGCATGAGCCATTCAGCTTCAGGATCAGCGGGCCTCGCGAGGGTGGGTCGGTCCCGCGGCGGCATGGACGCTGACTCGGGGGCCGCGCTAGAATCGGGCACCGCGCGGGAGTAGCTCAGCTGGCAGAGCGCCACCTTCCCAAGGTGGATGTCGCGGGTTCGAATCCCGTCTCCCGCTCCACGCCTCTACACCGCGCACCCCGCCAACGACCTCAGCGCGCCCGGAGCGCGGCGCGTGCCGGTGCCCCATCGGCCCCCACGACGCGCAGCGGGAGGCAGACCAGCTCGTACGGCCCGGGCGGGACACTGCGCAGGTCGAGCCCCTCCAGGATCACGATGCCGGCGGCGAGGAGCTCGACGTGCGTCGGTTCCGGCGCACCCTCCGGCGCGATCGACAGGTAGTCGATCCCCACCAGCCGCACACCTCGGCCAACCAGCGTCGCGGCGGCGGCGCCATCGAGACCGATGAAGTCGGCCGAGAATGCGGAGCGCTCCCAGAGGTCTGAGTTCCGCGTCCTGAAGATAAGCCGCGTCTCCCCGTCGGGGATTCCCAGTCGGTGGAGCGCGGCGGCGTCGATCGGTCCGCGGAGCGAGCGGGCGTCGACCACGTACGCCGGCCCGATCAGCGCGTCCAGCGGCAGCGCGTCGACGCCGGGACCAGCGGGGATGAAGTGCGCCGGCGCATCGACGTGCGTGCCGGTGTGGGAGCTCATCTCGAGGCGCGAGACATTGGCATTCGCGCCGTCCGCGATCGACGACGCGAGCGCGATGTGGACCGGCGGATCGCCCGGATAGGTGGGCATCCCCTCGCGGATCGGGACGCTGACGTCGATCCAGTCCACGGCGGTGCATGATGCCACCTGATGGATGATCGCGAGCTGCTCGTCATTGGCGCAGCGGAGGTTCGGCAGCTGCTGCCGATGGACCGATGCATCGACCTCATGGAACAGGTGCTGGGCGCGCTCGCGCGCGCACAGGCGGTCAATCCGCTCCGCACGGTGCTGGCGCTCCGGCAACCGGGCACCGCGTTCGCGGTGATGCCCGCCGCCGTGTCGGAGCCTGCGGTCTTCGGCGTCAAGGCGATCTCCGTCTTCCCGGGAAACCGCGCGCTTGGGATCGAGTCGCACCAGGGCATGGTGCTGCTGTTCGAGGGCGAGACGGGAGCGCCGGTGGCGGTCGTCGACGCCGGCGCGATCACCGAGACCCGGACAGCGGCGGTGAGCGCCGTTGCCACCCGACTGCTGGCACGGTCGGATGCGGGGGACCTCGCCATCCTGGGGTCCGGGACCCAGGCGCGCAGCCATCTGGAGGCCATGGCCGCGGTTCGCACCCTGCGACGTGTCCGCGCCTGGAGCCCGAATGCCGAGCGGCTGGCAGCATTCGTGGCCACGGCGTCGGAGGGCGGGGGCATCGCCGTCGAGGCGGCGGCCTCCGCACGGGACGCCGTGGAGGGAGCGGATCTGGTCTGCACGGTGACCGCCTCCCGTGAGCCGGTGCTCGAGGGGGCGTGGCTCAGGCCCGGGGTGCACGTCAACGCCGTCGGGGCCAGCGTGCCGACCGCCCGGGAGCTGGACAGCGAGGCCGTGCGCCGCTCGCGGCTCTTCGTCGACCGCCGGGAATCTGCCGCCGCTGAGGCCGGGGACTATCTGGTCCCCCTGCGAGCGAGTGCCATCGGACAGGATCACATCGTCGGCGAGATCGGGGAGGTGCTGGTCGGCGCCATCGGCGGCCGGCGAGCTGATGACGAGGTGACCGTCTTCAAGTCGCTCGGGCTGGCGGTCGAAGACGTGGTCGCCGCAGCCGAGGTCGTGCGTGCTGCACGCGCGACCAAAGTGCCGAGGTAGACGTCCGAGTCGACGTCCTGCGCGCCCGCGCGACCAAGCGACCGACATCGGCCGCTGATGCGGCTCGGCCGGATCGGCCATCCATCGGTACCAGGTCGTTGCGCCATCGGAGTTGGTAGGATCTGGTCGAGATTCTGCCCCGCCACCTACTGACCGGGTGCCCGCTCGACTTCAGTGCGCCCGGTGTCGCCACGAAGGAGACCGCTGACCTCGATGAGTACGCTCGCCGACGCTCGCCGCGCCAAGGGACCGATGGGCCCCCACGGAACCCGACTCCCCGCCGCCCGCAGCGTCCGCTACAACCCAGCGCCATCGGAGCTGCAGGAGCTGACCAGCCGGATGCCGCAGGCCCGGCACACCAGCTTCGGCAACTACAACGTGCAGACCCGGGTCACCAGCCGCTCCAAGGGCTCGACGTATCTGGTCACCGACGACCCGTCGCTGACCACCGGCCAGGCGATCAGCCGCATGGAGGGCGAGCGGGCAGCCCATCTCCAGGACGAGTACATCGCCACCCGTCCGATGCTCGTCATCGACGGTTACATCGGCAACGAGCCCGAGCATCGCGCCCGGGCTCGACTCTATATCGAGGAATCCAACGCGAATATCGCCGGCATGCAGGCCCAGCTGTATTTCCCTCCCGACGCCCCGGCCGACGAGTGGGAGCCCGAGCTGGTGATGATCTATACCCCCAATCTGCCGATGCCGGACTACCCGAGCGATCGGCTGATCGCCGTCGACCTGGAGGCTGGCGTGACCCGCGTCTTCAACTCCGATTACTTCGGGGAGTCGAAGAAGGGCGGCCTCCGCATGTGGAACGACCGGGTCTTCACCGCCGGCGGCCTTGCGATGCATGCCGGCTGCAAGGTGATTCCCACCGCCGATGGCGAGAAGACGGTGCTGATCATCGGGCTATCAGGCACTGGGAAGACGACGACCACGTTTACGCGCCAGAACGACAGCCAGCCGGTGCAGGACGACTTCGTAGGACTGTTGCCGCAAGGCAAGGTGGTGGGGACGGAGAATGGCTGCTTCGCGAAGACCTTCGGGCTCGACGCGCGGCACGAGCCGGCGATCCATGGCGCCGTCACCAAGCCGGACGCGTACCTGGAGAATGTCTCCCAGGCCGAGGTGAACGGGCCGGTCGACTTCTTCGACACCTCGTACACGCAGAACGGCCGGGCCACCTTCCCAATGTCGTCGCTGGGCATCTGGCGCGACCCGCGCGAGATCGGTCCGGTCGACTACCTGCTGATCCTCAACCGCAACGACAACATCATCCCGGTCGTCGCTCGCCTGACCGGCCCACAGGCGGCCGCCTACTTCATGCTGGGCGAGACGCAGGGCACCAGCGCCGGCGGCGCCTCCGAGGAGGGCCGCGCGCTGCGCGTCCCGGGGACGAACCCCTTCTTCCCGCTTCGCGACGAGATGCAGGGCAACCGATTCCTGGAGCTGCTCGAGACGCGGCCGTTCGAGGTCTACCTGCTGAACACCGGGCGCGTCGGCGGCGCGACCGGCTCCCCGGAATCGATCAAGGTCGAGATCGAGGACAGCGGCGCGGCCGTCAAGGCCATCGCCGAACGGTCGATTAGCTGGGAGAGCGACCCGGACTTCGGGTACGAGGTCGCCTCCGCGCTGCCCGGGATCAACGACCCGGAGCTGCTCCAGCCGCGCCGGCTCTACGAGCGCACCGGCCGCGCCGACGAGTATCGAGCATGGGTCGCGCGGTTCAAGCGGGAGCGCGTCGAGTTCCTGGAGGGCTACCCGGGCCTGGAACCGGCAATCATCGACGCCGTGCGCTGAACCCCGGGTCGGAGCCACGCCCGTCTGCGCGGCTCACGGGAATCGGGCACCCGAAAGACCCCCGGCGAGCGACTCCGCCGCGGCGTGCGCATCTCCCGAGACACCGCGACGGCCTACTGCTCGTAGGTGACATCCACCGAGAGCTGAACGTTGCCGCGCAGCGCACGCGAGATCGGGCAGTTCTCTTTGGCATCTTCGGCAGCGGTTCGGAACGCCTCTTCCGATGTCCCGGGGACGCGGCCCAACAGGGTGAGCGCGGACGAGACCACGGTCCACCCTGCCTCCAGCTCGTCGAAGGTGACCTGCGCCTCCACGTGGAGATGATCGGGGGGCGTGCCGGCGCGGCTCAGGCTGGCCGTCAGCGCCATGGCGAAGCACGAGGCGTGCGCCGCGGCGAGGAGCTCCTCAGGTGAGGTTCGGCCGTCGGGCGATTCGGTGCGTGATCCCCAGCTGACGGGGAGGTCGGAGAAGGTCCCGCTGCTCCCCGAGGTGACGGTCCCACCCCCGGTTGCCAGATCCCCGTTCCAGGTGACGGTGGCGGTGCGGACGGCTGCCATGCGCATCGGTCCTTTCTGTATTCTGCGGACCCCGAGCGTACCTCAGTCGCAGAAGGACTGACCGATGAGCCCGAGCGAGCCGGAATCGCAGGACAGCCTCCCGCTGCCAACGCTGCGTGGCACGCAGGTCTACCTGCGGCCGGCGGAACGCGGCGACATCGACGCGTTCGTGCGTTGGTTCGCCGATGCCGAGGTGACGCAGTTCCTGGCGACCATCGCCCCGTTCAGCGCCGCCATGGAGGAGCGCTGGTTCGAACAGATGCTCGAGGCGCAGGGCAAGCGCAGCTTCCACTTCGTGATCTGCCTGCGGAGCGACGACCGTGCGATCGGGACGGTCGGCTTCCACGAGGTGGACTTCGAGAACGGCAATGCGGCGTTCGGCATCAGCATCGGCGAGAAGGACGCGTGGAACCACGGCCATGGCACCGACGCGCTGAACACGATCTGCGACTTCGGCTTCGGTACGCTGCGGCTCGAGCGGATCTGGCTGGACGTGTACGCGGGCAACGCTCGCGCCCGGCGATCGTATGAGAAGGCGGGATTCTCGCAGGAAGGGACCCTGCGCGCGGCGCACTTCATGCGCGGCGAGTTCGTCGACGTGTTGCGCATGTCGCTCCTGCGCGACGAGTGGAAGGCGCTCCCGCGCCCGAAGAGCTGGGAGCTGCCCTAGCCAGATCGTCGCTTTGCCGCCAACCTTCGGGCCGGCGTGTCCGCCAATGCGCCGAGGGGGTCATCCGCTCGGCTACGATGCCGGCGTGTTCGAGCTTCGTCGCGATCCCGTCACCGGCTGGTGGTCGGCGATCGTGACCGACCGAGGCTTCGAGCACAGCTCGTTCGCCGTGCAGGCCGCCCCGGTCGAGGGGACCCACTGCCGGCACTGCGACGAGGACACCGACGCCGGGGAGGACCATGTCCGACGTGTCACGCTGCGGAGCGATGCATTCCACCGCATCGACTCGTCCAAGGAGACCGCGGCGCAGCTGTCGATCAGCGAGGTGGAGACTTCCAGCGGCTCGTGGGACATCCTGGTGGCGCCACGTGACCACCACGAGCGTCTGGCCGACGCGCGCCCGCAGCTCGCGGAGCGACTGTTGCGCTCGATGCGCGACGCGATGCGGGAGCTCGGCAGCCGCGCCGCCCCACCCGATGATCCGATCTACGTGCAGGCCGTGCAGAGCTACGGACGCCAGGCGGGATCGCGAAGCCAGCACCTCAACATCGAGCTGTACGCCATCCCGCAGGTGCCTCACCGCGTGGCCGAAGAGATCGGCGGCGGCGCGCGGCACACGATCAAGAGCCGCAACTGCGTGTGGTGCGGGCTGATGGCCACCGAGGAGGAGCTCGGGGAGCGGCTCGTGCTGGCCGACGAGCGCTTCGTCGTTTTTGCGCCGGCCGCCAGCCGATCCGCGTTCGAGCTGATGGTCGTGCCGCGCCAGCATGCTGCGGACTTCACCGCCGTCGACGACGAGGCGATCGCCGCCTGCCGGGCGACCCTGCAACGGGCGCTGGCCGCGCTCGACGCGCTGGGAGACCCACCCTACAACCTCTTCCTGCACACCGCGCCGGCCGGCGAGCGGCTCGACCAGACGTTCCACTGGCACTGGGAGCTCCATCCTCGGCTGCGGGTCATCGCGGGGCTGGAGCGCGCCACCGCGTTGGCGGTCAACCCGGCCGCGCCGGAGTACGCCGCCGAGGTCCTGCGCCAGCACCTCCATCGGTCTGTGGTCGTCTGAGGGTGGAGGCGTAACAGGTGTCCGGGGTGCTGCGTCACAGGGAAACGCGAACCCGACCATGTCGGCGGAGGACGAGGTGCAGTCAGTGGCCTTCCTGCAGCGCATGCCGGTGGAGTCTCCATCGGTGAGCGCGCACGCCTCGGCCAACGAGCGGGAAGCCGCGTTCGATCGGCTCTTCGAAGAGTTCGCTTCTCCGATCTACAACTACGCGCTGCGTATGGTCGGGGACCCGGACCGTGCCGCCGACGTCGCCCAGGACACGTTCATCAAAGCCTACCGAAAGTTCGACACGCTGACCGATGAGACCTCGGTCCGCTCGTGGATCTATCGGATCGCGACCAACACCGCCATCGACCAGATGCGCCGCGGCCGCCACACGGTCCCCCTCGACGAGACCCACGACCAACCCGATTCCCGACCCGGCCCCGAGGCACAGGCGATCGGCCGCACGCTCGATGGTCGCATCCAGCGCGCTCTGCTGCAGCTGCGGCCGAACCATCGGCAGGCGCTGCTGCTGAGCGACGTCGAGGACATGAGCGAGCGCCAGATCGGTGAGCTGCTGGGAATGAGCTACGGCGCGGTGCGCACGCTTCTCTGCCGTGCACGCGGCGAGATGCGGCGACACCTCGGCGCGGAAGGACTGACCCGATGAACCAGCGCGGACCCGGCGAGCACGTCGACGAGCTGATCAGCGCCTCGCTGAGCGGGAACCTGGACGACGCGGAGCGGCGCCTGCTGATCGACCACCTGGCCGACTGCGAGCGCTGCCGGGAGACGCTTGCCGCCTTCACCGCCGAGCGCAGGTACCTGTCCGGGCTGCGCCAGGCGCCGGTTCCGCGGGACCTCGCTGCCCGGGTTCGGGCAGGCATCGAGTCCGGCCGCTTCGCCGCGGTCCCGTGGTGGCGGCGCCCATCGAGGCTTCTGGTCGGGGGCGCGATGGTGGCCACCGCCGCGGCGGCGGTACTGGTCGGGGTCCTGATCTCCACCAATCTGCGCCCGCCGGTGGCAAGCAGCAATTCGCCGCTGCCGTTCGGATCCGCCACGCTGAGCGCGTCGGCAACCTCGTCTGCGGCCGCGAGCGGGACTCCCGCTCCCTCGCAGAGCGCGGCGCCCCTGGCGGCCCAGCCG
The DNA here is from genome assembly GCA_003243965.1 of Chloroflexota bacterium. Lineage (GTDB taxonomy): Bacteria > Chloroflexota > Limnocylindria > QHBO01 > QHBO01 > QHBO01. The sequence goes on from QHBO01000016.1 coordinate 142,260, forward strand.
GTCGGGTACCTGGTGCTGACGCGGGTGAGCGCGACCGATCCGAGCAAGGGGTCGCGCCTGCAGATCGTCGCACCGGCGACCAACCAGGCGATCGTGACGATCACCACGCCCAGCGCACAGAACCCGATCAGCGGCGGCATCCTGCACGCCTCGCTCTCTCCGGACGGGCGTTGGGTCGCCTTCGTCAGCCGCGTCGGCGCCAAGGGAACCGCAGCGGTCTGGGCGGCGCGCCTCTCCGACGGCGTGACCGTCAGTCTCGGAGAGGGAGCCGAGAGCGCGAACCCGTTCTACGACCAGCTCGCCTGGTCGGCCGATGGATCGGTGCTCGCCTACACGCTGATCTCCGGTCCGGACGCGGCCGGACCCTCCGACGTGTGGCTGTTCAGACCCTCCTCGAGTGACGTCCGGCAGCTGACGGCCTCGGGCAGCGCCGTGGCGGCCAGCTTCGAGCCGGGCATCACCGGCGGCAACGCCCAGCTGTGGGTCAGCGTCGCCTCGGCGTCCGGGCCGACCAGCTACCGCCTGGCGATCCCCACCGCCTCGGGCACATCGCCCGAGAAGATCCAGCCCGCCACGGCCGCCACGGCCACCGTCAGCGGCGCCTTCCTGCCGCTGCTCGCCCCCGACGGTCGCAGCGCCATCGTCTGGCACGGCCAGATGGCCAAGGGCGCCGGCTGGCAGTTCCAGCGCGGCGGAATGCCCTATCTGGTCACCGGTGCGGACCCGGCATCGCTCAAGCTCAGCGACATGGGACAGCCGCTCTTCCCGAGCCTGACCTTGGCGCAGGGCGATGGCTTCGGCTCGGCGGCCATCGCCTGGAGCGCGGGGAGCGATGGCTTCGTGGTCTGGAACACGGCTTGGACCGGGGTGCCGCAGGCGGCCGGCTTCCCGGACCACCAGCGCATCTACCTCGGTCACGTCCGCACCCGCGAGCTGATCGGCCCCAACCAGGCGCTGGACGCCAAGGACGTGACCGGCACGGTGGCGGCCATCCAGGACGTCAAGCTGGCTCCGGACGGGCTGCACCTGGCGATCACCGTGGCCCGCCCGCTGGCGGGCGACCTCTCGGCGCCGGCGGCCGATCTGATCATCGTCAAGCGCGAGTACGGCACCACGCCGGACGGCGTCTCCAGCCTGGGGGCGGCCGGAAGCTGGAACGGCCCCGGGCTGTACCCATCGGTCGGGACCCCGTAGGCCGCTATACTCGGCGCGACCTTTAACGCGGTCCGGCGAGGCCGCCAAGGAGCTCCGATTTGACCGAACGCCAGATCCTGGACGCCGACGACCTGCGCCGGGCACTGAACCGCATCGCCCACGAGATCGTCGAGCGCAACGGCGGCAGGGACGGCCTGATCCTCATCGGCCTGCGGACGCGCGGTGTGCCGCTGGCCCGACGCATCAGCGCACTGATCGAGCAGCACGAGGCAGCGCAGGTTCCGGTCGGTTCGCTCGACATCACCTACTACCGCGACGATCTGACCCGCATCGCGCACGCGCCGATCGTCAAGCGCACCGATATCGGGCTGGAGATCGAGGCCCGGACGGTGGTGCTGATCGATGACGTGCTGTTCACCGGACGCACGATCCGGGCGGCGCTCGACGCGCTCACCGATCACGGGCGCCCTCGCGCGGTACGGCTGGCGGTGCTGGTCGACCGAGGGCACCGGGAGCTCCCGATTCGCCCCGACCACGTCGGCAAGAATCTGCCCACCAGCCTTGACGAGAGTGTCGTGGTCCGCCTCCAGGAGACCGATGAGCGTGACGAGGTGGTGATCAGCCGCGAGGAGGCGCACGGATGATCGGCTCCCCGACGACCGCCGATGCGGTCGCGGCCTGGCCGCACCGCTATCTGCTCGACGTCGATCACCTGTCACGCGCCGAGATCGAGGGTTGCCTCGCTCTCGCGGTGGAGATGCGGGCGCGTCGCGAGGCGCGCGAGCGGATGGACGTTCTTCGCGACGAGATCGTCGGGCTCGCCTTCTACGAGCCCTCGACCCGAACCCGGGTCAGCTTCGAGCTGGCGGCGCGCGCGCTGGGCGCCACGACCGTCGATCTCAGCGTGGCCGGCAGCAGCGCAGGCAAGGGCGAGTCACTGATCGACACGCTGCGCACCCTGGAGCGCACCGGGGTCACCACCATCGTGCTGCGTCACGCCGCGAGCGGGGCGCCCTACCTGGCCGCTCGATCGACCGGGGCCCCGATCGTGAACGCCGGCGACGGGACCCACGCTCACCCCACCCAGGCGCTCCTCGACGCGTTGACGCTGCGGGATGCGCTCGGGGAGCTCCATGGCCGCAAGGTCGCGATCGTCGGCGACGTCGCTCACTCGCGCGTCGCACGGTCGAACCTGCACCTGCTGCCGCGGCTGGGCGCATCGGTCTGGATCGCCGGCCCGCCGGCCTTCCTGGCCGGCTTCCAGGGATGGCCCGGCGTGCGCGTGGCCGCCGATCTCGACGAGGCGCTCCTGGATGCGGATGCGGTCATGACGCTCCGCATCCAGCTCGAGCGTGCCGCCGGCGGCGGCATCCCGTCGCTCGCCGAGTACGCGGCCGGCTGGGGGCTCACCACCGAGCGGCTGGCGAAGGCGCGGCCGACGGCTCCCGTCCTCCATCCCGGCCCCACCAACGAAGGCGTCGAGATCAGCGCCGAGCTCGCCGCCAGCGAGCGCAGCCTGATCGGGCGCCAGGTGATGAATGGCGTGCCGGTCCGGATGGCCGTCCTCGCACTGGTCTCGGGGGCGGTGTGAGCGGAGCAGGGTCGGTGCCCGCCGCTGCCACGTTTGGGCGGCTCTCTGACCCTCGCGCCTCGCTGATCGTCAGCGACGTGCGAATCATCGATCCGGTTCGCGGCACCGATCGGCGGGGCGACCTGGTGGTCGTCGACGGCCGCCTGTCGCGCGAGGAGCGGCCGCCGGACGCTGCGCTCCGGATCGATGGGCGCAGCCTGGTCGCGGCGCCCGGTCTGTGCGACCTGCACACCCACCTCCGGGAGCCCGGCGGCCGCGGCGAGGCGCTCGGCAGCGGCACTCGCGCGGCTGCGCACGGGGGCTTCACCACGGTGTGCGCCATGCCGAACACCGACCCGGCCCTGGACGAGGCGCTGCGCCTCCGGGGACTGCTGGCGCACAGCGGCGACCTCGCCGCGCGGGTGAGGGCCATCGCGGCGGCCAGCGTGGGGCGCCGCGGAGAGCGGCTGACCGACTACCGGGCGCTGGCGGCGGCCGGGGCGGTTGGCTTCAGCGACGATGGCTCCGCGCTCGCCAGCGCGTCTCTGGTGCGTGCGGCACTCGCCTACCTCGCCCCACTGGGGCTGCCGCTGATCGAGCACGCCGAGGATCCGTCCCTCGCCGGAGCCTCCCAGATGCGCGCCGGCCCGGTCGCCACGCGACTCGGCCTCGCCGGCTGGCCGCCGAGCGCGGAGCTGACGATCGTCGAGCGGGACATCGCCCTTGCATCCGAGACGGGCGGCTGGGTCCACTTCACGCACCTCTCGACGGCGAGCGCGGTGGCCGCGGTCCGACGTGCCAAGCAGCTCGGTACGCGGGTCACCTGCGACGTTACGCCGCACCACCTGGCGCTGACCGACCGCTGGGTGGCGGGAGATCGTCGGTTTGCGTGGGAGGCGGAGGGGGTGACCGCCGACGGGCCGCCCGAGAGCCTCGATCCGCAGCTCGCGTACGACGGCAGCTGCCGCGTCAACCCGCCGCTCCCCTCGCGTGACGACGCGCTGGCGCTCATCGAGGCGCTCGCCGATGGGACCATCGACGCGATCGCCACCGACCATGCGCCGCATCCGCCGGAGCGCACGCTTGTCGAGTTTGAGGCGGCCGCTCCGGGGATCATCGGCCTCGAGACCGCGCTTTCCGTCGGCCTGGCGCTGGTCGAGTCCGGGCGCCTCTCGCTCGGCCGGCTGCTGGAAGCACTGTCCGTCACGCCGGCGGCGACGATCGGGGAGCATCGGTCGATGCAGCCCGGTGACCTTGCCGACCTCGTCGTGTTCGATCCGACCGCTCACTGGCGGCCGACCGACGCCACACTCGCCTCCGGCTCGCGCAACACGCCGCTCCTCGGTCGCGAGCTTCGTGGCCTGGTGCGTCTGACCCTCGCCGAGGGGCGGATCACCTACGCCGACCTGCCGTAGTAGCGGTCCGGCGCCTGGTTGCCCGCGATGTGGGACCATGCGGGACGCCCGCCGGCCGTGTCCGGCTAGGCTGGCCCACACCTCTCGAGTGCTGAATGTCGATCCGCTACAACGAGGAGCTGGACCCGAACGAGGGACCCGGTTTCGGATGCTTCATCACCCAGGCGATCCTGTTCGCCGCAATCCTGCTGCTCATCCCGGTCGGCCTCTTCACCTTCGGCTGGCCGGTGTGGGTGCTGGCCGTTCTGCTGGTCATCGACATGCTGCTCCTGTTCCTGATCAGCATGACCAGCGTCTTTCTGCTGCGCGTCTTCTTCGCCGACCGGCGCCGCGGACGGGGCCGAACACTGGGGGCCGCGGCGCCACCACCGGTCACCCGCGTGGTGAGCACGCGGCCGGAGCCATCGGTCAGCCCATCGGTCAGCCCATCGGTCTCCGATGAAAACATGACGGCGCCTGGGGATGGAGACTAGATCGTGCCGCTGATGATGACCTTCTTCAACGTCCGCAAGGGCCGCGATACCCTCTTCAAGCGCGGGATGCGCCACTTCTTTCCGCGCACCGCGCGCCGCTACGAGGCCGAGTACGGCATCCGGTTCGTGGGCTGGTTCAACGTTACCGAGGGCTCGACCTGGGACAACGTGGTGATCCTGGATCTGCCGAACTACGCGGTCCTCGATCAGCTGTATGCCGATCCGCAGGCCCGGGGCCTCGGCCACCGGGTGGCGGAGTCCGTCTTCGACCGCAAGCAGACGATCTTCCTCCGGGAACGCATGGGCCCGGACTTCGTGTACAAGCCGTAGGAGCAGGAGCTGCACCCAAGACCGATGTCATCGCCCCGGCTCACCGCGCTCCGTCAGCTTGCCGAGGAGGCACAGCTCGAGCGCCGCGACTTCCTGTACGAAGCGACCGAGCAGCTTCGTCGCTTCTTCGACGACCAGCGCGACCGGTTGCGTGAGATCGGGCCGATCCGGCTGGTCGACGACGAGCAGGATTACCTGGTCTACAACCCGGTGGAGGAGAGCTGGACCACCCGGCTCACCTACCAGGACCCCGCAGACGGCGAGTGGTACGACCAGGAGCAGACCGTGGAGACGTTCGCGGAGATCGTCGAGCTCTACAACCCCGCCGACGTGCTGGCCTGGATCGTGGAGGCGGCCCGCAACCCGACCGAGCACCTGATGGCGGCCGACGAGCTCGCCAAGGACGAGCAGCTCGTCACCGATGAGGAGGACGACTGGCAGCGGGAGCTGCCAGTCGAGCAGCAGGAGCGGCTCGCTGCCCAGCGCCTCTGGCAGCTGGCGGACGCCTACCGGACCCAGATCCAGGCACAGCAGAAGCAGGTGCTCGGCGAGTTTGCGTCGAACGCCGAGGAGGTGCTCCGACGGACCGGCGACCTCCAGCTGCTCGATGAGCACGAGGACCAGCTGTGGCTGCGCGCCGACGGCCGCTTCGAGACGAGCCTGGACGTGACCGAAGCCGGCCACCCGGCTGGCCACCTGCCCGATCCCGTGCGCCCGGGAATGACGGTCACCGACGCGCGCGTCATCGCCGACTACTACGACGCCTCCGACGTGCTCGGCTGGGTGACCGACGCGCTCGCCGAACGCTATCCGGCCGTGGATTTCACCGCGGTCTACGAGTAACGGCCTCGATGGGTGAGGGCCGGCTTCCGCGCGGGGAGGCGCTCCGCCGGGCATCGGTGGAGGACCTGTTCGGCGCGGCGGAGGGGCTGCGCGACGGCCACTTCGCGCTGAAGAGCGGACGCCACTCGGCCCGCTACCTGGAGAAGTTCGCGGTGCTCCAGTACCCGCCGCTGACCGTCGAGCTCTGCCGCCGCCTGGCCGATGCGCTCGTCGGGTACGACCCCGACCTGGTGGTGGGGCCGACCACGGGCGGCGTGCTGCTCGCCTTCGAGACCGCACGGCAGCTGACCGAGCGAACGGGACGGCCGGTGCGCGGCATCTTCGCCGAGCCGGTGGGGCGCGGCCGGCGGGCCCTGCGACGCGGCTTCACCGCCTCCGCGGACAACCGGATCGTGCTCGTCGACGACATCCTGACGACCGGCGCGTCACTGGTCGAGACGATCCAGGCGGTGCGCCGCGCCGGCGGCGAGCCGCTGGCCGCGGCGGTGCTCGTCGACCGCTCCACCGAGCCTATCGAGCTCGGCTTCCTGCTGCACGCGCTGGCCCGCATCGAGATCGACTCGTGGGCGCTGGCCGACTGCGCCCTGTGCGAAGCCGGCGCGCCGGCCGCCAAGCCGGGGAGCTCCTAGCTACTCGTCCATCCCCGGCCCTGCTCCCACTCCACCGCCGGGACGGACGAACCCCTGCGCCTCGCGCGGGATCGGCTCCTGCCAGTTGATCTCGGCGATGCGTGCCGGTGGGAACTCGCCGTCCGGCGGCACGATCCCCGCCTCGGCCTCGAGCGGAATCCCGATCGGCGCCACGAAGTAGCGGCCCGCAAGTCGTCGCGACTCTCGGTCGAGCGCGTAGCCGGCCTTCGCGCGGTGAAAGGTCACGGTCAGGTCGGCCTCGACGACCGGCGTGGAACGGGAGCCATCGGTCAGGTCGATGCGGGTCGGCGTATCGACCGCCACCACACTGCAGGCACGGCCCGCGGCCCTCGCGTGGGTGCGGATGGCGTTGAGCAGGTCGACTGCGGTCGAGATCGGCTCGCGCAGAGGACCGCTCGCCCCGCTTCCGAGCAACGCATCCACCAGCACCGTCGCGGATGCCAGCCGAGGGCGAAGGCGAAGCAGCAGCTCCGGCGACGGCGCGACGTACAGCTCCAGGGAATCGGCGGCGGCCATCGCCTGCAGCACGATCCAGTTGTGGCCGCTCGCCCCGGCCCGGATCCCAGCGGCGTCGCCAATGAGCACGCACATCACCCGCCTGCCGATGGCGGCAAGGCGGCGCGCGGCGACGAAGCCATCGCCGCCGTTGTTCCCGGGTCCGCACAGCACGCCGACCAGCGGTGGCTCCGCCAGCGGGCCGCCCGGGCCGCCCGGGCCGGTCGCGGACTCAACCATGCGCGCCAGCTCGGCGAGCACCAGCTCGGTGACTGCGGCCCCGGCGCTCTCCATCAACGCGTCCGCGCTCAGCCCCAGCTTCTGGGCCGCCTCGTCGATCTCGGCCATCTCGGCGCCGCCGATCAGGACCGGCACCCGGCGCCCCTGGTTCGCCGCGGGATGTATCGGTGAAGGCCCATCGGCCGCTGCCGGCCCATCGGCCGGATCGGTCATTTCAGCGTCTTCAGGTACGCGACCACGGTCGCGATCTCCTGCTTGCTGAGCTGGCCGTCAAATGCCGGCATGCTCTTTCGATCGATGCCCTTCACCGCCGGGTCGGTGCCGCCGATCCAGAGCTCTATCCAATTGGAGGGGTGCGCCTTGCCGAGCTGCTGGAGGTTCGCGACGGTGGGGCCGTTTTGCAGCCCGTGGAGGTTCGGGAAGGCGCCCGATCCGGTGAGGTCCTGCCCGTGACACGCCTGGCAGCCGGCCTTCTTGATGATCGCCAGCGCCACGCCGGGATTGGCGCCGCCGCTCGGTGCGGCCGAGCCGCTGGCCCCGGGCACGATGCCGACCAGCGACGGGTTGGTGCCGCTCAGGTTCGACGCCAGGTAGACGCCGCCGACCAGGAACAGGAAGACCGTCATCCACGCCGCCCAGGCCGGGACGCCGGTCGATCGGGTGCCGATCCGCGTCCGAACGGTCATCGGCCGCCCATGGTCGCCGAAGGGGCGGAAATCGGCCCCGGGCTGTTCCCCGACGATACGGTGATCGGGTCGTCGGCCGCGGGGCTGACGGTCACCGCCTCCACCGGCCGGCCGCTGGTGTACATCAGGAACAGCTCCACCAGCAGCGTGAGCGGCCCGAGCGCAGCCAGCGCGATCCCCAGAGCGGCCGCCGCCCGGTACCCGAACAGCTGCGCGGCGAGCTGGTCACCGCTCAAACCCTGGCCGGCCAGCGAAGCGTGCGCCAGGCCGGCGGCCATCAGCCCCAGCCCGCCGATGGTCACGCCGGCGAACGTGGTCCACAGGCGGACGGAGGCCATCGGTGTCTCCCGCCAGGCTCGGCGCAGGACACGCGGCAGAGCGTGGTCGGCCGCCGCATAGCCCGCAAAGGTGAAGGCACCATAGGCGGCGAACAGCCAAGCGCCAGCGGTCCACTCGGTCGGTGTCACGCTGGCCTGCACGCTGCGCAGCGAGCCGACAGCATCGAGTACCGCTCCCGCCAGCAGGAATGCCAGCGAGACGAGCGCGAAGGTGAGCGTCCCGGGCGTGAGCATCAGAGACCACCGGCCGCTCAGCGTGAAGACCAGGTTACCGATGACCAGGAAGACCGGCAGCACGAGCAGGATGGTCGCCACGTTGCCGGCGGTGGTGATGAAGTACGGGACCGTCGGATCGAGCAGCGCGCCGAGCGCGGAGCCGCCGGCGAGTACCAGCCACGTGACCAAGGCGAGCAGCGCCAGGCCGCCGGAGGCGAGCGGGTTGCCGGTGGCGCGCGGGACGACGTAGAAGAGCGTGGCAAACGTGATGCCCAGCAGCCAGTAGGTCGAGATGCCGCGTGCCGTGAAGGCGTCGACCAGCGCGAGGTTGGTGCCCGACAGCACGATCGGCGCGGCGGAGGCGAGCGCATACAGGCCGAGCAGTGCAAGCAGCCCCACGCCCGCAAAGAGGAGGCTGACATACGGACGATCTCCGCCGCTGAACTGCGCGCGCGCCGCGATCAGCGTCCGCCAGAAGGCCGCGTTGACGATGAAGATGCCCAGCAGCGCCAACCCGTCGACCGGGAGCGGGAACGTCGCGAGGCTGCCGCTGCCCGCGATCTTGGGCAGGAAGACGGTGAGCAGCCCGGCCGCCAGCGCCAGGTTCCAGACCAGCGCCCCGAGGAAGGCGATCCCCTCACCGGGGATCCGCTCGCCGGTCAGCCGCGGCGCGAGGAACAGCGCAACGGCGAATCCGGCATTGGTCAGCCAGCCGTAGACCAGCGCGTTGATGAAGGCGGCCTGGACGGTGATCGGGCTGATCTCGAAGGGCTGGTTGACGACCGGCAGCTGGAATCCGGCCCGCAGCTGCGGAAAGAGCAGCTGGGCAGCCCACAGCATCGCGAGCCCCGAGGCGGCCAGGAACCAGAGCGCGCCGAAGACGAAGAACCAGGTCGCCGCGGAGTCGGGAGCCGCGGGGATCAGGGAGCGTCGTCGCTTGGGCGGTTGGTCGTAGGGCCGCAGTTTCTTGGCGTATCCGGTCATCTGCGGGCGCAGGCCTCCGAGCATCGCTGAGCCGGGACGGCGGCATTGTAGCGAACGACCGGGAAGCCGCTGCCCGGCAGGACCGCACTCCCGTGGTGGAAGACTGGGCCGGCCGGAGTATCTCAGCTGCTGGTGGCCGTCTGCCGGCTGCTGGCGGTGCCGCTGCTGGTGGCCGGTTGTCGGCTGCTGGCGGTCGTCGGCTGCGGGCGGTTGGTTGTCCCATCAGCTGAGCGTCCGGTCACCCGAGGCGGCTTGCAGGCTGGCTTTTCCGGTCGGCTGCCCACCACATGGGCGCACGGGCCAGCGAATCGGACGCCAGATGGACGTCATCGGTCATTCTGCCCAGCCGGCGGGTGAACGACCGACGGACGCGCCATCCGGGCCGGTTCGCCGGTCAGCTGCGCGGCACACGGGCGGCATTGGACTGCAACGGCTGATGGCGGACTGTTTGACCGATGCTCGCGCCACCTCTACCATTGGCCGCCGCGGGGTGGAGCAGTGGTAGCTCGTCGGGCTCATAACCCGAAGGTCGGCAGTTCGAATCTGTCCCCCGCAACCACGAATCCACGCGCCGAGAGCCCCTCGACCGAGGGGCTTTTTGCATGCTCGCTCCATTGCGCACGCCGGGCGCCAGCACCGCGGCCGTTAGACTCCGCGAGTGGCCAGCAGCTTCGAAACAGCGTCCGTCCCTCCCCGCCTGCGCCGGGTTTCGACGGAGTCACTCACGCCGCGCGAGATCTCTGCCATCCGCGACCTGCTGGCCGCCGCATTCGGGTCCGATGACGAGGAACGGTTCGGCGAGGACGACTGGCAGCATGCGCTCGGCGGCACGCACTTCCTGCTGGAGGTGGGCGACGAGATCCTGACGCACGCCGCGGTCGTGGAGCGCACGCTCGAGATCGACGGCCGCCCACTCCACACCGGCTACGTGGAGGCGGTTGCCACCGCGCCGAACCGACAGGCGACCGGCTTCGGGTCATCGGTCATGGCCGAGGTGACCGCCCACATACGGGACCGATTCGAGCTCGGAGCGCTCGGCACCGGCCGCCATCGGTTCTACGAACGGCTCGGCTGGCAGAAGTGGGCTGGGCCGTCGTTCGTCCGCACCGCCGGCGGCCTGCGCCGGACGCCTGACGAGGACGGCTACATCCTGGTCCTCGCGACGCGCTCGTCGCGGCCGCTCGATCTGGCCGCTCCGATCAGTTGCGAGTGGCGTCCCGGCGACGTCTGGTAGCGCCCGACCGCGCCCTCACTGGGGGGTGAGCAGAAAGCCGAGGGTCAGTGCGCCGGCTGCCGCCAGGAGGAGGAGCAGCGCCCATCCGACCACGGCCAGCGGTCCGACGCCCGCCTCTTCGGCTGCCAGCAGCGCCTGAATCGCGGCGATCAGTGTCACCACCATCATCGGCACACCGATGGAGAAGAGGCCCACCACACCCAACACGCCGAACGCGCTGGCGGCGACCGCGAACAGGACTGATCGGCGCAGGGCGTGGCGGGTGAACGCCGCCACCAGAGCGCAGCCCGCGAAGGCGGCAATCCAGCCGGCGACGAACAGCACGCGGGGCACCAATCCGTCGCCCTGCCGTGCCATCGCCCAGAGGTAGACCGCATCCACGCCGAGGGCGCCGAGCGGCGCCGCAAGGAGGATGGGGTGGATCCGGCGCACATGCGCCTCAGCGTCGGCGGGCATGGCTCGGCAACGTTCGGGCGAACATCACAGACCGATGCTGCGGCGCAGCAGCGGCACTCGAGCGATGGCGGCGCACAGCGCGAACGAGCTGACCAGCACCAGCAGATACAGCAGCCCGGAGTGCGCGACCGAGCGGTACGTCACGTTGTCGGCGAACACCGGCAGGGTCTGCGCGGCGAGCAGGACGGCGAGATGCACGACGAAGACTCCCAGCGTGAGGTCGCCCAGGCGCCGCATCGGTTTCGCCAGCCGAGGAGCTGCGAGCCTGGAGGCGGGACGGACCACCCCGCGCCCGATCAGGAAGATGCTGACTGCGGTCGCCGCCACCGGCAGGCCCCAGTAGCCGCCACCGAGCAGCACGCTCACCGGCGGGCCGGGCCGGGCAGCGTAGACGGCAACGACGAGGGCATCGGCGGCCAGGAAGACCGCGCCGGCAGCCACCAGCGCTCGCCGCGACAGGACCACCTCCCGGAGCGCGTAGCCGAGCAGGAAGTACCCGATGTACGGCAGGAAGATGGTCAGCAGCGAGGGCGTCCACGGCGCTCCGGAGCCGCCGACCTGGTTCAGCAGGCCGACGCCCGCGACCACCAGCCACATCCAGATCACGACGCCGGCCCCAAAGAGCAGCACGTCGCGCCGCGAGTGCGCCTCGACGAAGCTGCGCAGCACCGGCGCCACGAGATAGAGGCCGAGGATGATCCAGAAGAAGTAGAGCTGGACGTAGACGCGCGTGTCGAGCAGGTTGCGGACGACCAGCGGCAGCGTCAGATCCTCGTGGAGCGCCGTCGCCCGCAGCACGAGGTACAGGACGTGCGCCGCCACCAGCGGCACGACGATGCGTCGCAGCCGGCGGCGGTAGAAGGCACCGAGCGACCCGCGCCGACCGTCGGCGACGCCGCCCGGATCCGGCGCCAGGACCAGCGCTCCGCTGACCATGACGAAGAGCGGCACCGCCCACGACGAGCCGAGATCGATCGCCGTCGCCGCCCACCACGTGGGCGTGCCGCGAATCTCCTGGTTCAGCACCATCCGACCGAAGGTGTGGATCGCCACCACCGCGGCAATGGCGAGCACGCGCAGGTACGAGGTGAAGGCCAGCGCCGGTTCCGCATCGGGCGCAGACCGCGATTCCTCGCGTCGGGCGTCGCGTGGAAGCGCCACTCCGCTGAGGCGCCGGCGTCCGCGTTCTAGCGGCGCGCCCCCAGCGTCTTGAAGATCGAGCGGATGACCAGGAAGAGGACGATGCCCGCGACCTGCGCCCCGATCACGATCCGGTTGACATCGATCGCCGGCACCCAGCTCACGTCGCCGCCCTTGACGACGTAGGCGCCGGCGGGGCTGGCGCTCAGGCCGAAGCCGCCTCCGCCGTTCTGCTGGTTGTCTCCGCCCCCGCCCCCGCCACCGCGGACCTTGGCGGCAGGGATGACGAGCACTCCGTCGCGCTCGATCGGGTCGCCGTACACGCGGCGGCTGGTGAGGGCGTCGTTGACGCCCTGGACCATCTGGTCAACGTTCATCGGTCTTCTCCTGTGCGAGTCGGACGCTCCGCTGGCGGGCGACAAGCATGCTCGCTCCGAGCAACCGTCGGCGCAACCAGTTCTCCGCGCCCCCGCGAGCGCTGCGGCTCAGGTCGGGCGGTGCGCCCCGGGCTCCATCTCGACCATCGCGTGGTGGATGCCGTGCGCGTCGAGCAGGGCGAGGTACGGGTCAGGATCGAGCGCCTCCGGCGTCAGCACCCCGCTCCCTGACCATGTCCCGTTGGCAAGCAGCTGCATGGCGATCACCGGGTTGAAGCCGGTCTGCCAGGCAACCGCCTGCAGACCGAGGTCGCCCCACGTGCGGGAGGCATCGGTCATCTGGTACAGGAACACCTCGCGAGGCTTTCCGTCCCTGCGGCCGATGACCCAGGTGCCGACGATGGCGCGCCCGACCATCTTGTCGCCGAGCCTGGCGGGGTCCGGGGTGATCGCGGCCAGGACATCCCGCGGCGCCACGTCGACACCCTTGACGCTCACCTTGCGGGTCGAATCCATGCCGAGCGCGTGGATGGTGCGCAGCTTCTCGATGAAGTCGGAGCCGAGCGCGTACTTGAACGTGACGCGCTTGGCATCCACGGCCCGGGGGACCATGACGACCTCCTCGTGCTCCACGTTCACGCACTCGACCGGACCGATGCCTTCCGGAAAGGGGAACATCTCCGGCGCGCTGAACGGCTCGGTGGTGCGCCAGCCGCCGTCGCTCCAGATGATCGGCGGGTTGAGGCACTCCTCGATCGTGGTCCAGATGCTGAACACCGGTGCGAAGGCGTAGCCCTCGATCCGCAGGTCCCCGCCGTCGCGGATGTGGACCTCGTCGATCTCGTCGAAGAGATGCCTGGCCGCGTACGCGGCCAAGACATCGGTCAGGCCGGGGTCCATCCCCATCCCGAGCAGGGCGAGGCGCCCGGCTGCCCGCCACTCCGCGTCCCGAGCGAACTGCTCCTCGCCGAGCTTGACGCCGGGGGTCCGGAACGGGTCGTCGGGATGAGGCTTGGACAGGCTGACCGCCATATCCATGTAGTTGGTGCGTGCCGCCAGGGCGCCCTCGAAAATCGGCATCACGAACGACGGGTCGACCGCGTTCATCACCAGGTCGACCCCATGGCGCCGCGCGAGGTCGGCGATCGCCGCGGGGTCGCGCGCGTCGATGCGCTCCGCGGGGAAGCGGGCGGCGCTGCCCACCCGCCGCTGGATGGTCTCCGCCCGGGAGAGGTCGTAATCGGCGAGCACCATCAGCTCGCACCAGTCCTGTGGAGCGGCGAGGACGGCGATCGCCTCACCCACCGTTCCGACGCCGATCAGCAGGATTCGCATGGTGAGCTCCGCGTGCGTGTTCCGACGAGGTGGCACGCGTCTGCGCAACAGGATCTCGGTGCCGTCTGCCAGCCGGCGGAAAGCGGGCGCTTCCAAGCCCAAAGCTCACGTCTCGATGGCCGACGTCACGGATGTTACCCGAATCCGTATCCGAGCGAGCCACCGGCTTGACCGCCGCTTGATGCCTCCTTGACCCGGCCGGGTTACGATGGGCGTGCCCTGGCATCCGAAAGCGGGTATCGCCCGACCCAGATGGGCTGGCCCGCGCCGCAACACTCTCGGAGGGAGACCCGGTGCGCCACATGCGTGTTCGACGACTCTTCAGCCTGCCGCTGGTCCTCGCGCTGCTTGCCGGCGCCCCGGCGGTCAGCCAGTCGGCTGCGGCAAAGGGCAATCCCCCGCCGGCGCGCGCCCAGAGTGCCATCTTCTTTGCCTCCGACGGCATGCGACAAGACCTGGTGGAGCGCTACGTGGCGTCCAACCCGAGGCAGTTCTCCACCTTTGCCGCCCTGCTCAAGCGCGGGGTGAAGAGCGCCACGGGGATGATCAGCCAGGCGCCCCCGAACACGGGCGCGGGCTGGAACACGATGGCCACCGGCGCCTGGGTCTCGGAGACTGGCACCACCAACAACACCTTCCACAAGAGCGGCACCGACTTTTCGCAGGGCACGTCCGCGTTCGGGACCGGCAGCCTGCTGGCCGAGACGGCCGCGCAGGCGTGGGAAAAGGCCGGCAAGAAGGTCGCGCTGGTGGAGTGGCCCGGCGGGCGCGACGCTCCGATCAACGGCCCGGTGGTCGACTTCCGCAGCTTCTTCTCCGGTCGGGGGGTGACCACCAACTACGTCCAGCCCGCGCCGCTCGACGACGCGTCGTTCATCAGCGGCCTCGGGCTGCAGTTCGATTCCAACGTCGACCATCCGGGTCTCAACAACACCAGCTACCCGCCCAACCCGGCATACGCGGGGACCACGCTGGCCACCGCCGACGGATGGACGAACCTGCCCGCCAGCACGCTGCCGCCGATCTCGGTGCGGATGCGAGTCCTGGACTTCGGGGTAGACCGATACGGCCTGAACGCGCTGATCTACAGCGGCCGCGGGGCGGGACGCACCTACACCCGCGTCCTGTTCGACACCGACAAGAACCCCGGCAACGGCATCGTGGCCGACCTGGCGGCCGGCGGCTGGGGGCAGACCAAGGTCACCGTCGCCGCCGGACCCAAGGCGGGCAAGACGGCCGGCTTCCTGTTCAAGGTCGAGCGCCTCCAGACCGATGCGGCCGGCCACCCGGTGTATCGCCTGTTCCACACGTCGGTCGCCCGCTCCAACGCCTCGTGGACGACATGGCCCGGCGAGCCCGGCTTCACCGGCGACTTCGAGGACTTCATCGCGGCGCGCTTCCCGGTCTCGACCGCAGCCGACTTCGCGGTCGTGGAGGGGGGCATCGTCAGCGAGGAGACCTACGCCCAGCAGGGACTCGCCTGGGAGACCGCCCATCGGCCGGTGGTCGACTACATCGCCAGGAAGTACAACCCGGACATCTTCTTCGCCGGCTACCCAGTGACCGATGAATTCCAGCACCAGTTCCTGTCGCTGGTCACGCCGACCGTGCCCAACGGGGATCCGAACCCGGCGTATGACGATTTCGATCTCAACGGCGTGCGCGACGGGCGGGTCGCGGTCCGCGAGGGCTTCATCCGCCGCGCGTACCAGGGGGCCAACGACTGGCTGCGCCTGGTGCAGCAGACGATGGATCGCGCGCACCGCGACCCGATCACCTTCGTCGGCGCGGACCACGGCTTCGCGCCGCAGTTCCTCGCGCTGGATGGGGCCCTGCCGCTCTACCGCCTGGGCCTGCAGTCCGCGGAGCAGACCAGCAACTGCCGCCCAAAGTCGGGGCTGGACGTCGCCAAGGCGTGCTGGGCCGGCGGCGCGCTGCAGATCTATCTGCAGCTCATCGATCGTGATCCCGATCCGCGGACCCCGGCCCAGAAGGCCGCCAATGTGCCGGATCCACGCCTCACAAGCGCGCAGTACGCAACGGTCCGTTCGCAGATCATCAATGCCTACCGCGCGCTGAGCGACCCGGCGCACCCCGGCTGGAAGGTGATTGACGCGGCGTACACCAAGGAGCAGACCCGCTACATCGACGACGGGGTCGGCGGCTCGATCAACATGCTGCATCCGACCCGGACCGGCGACGTGGTCGTCTTCGCTTACCCGCCTTACCAGTGGGACGCCCAGACCCCGGGCCAGCAGATCGCTCCGTCCCACTTCTTCGGCCAGCACGGCTACCAGCCGAGCGTCCAGAACCTGGCCGCCAACGTGAACATGCGGGCCGCCTTCATGGCCGAGGGCCCCGGGATCCGACGTGGCAGCGTTGAGAACGTCCGCGCGGTCGATCTCGCCCCCACCCTGGCCTTCGCGCTCGGCCTGCCCGCTCCGGCGAACGCGAGCGGCAGGATCCGCTTCGACCTGTTCTCGAACGGCGACGGCCTGCGAGAGGTGACGCTGCTGAACATCAGCGACTTTCACGGCCAGCTCGAGCCGCTCAGCGAGCGGGTCGACGGGGTCAGCAACAAGATCGGTGGCCTCGCCTACCTGGACAAGCTGTTCAACGAGGCCGGAGCCGCGGCCAACGGCGACCTGTTCCGCTTCGCCGGCGGCGACTCGGTGGGCGCCTCACCGCCGATCTCCGGGTTCTTCGAGGACATGCCGACCATCGACGCCATGAACCTGGCGCGCTTCAATGCCGACGGCATCGGCAACCACAACTTCGACGCCGGGGTCTCCCGGCTCGAGGCCCAGGCGGCACGCGCGCAGTTCCCGTACGTGACTGCCAACGTCTTCGTCAAGGGCACCAACACGCGCCCCGCGTGGGCCAAGCCGTACCTGATGCAGACCCTGTCCGGCGTGAAGGTCGCGTTCATCGGTTTCACGAATACCGATGTGCCGAACCTGGTCAAGCCCACCAACGTGGCCAACCTCGAGTTCCGTGATCCCGCGCCGATCATCAACGCGCTGGCCGCGCAGCTGCGACGCAAGGGCGCGAGCGCGGTGGTCGCCTTCGGCCATGCCGGCGCCCTGTCGTGCACGGATCGCTTTGGTCGAGCGTGCAGCGGGCCGCTGCAGACCCTGGCCGGTCGGCTGTCCGGCGTGGACGTCCTAGCCGGCGACCACACCGGTGTGCAGGTCGATCAGATGGTCACCGGCGCGGATCGCCTGCCGATCCTGGTCACCGAGAACCTTTCCAAGGGAGCGCGCTTCACGGAGATCAAGCTGGTCTTCGGCAGCGCCTCGGACGTGGAGCAGGAAGGGGACCGCGACATGGCGGCCCGGGGCGACGGGCGCGGCGACGGCCTGCGGCTGCTGTACGCGACCGCCCGCTGGCACCTGCCGTGGAACATGGGTGTGACGCCGAACCCCGACATCACCCAGATCATCACCGACCGCAAGGCGGCGCTGGTGCCGGTCCTGGGCGAGCGCCTGGGCGTCTCCACGGTTGAGATCGCGCGCGCGGACCCGTGCGGCAATGCCGAGGGCCGCACCTGCGAGTCGCTGGAGGGGAACCTCGTGACCGATGCGCTGCGCGCCACCTACGGGGTGGACTTTGCGTTCCAGAACTCCGGCGGCCTGCGCGCCAACGTGACCTGCCTGGCCGGCGAGTCAACCGATTCCCTTGGCCTCCCCTGCCGCGACGGCGCCAACTTCATCGTGCGCAAGAACGGCATCCTCTCGATGCTGCCGTTCAACAACGCGGCGGTGACCCTCACCGTCTCGGGCAGTGAGCTGAAGCAGATCCTGGAGAACGGCGTGGCCCAGATCGGTGGCGGGCGATTCCTCCAGGTTTCGGGGCTTCGGGTGAAGTTCAACCCGGCGGCAGCGGTTGGCAGCCGGGTGCAGGGTGCATGGCTGTTCGACGGAACCACGCTGGGGGCGGCGATCTCGCTGACCGGCGCCGATACGACCCAGTACTCGATCGCGATGAACGACTTCATGGCCGTCGGCGGCGACTTCTACCCGAACTTCTCGGGCCGCTACACCACGCGCAACATCCTGGCCGACGACGTGATGGCCTATGTCAGCGCCCTGGGGACCATCTCGCCGGCGATCCAGGACCGGCTGGTGGGCGACGGGTTCGGGCCTCTGGGCTGATCCCGCGCCGCATCGGTGGCTCCAGGTGGGCTAGCTGTTCGCGTGTCGCGGCTCTCCCACCGGCTGCGCATCCGGCGGCTGAGAACGCTCCGCTGAGGGCGCGCGGGATCCGCAGGGCCGAGGAAGTGCGGCGACCCTCAGCCGCGGGTGCGGGCGACGCGCAGCTCGGTCAGGTAGCGCTTGGTGATCCGGCCGCCAAAGCGCGCGTCGATCAGGTCGGTGATGCAGGCCAACAGACCCGCCTGAGCATCCCGCTCCAGCGCGATATGGCCGGAGTAGGTGAGCAGTAGGTCCCGATACTCCTCCGTCGAGTACGTCATCTCCCACTCGTAGCGGCGAAAGACGGCGCGACCGAAGCGGCCGGAGCGGTCCAACTCCTCGGTGCTCGGGGCGATGTCGGCGATGCGTGGCAGACGGAGGCCGCGCGGCGTCGATGGGTCCCATCGCTCGTAGCACCGCTGCACCTCGGCAAAGAACTGGGTCGTGCCACCTGCGACGTGCTGCGTGTCAATCGTGACAAGTGCCCCGCCATTGCGGAGCGCGTCCGCCGCCTTCGCAACCCGCACGGCTGGATCGATCCAGTGGAAGGCCGTCGCCGCGACGACGGTGTCGAACGGTTCGGTCGGCAGCGGCCAGTCCTCGAAGGCCCCGACGACAACGCTCGCGGCATGGAATCGCGCCAGCTTGCGCCGGGCGATGGCGGCCAAGTCCGGGCTGATCTCCACGCCGACGAGTCGGCAGCCTCGCTCGCCCAGCGGTACCGATGCCTGGCCGGTGCCAATGCCGACCTCGAGCACTCGGCAGCCGGGACCGATGCAGGCCAGCTTCGCCAGGTCATCGAACAGCTGCGCGGGGTAGCCGGGGCGCATGCGATCGTACCCAGCGGCGTCGGAACCGAATGTCAGCCGCAGCCGCTCCCGATCCGCCGCCGACGTTGGCGACTCTCCCGACTCCGATCCGCTCACGGTCGCACCGCGGGGTCGTGGCGAATCGAGAGCCTCGAGTGCATCGTCCGATGATGCGCGTTACCGGGCAATCGGGGAAAGTCTGATGACGCGTATGGTTCGATGATGCAGACCGATTCCCTGAGCGACCAGGACCGGGAGCTGATCGAGGCCGCGAAGGACGTCGTTCGGCGCCAGTACGTCCCTGATTGGAACAGCGTCGGGGCCGCGCTCAGGACGGCGGGCGGCACGATCCACGCGGCAATCCACCTCGACGCCGATGTGGGCCGCGTGGCGGTATGCGCAGAAGCGATCGCGCTGGGAATGGCCGTGTCAGCCGGTGAGCGCGAGATCGCATGCGTGGTGGCCGTCATCCCCGACGGCGACGACGGTTGGGCCATTCTGCCGCCGTGTGGGATGTGCCGCGAGATGCTCAGTGACTACGCACCCGACGCCGAGGTGATCGTGCCCGGCGGCACCGGCGATACCCGCGGCACCGGCGGTGCCACGAAGCGGCGGGTATCCGAGCTGCTGCCCGAGAAGTGGACCCGAGCCGCGCGCTATCCACCGCGGGACCACCCTGACTCCGTCGGCCGATCCGGCCGATGACGCGCCCGCCCAGGCCTGCCGCACGCTACGACGGATTCGCCGAGTGGTACGACGCGAACATCGGTCCATACGCGGAGGCCGCCGGCCGGGAGATGCTGGAGCTGCTCGGCCCCGGCCCAGGTCGGTGCCTTGACCTGGGGTGCGGGACCGGCATCAACCTGAATCGGCTGACCGATGCGGACTGGTCGGTCACCGGCGTCGACCTGTCCGCCGATCAGCTGCGGCTTGCGCGCCAGCGTGCGGCCCAGGGCATCGAGCTCATCCAGGCCGACGCCACCGACCTCCCCTTCCAGGCCGGCACCTTCGACGCGGTCGCCTGCTCGCTGCTGCATACCGATGTCGAGGACTTCGGGGCGGTCTGCCGCGAGGCGGCGCGCGTTCTGCGTCCCGGCGGCCGCCTGGCGTACGTGGGCGTTCATCCGTGCTTCATCGGACCGTTTGCGCGCAATCCGCCCGGGGAACCGCCGGAACTCCATCCGGGTTATCGGAACACCGCCTGGACGACCGATGGATTCAGCGACGGAATTCGCCGCCGCGCCGGCGCCCGCCACGTACCGCTCGCCGAGCTGCTCAACGCATTCCTCGGCGCGGGTCTGCGCCTCACGAAGTTCGTGGAATCGGGGGACGAGGACTTCCCGGTGCGCATCGGGATCGTCGCCACGCAATGAGCGAGACCCTCGCCGCCGGCGGCACCGGCGATACCCGCGGCACCGGCGGGGTCATCCAGCTTTGGGGCGCGGTCCAAGGCCCCTTCCAGCCCCAGTGGGACGACAGCTGGCGGGAGCGGGTGCCAGTCGCGCTCGCGTACCTGCTCCTGGGTGCTGGCACGCTTGGCGGCTTGGCCGTGGCTTGGCGCGTGAGCCGATCCGTCCGATAAGCCGTCTGACAGACTCGCCCTGCATGACGGAGCACCGGAGCCGGAACATCCCGCCACCGCCGTGCCTCGTCCAGCGGGGTCGACCATCGTGAGCCGCCTTCTTGGGCGCGGGGTGTCAAGGGCCAGTAGAAAGTCCCCGTTCGCGGTCAGTGGAAGTCCCCGCCAGCGGTCATCAAAGCTCTCCACCGCGCCGTGAAGAGCGCAAGCTCACGCCGCTTGGAACGGTCGATGGTCTTTTGGCAGCCGCAGTCGGGTGCGGGTGCCTCACACTAAGGGCGAGTACCACGCGCCGAGGATATCCGGGCATGTCCGTAGCGCCTTGGCGCTGAGCAGTCGATCCCGGCGGGCTATTCGTCCGTCGTCAGCGACTGGACCATGGCTTGCCGAATCAAGTCGGCTCCGAGGTAATGGTTAGCGAGAGCCGAGCGGACTGCCGGCCGCTCGAGGACGCTAAGCCAAAGATGCACGGGGCGAACGGTTGGGTGACCGAGAGCGGTCGCTTCCGCACGAGCAGCAGCGACCGCCTCCAGAGCGTCAGCCGCGAAGGCGCCAGGCGGGCCCTCCCCGGAGAGAACGGTCCCAACCGCCCGGGCGATGTCGTCCGGATCGAAGCCCGCACGCACGTGCCGCGCCCGGACACTTCCCGCGCTGCTGACAGCGAGTGCAAGGTCGCTCAGCGCAATGCCGAGGCTGCCTCGTGCCTTCGCCCGCTCCATCGCATCAGTGATGATCCGGCGGGCGGCTTCGCTCCAGTCAGCGAAGAGGTCTTGTCCATGTGTCTCAGCGGTCCAGCTGGTCCATGACACGACCGTCCGCTTCGCCTCCTCAGGGCCCTGGCCACCCGCCCCATTACCCTACTCGATCCAGGTCGTATCGGACGGGACGAGGCCACGCACGCGTGGCCCCCTCGGCTGCGGCGAGACGACGCTGGGTCAGCCCGCCTGGTTGCCGTCTCCTCCGAGCGCACCGATTGCTCCGCGACCCGAATTCGTGCTCTCGTTTGGTCATCAGGCGGCCTGACGGCGGCGTTGGGCGCTGCACACCCCGCCGCAATCGTGCTCGAGGTTCCGAAGGATGAGACCGCGAGGGCGAAACCCGCTAACCTCCTGGCGAGCTGCTGGCAGGCGCGGGCCAATCGCCCTTGACCCACACGACGTACGACAGCTCGGCGCCACGGTAGTGCCCGGTGATCCGCCAGCAGCCCGCGCTGGGGATCGTGATGCCGGTCAGCATCATGTCTCCGTACTCGGCGTTTCCAGCGTTCGTGCCGCGTGGGCCGGACGAGAACGTGCCGCCGCCATCAAGCCTTGTTCCATCCACGGTGATGGCTGGTTCGGACTCGCGACCGGATCCTAGCCAGTTCACGCTATCCCAGAAGGTTTTCTGGCCCCCGCTACCCTGGCTCAGATCCCAGATCTCGCCGTTGCGATCCAGCACGGTCCACAGGGCAGCCGAGCCGTACCACAGCTGATTACTGGCCGATGGTGGAGATGCCGGGTTCGGCGAGGGAGCGGTGAACGGTGGGATCGGCCGCGTCACCGGACAGGGCCCCGCGGAGCCCACCTGACGAGGCGGTGATCCGCTGGGAGATGCGGCCCGATCGGCCTTGATCCATACGACGTAGGAAAGTGCGGCGCCGCGATAGTGCCCCGTGATCCGCCAGCAACCTGCGCTCGGGATGGCGATGTCGACCAGCATCATGTCTCCCCACTCGGCGTTTCCGGTATTCGCGCCGAACGGGCCGGATCTGAAGCTGCCCTGGCCGTCGAGCCTCGTTCCATCCACGGTGATGGCCGGGTCAGCCTCGCGCCCGGACCCGGGCGAATAGGCACTCCCCCAGAAGATCTTCTGGGAGATGCCGCCCGTGTCGACGGGGAAGTCACTGAGCTTCCAAACCTCTCCATTGCGACCGAGCGCGGTCCACAGGGCAGCCGAGCCGTACCACAGCTGATTACTGGCCGATGGTGGAGATGCGGGGTTCGGCGAGGGGGCGATGAACGGTGGGTCCGGCCGCGTCACCGGACAGGCACCCGAGAAGCCCGAGCCCGCCTGACGAGTCGGCGAGAACAGTCCGGCGAGTACCCCCGCACCGAGGCTGCCGGTGATGACAATCAAGACCAGGCCGACAACCATCACGAGCCGCAGACGAGCAGCGGGCAACTCCGGCCTCCAACGGTGCCGGCCCCGCAACGCCAGCCGCGCTCGCACCGTGCTGCCATCCACGGTGGGCCTGCGACCATGCAGCTCGGCCCGAAGCCGTTGACGGACGCGTGCCTCCAGATCCGGGTCCCGGTCGGGGTTCATCGGTGTCTCACCGATTTGCATCCATAGCGACTCGCAACCGCCTCAATGCGAGGCGGAGCTCCGTCTTGACCGTATTTCGGCTGCTCCCCAGTGCAGCAGCCACGTCGTCGATGGTGAGATCGGAGAAGTAATGAAGCGCGACTGCTGCCCGCATGCGCGGCGGCAAGTCACTGACGGCCGCTGTTAACGAAAGACGGTCCGACAGGACGTCAGCACCCCCGGTGGCCGACGCCGCTTGGAAGGTGGGCAGCAGAGGTAGCGGATCGATGCCGCGCGCGCGCCGGACCCGCTGCAAGGCATGCCGTGCCGCGACGCGCAGGAGCCAGGCGCGCAGCGCTGACGCGTCGCGCAGGGTCGCCGCTTTGTCCCAGGCGGTCATTGCCGTGTCGATCACGACCTCCTCTGCGTCGCTTCGGCTGTGCAGGATCAGGTAGGCCACCCCTTCGATCTCGGCGCCGAAGGCGGCAAGCAGCTCGTCGAGGGCCTCGGGTCGCTGAGCGCGGAGTTCGTCGACCAGACGTCCTGCGTTCAGTTCGTGCCTCGCCTTCGCAACGCTACCTTTCAGATGCCGCCAGGGGTCATCATCGGGTGAATGCGGCTCAACTTGTCTTCGACTCAGCCCGACCCCCGTGCCTCGTCAGGATTCGATCTTGAAGGTCGCCTTGGCGGCCGGTCCACTCTTACCGAGTTGCCAGACCAGCGTTGCGGTACCGGGTGGGGCGTCCGCGGGAATCTTGAGTCGCATCTCGAAGGTGGCGGTCGCGCCCCTCGGTATGGACGCTCCGCTCGGCCAGTTGAGCGCTAACCGCGTCTCGAGGCTGGTCCCGGACCCCGGCAGGAAGAGCCGTTCGGTGTAGCTCGGGCAGAAGGCGCCCGGGTCCAAGGTCTTGTCGTACGCCGACCGGTTGGTGAGCGTGACGGTGTAGATCAGCGTGCCGCCCGGACGGACCGACGGCAGCGCGGAGAGCCCGACCGAAAGCGGCAGCGCCGGGTCGCAGCTGTCGGGCGTGGGCGGGGTGGTCCCGGGGAGGGTCATCGGGTTGCCGTACGCGAATATCGGCGGCGGAGTCTGAGATCCGCTCATGCACGCTGGCACGTAAATCGTCGAGCGCGCGATGACGTCAACCCGCGAGCCACTGACCACGAGGTTCAGGTGCAGCGGGAGGCTCGGCGGGGCGGAGCACCAGTTCGCGAAGCCGATCTGGGTAACCGCCGCCCAGCCAGGGGGGAGGACGACGCTCGCACCAGCGGGAGGCATCGGCTCGGCCGTCGCCAGCAGACGTCCCCGCGCATCGCGAAGCTCCAGCACAGGTGACGTCGGCAGCCGGCAGTCGAACCCGCCAGGGCCGCCGCCGAAGTTGACGATCACCAGGTTCGCCCACGACGTTCCCCCGTTGCTCAGCCACTTGCCCGCAAAGGCGGTCAGCTGTGCCGGCGCGCACGCCCGCGGCTGATAGCCGCCTGCCGATGGCTCCGGTGGGGCAAACGGGATCGGCACCCCGATGGTCGACGCGGCGCCCGGCGCGTCGCAGCGCGGCACGCTCCCGCCACCGATCGGGCCGATGGCACGCAGCGGCGCGCTCAACTGTCCCCCACCGTTCGGCAGATCGAGACGGAGGCTGAGCGGCGAAGGCGGGGCCGCAGCGCACCAGTTCGTCCAGACGATCGCGGCGACCGCCACGCCGCCGGGCGGCAGCGCGACCGCTTCGGCCGCGGTCCCCGGCTCGGCGGCTCCGCCGCGGGCGACCACCGCACCCGTCGCATCCAGCAGCCCGACCGCGGGCTTGCCCGCGACTCGGCACGGCTCGGATGAGACGTTCACGACCAGCGCTCCGCCAGCCAGCGACCCGGTCGCACCGCTCCAACCACTCGCCACCAGGGCCAGGGCCCGCGCGGAGCAGGAGGGAAGGGAATCTGGCCGCGCTGTGGCGCCGGGGGTCGGCGATGGCGCGGGCGTCGCATCGATCCAGGGGATGACCCCGGCTGGCAGGGAAGCGTGCGGCGTGGCGGACGCGGCCCCCGCCATCGACGACGAAGGCTCGGAGCGGTTCGAAGCAAGCCGGCCGGCGGTCAGACCGATGACCACGGCCAGCATCGCCGTCGCACCGATCGCGGCGACGACGGCGCCGCGGCGAACACGCGTCGCACCCGGCCGATCCAACGGCTCCCGGTCGAGATCGAGCGCACCGCGGTAGTCGGGCTCATCGGGAGGCTGGGAGCGCAGCAGCGTCTCGATGCGACCCCGCTTCACCTACCCCTCCTCCTCGCCAAGCCGCTCGCGCAACCGCGCGATGCCGCGCGCCGCGTTGCTGCGAGCCGACGCGGGGTCGATGCCGAGCACCTCGCCGATCGCCTCGAACGCAAGATCGGTTCGGTAGCGCAGATAGAGGACCTGGCGCTGCCGAGCCGGCAGGCGATCCACCTCGCTCCAGGTGGCGAGAAGCTCGTCCCGAAGGTCGGCCTCATTGCCCGCCGGTGCAAAGCGATCGGTGAAGGCCTGCCAGCGCCGCCGCAGCCGATGCCGATCCATGGCCAGGCGGTACGCCGTGCGGAACAGCCAGGCGGCCGGGCGCTCCACGGGCCGCCCGCGCAGGAGTTCCCGCCACAGTCGCAGCATGGATTCCTGGACGATCTCATCCGCTTCACCATCTTGGAGCCCCAGCCGACGGGCAAACCCCCACAGCGACTGGCCGAGCTGCGCATGCAGGTCCTCGACGATCTGGCGGTTGGCGGCATCGGAAATGACGAGATCACCTGCGGCAAGCTCGCGCGCAACCCTCGTCACACCCGACTGACGCTCAGCCATCGCAGAACGCTGCACTCCTCGACGCGGCTGACGCGAGGGTGCGCCACTGCTCCGGCAATGTCGAGCCAGGGCCGCAACTCGGCGTCGGTGCATGCCGTGAATGCAGACAGCGCACGCGCCGGCCGGTCATCGGTTAACCGCACCGCATGGCTGGCTTACTCTGCTCGCCGTGACACCGAAGCCGGAGGACCGCGTGACCCTCCGCGATGCCTGGGAGTCGGAGGCGCGGAACTGGGTGGCCTGGGCACGTGCCCCCGGTCACGACAGCTACTGGGTCTTCCACCGCGACCGCTTCCTCGATCTGCTGCCTCCGCCAGCGGGCCTGACGCTGGACATCGGCTGCGGTGAGGGCCGCTTCCCGCGGGACCTGAAAGAGCGCGGATACGAGGTCATCGGTGTCGATGCGTCGCGCACGCTGATCGAGCATGCACGCGAAGCGGACCCGCGCGGCGACTACCGGGTGGCCGATGCGGCCAAGCTGCCGCTGGCGGATGCATCGGTCCAACTGGTGACCGCGCTGCTGTCGCTGCACGACATGGACGACATGCCCGGCGCGGTGGCCGAATCCGCGAGGGCGCTTGCGCCCGGCGGCCGGCTCTGTGCCGCGATCGTGCACCCCATCAACTCGGCGGGGAAGTTCGCCTCGCGGACTCCCGATGCGCCGTTCGTCATTCGCGACTCGTACTTCGAGGGCCGCCCTTACGCGGATTCGATCGAGCGCGACGGTCTGCGCATGACGTTCATCAGCCGGCATCGGCCGCTCGAGGCGTACTTCGCCGCGCTGGAGTCCGCGGGATTCCTCGTTGAGCGCCTGGCGGAGATGGGGGATAGCACCGATCCACCCGGCGACCGATGGCAGCGCCTTCCGCTCTTTCTCCATCTCCGCGCCGTCAGGCCATGACGGCCCGTCAGGTGTTCCCCGAAGCGACGCTCGAGACCGCACGGCTCCTGCTGCGGCCCTATCGAGCGGAGGATGCGCCCGATGTGGCACTCGCCTGCCGCGACTCGCTGACGCAGCGTTGGCTTCCATTGCCGAATCCGTACACCGATGCCGATGCGCTCGCGTGGTGTGCCGCGCCGGGCAACGTGGCCTCACAGCGGGTCGCGGAGAAGGCGGGCTTCACACGCGAAGGGGTCGCCCGCAACGCCGGGTTCACGAACCACGGCCGCGTCGACCTCGTGGTCTTCAGCATCATCCGATCGGACCTTGCGAGCGCCGATGCCTGAGGTCGGGATACGTCGCCTGCGCGCTTCGGGGTGGCCCCAGCTCCGCGAGCTGCGACTCCAGGCGCTGCGCGATGCTCCGCTGGCGTTCGGCTCGACCTACCAGCGCGAGGCCGCTCATCCCGATGAGCGCTGGCAGCAACAGGCGAAATCTGCGGAGTTGGGCGGAGAGCAGGTCGCCTTCGTCGCGGTCGCCAACGACGGGAGCGGCGATCGCCACGTCGGCGTGGCGCGCGGCTACCTCGACGCCGGCGATGGCCCGGATCACCGGCCGGTCGTCTGGCTGGTCGGCGTGTACGTCGATCCGCGGTGGCGCGGCAGAGGGTTGGCTCGCGGCCTGAGCGCCGAGGTCATCGCCTGGGCGCAAGAGCGTGGCGCGGGCGAGGTGCTGCTGCACGTCGCGGAGTGGAACGCCACGGCTCGCCGCGTCTATGACTCGCTCGGGTTCACGCCGACCGGCGCCACCGCCACGCTCGACCACGACGCCACGGTGTCGGAGGCGGAGATGAAACTCGGGCTCTGATGCCCGGTGCCGCTGATCGACGTCGGCCAGCCCATCGGTCAGGTGGCCACCCGGCCATCGGCGCGGGATTCCAGCCGGTGGAACGACAACCGCAGCACGAGGTCGCGGGAGCAGCTTCGGCGACCCGAGCAATGTGGTGCATAGTGCGGCCATGACGAACCACAACGCGATCCTCGTCGAGCTCTTCCGCCACAACGTCTGGGCGAACGACGAGATGCTCGCCGCCTGCCGCGACCTGACCGCCGAGCAGCTGGAGACGGACGTGCCGGGCACCTATGGTCGGCTCAGCCAGACGCTGGTCCACCTCGCCCGCTCGCAGGGCGGGTATCTCCGCCACCTGACCGAATGGCAGCCCGGCCCCGAACAGCAACTGGAGTACGACCAGCCATTCCCCGGCGTCGACCGGCTGGCCGATCACCTGCGCTTCACCGGTGAGCACCTGATCAGCGTCGCGCAGGAGCTCGCGCCCGACCGCGTCCTGGAGCTCGAGGAGGACGGCGAGACGGAGCGGATCGCAGCGTGGGTCGTGCTGCTCCAGGCCGCCTATCACGCCACGGAGCACCGCCAGCAGGTGGCCACCGCGCTGACCAACATCGGTATCCAGCCGCCCGAGCCGGACCTGTGGTCCTACTGGGAAGAGATCCGGAGCCCGCAGTAAGCCCTCCCCGACATGGCGCGCCGTTGCAACGGCAGCACGCTGTCCGTGCCGCGGGTCAGCGACGGCGGCGCGACCTGCTCGAGGCGGCACCCAGCGCAGCGATACCGATGACCGCCACCGCCACGGCCGCCACGACGGTCGCCACGGCCAACACGCCGGCGGCGATGGCCAACAGGCGCCGAGCGGCACTGGGATGGTGGTGGGCCAGCCACTCGTATCCGATTCCCACCATCGCAGCGAGTCCGCCCGACAGCAGCGCACCCCCGGGGGTGACCGCCTTGATCCCGAGGAGAAAAAGGCCCAGACCGATGCCGACCGCGACGGCCACGGCGTAGTCCCGCGCGCTTGCGGGGCTGGTGCGCGGCGCGGTTCCCGGTGCCGCCGCGGGCGACGTCTCGCTCAGCGCCGAGTTCATCGGCCCGCTCAGTGACTCGCTCGCCGGCCCGTTCACCGGCGGGTCGAGTGGCTCGATCAGCGGAGGGCTCGCCGGATCCTGCATCGGTGCCGTGGCCGAAGCCGGCTTGGCCCGGCCACCCAGCGTGCGCGTCGCAAAGATCCCGGTACCCGGGATGCCGAGCGTCCGCCGAACCCCGCGTCGGCCGACGGTCACCTGCGCGCCGCGAGGCCCGATCGAGACGCTCGGCCCCGACTTGGACAAATTGATTCGAACGCCGGGCGCGATTCGCACCCGACGCCAGAGACGGACATGCCAGCCGGCCATCACGCTGACAGTACGGTGTCGTTGCAAGTGCTGGGACCGATGAAATCGGCCGACGATCCGGCCCGGCCGTCCAGTGCCCACGTTGTGCTGGAGGCGATGGCCGCATACCTTACCTCGACCGAACTGCAGTGGGAGTACGCCGATCCCACCTAAGCGGATCTGTTCGGTTCCGAGTAGCTGCGAACTCGGTGCGAGACTCTGCGGCAGCTTCCGCTTCAGCTCCGAGAACCTGTAGTGGAACGTCAACCGGCCGATTGCCGGCAGTCAGGGTTGATGTATGTAAGTCGAGAGGTGTACATATGTCAATGTCATGGCTGACATTGCACTCTTCGGCGAATCTGCGGTCAGGCGGCAAATCCTGCGGACATTCTTCGCCCGCCCCGGGATCGTGCGGCATGTCCGCGAGCTGGCGCGCGAGCTTGGCTGGTCGGCGACGATCGTAGGCCAAGAGCTCGATCGCCTCGAGCGAACGGGCATCCTGACGTCCGAGCGGATCGGGCGCGCGCGCCGGTATCGGATCGATGAGCAATCGCCTATCGCCTCTGAGATCCGCTCGCTGGTTCAGAAGACGATCGGCATCGAGGCCCGCATCCGAGACACGATCGCCGATCTACCGGGGATCGACGAGGCGTTCCTGTACGGCTCGTACGCGCGAGGCGACGAGCGGTCAACCAGCGATCTGGACCTCTTCGTCATCGGCCCCGTCGACCAGGAGCTGCTGAGCGAACGGCTGACCGAGGCCGAGCGCGAACTCGGTCGTGACATCAACGTTGCCAGCTACGAGCGCGGCGAACTGGAGCGGTTGCGCACGGAAGGCGACCTCTTCATCGAGCAGGTCTTCGACGGGGCGCGCGTCCCGCTGATCAGCCGCCAGGCCACGACCTGAGCATGGCCGCCGAACCATCGACGACCTCGTTGCCGCCGGTCTGCTCCAGGCGAAGCCGGCCGATCGGCGACGGGTAAGCCGCTGGCAGGTGCGCTCGCGCAAGGATCTGGACCTAGCGGCAAACCTTCTCGCCGATGTGGACCGCGATCGAGCAATGGCAGTGGCGTACGAGGCCGGGTATCGAGCGTGCGCCGGGGTTCTGGATCTCGCCGGCTACCGCGTCACCAGCCAGCCGGGTCACCACCGCGCTGCGATCGACGCTGCCACGTTGATCCTTGGGGACGAGCGCCGGGCGCTGCTGCGCCGCCTTGACCGGGCCCGGCGCTTCCGCAATGACGCACTCTACGGCGACGTCGCGTCGGCCGGCGAAGGAGTTCGAACAGCTGGTGAGGGACGTGGCGTGGCTGCTCGATGACCTCGCGCGAAGCCGTCCTCGAGGATGCGAAGGGCGCGCTCGCGGTCGCCCAGGAGGGCGTACAGGCAGGCGACCCAGTAGGCCGTCTTGTCAGCGCGGTCGGGGAATTCGATGGCCGCTTCCTCCGCAATCCGCAGGGCGGACTGATAGTCCGCCTGCCGATGCGCTCCGACGACCTTGCGTCTGGCTTCGCTGAAGGCGCGCTCACTCATCCGGGCTCAGTCTAGAGTCGACTCAAGACGCTGAAATGGACTATCCCCCGTCAGCCCGGAGCGACCGGCGGTAGCGGACCTCGTGGAGTGTCCCGCCCGGCCGCTCTTCCTCCTTGGTGGCGCCATCGGTGCGCCAGCCGGCCGCATTGTAGAAGTGACGCGCCCGCCGGTTCTCGCGCAGCACCCAGAGCATGGCATCCGTGAACCCCCGCTCGCCCAGGTCCGCCACCGCCTGATCGAGCAGCGCGCGTCCGATGCCGCGGCCCATCGCCTCTGGAGCGAGGTAGATCGCCTCCAGCTCGCCGGTGGTCGGACCCGCCTCCGGATCGCGGCTCGGGCCGACGACCGCCATGCCGACAATGCTGACGCCATCGACAGCCACCCATACGCGCGGCGGGCTCTCCTCGTCACTCAGCAGCGCACGGAAGCGCTCGGCACGCGCCTGTCGGCCGGCGACCATCTCCTCGATCACCTCATCGGGCAGCAGCCCGCGGTAGGCCACCTGCCAGGAGCGGACGTGCACGTCGGCGATCTCCTTGGCGTCGTCCGGCGTCGCTCGACGGATGGTCACGCCCGTCGAGTCACGACGCGCGGCCCGCGTCCAGCCAGGCTTCGATGATGGGCGGGGCCTCGGCCCATCGGCTCACTTCGGCGTCGGGCTCAGGCTCGGGTAAACCGATGAACTCCGGCGGACGCATCCAGATCACACGCATGCCCACCGCTCGGGCGCCCGCGATGTCGCGCTCCCGCCGGTCACCGATGATGGCGGCCTGCGAGGCCTCGGCTCCGACCACCGCCAGGGCGCGCTCGAAGATGGCCGGATGCGGCTTCCCGACGCCGGTGTCGTGCGAGGTGACGTACGCGTCGAAGCAGTCGCCGAAGCCGAGCTCTTCCCAGTCCCGAAGGCTGTCGGCATCATTGCGCCACAGGGTGTTCGAGCAGATGACCATCCGCACGCCGAGGGCGCGGATGGCACGCACCGCCTCGTGAGCACCGTCGGCCAGCTCGACCACCTGGCTCAACGGCGCCGCGCAGGCGCGGCAGATGCGCTCGACCTCCTCGGCCGATGCCTCGACGCCGTGCTCGGCCAGCGTGGTCGTCACCAGCTCCGCGGTTCGTTGCTCCCAACCAGGCGCATCAGACTCGGTCCAGCGATAGTTCGAGAGGAGCGCGAACCACGGGAGATCGGTGCCGAACGCTTCCCGCAGCCGGGCGACCATCAGTGCTTCGTACCGCTCGCCCTCGATCCAGGTCGCGTCGTCGACCAGGGTCCCGCCGACATCGACCAGCAGCGCCTTGAGAGGCTCAGGTGCCATGCCCCAATCCTGCCAGATCGGCCCGCGCTCATGAATCCGTGGAGCAACCGCTCAATCCTGGGCATGACTTTGAACTGAGCCGGCCTCGCTCAGTGAAGCAGTTCAGTCGGCGAGGTCCGACTCTCGTGGCTGTGCGACGGCGGGTTGTTCATAGCCCGGCGGGTCTGGTGAAAGCAAGGCCGATCAGCGCGTCGTATGCCTCGAGGTCATACCGGGGTCGAACGCTATGGACTGGCTGACCAACCCCCTCATCTGGGAAACCCCAGCGTACGGAGCCCGGGCGCACCTCCTCAAGGGCGGCATACCACTCGCGCAGCGGCTCGCCAAGTCGGGCATGCAGCGCGAAGTTTCGGCGCCGGCGCTTCGGGTCTCCAGTCCTGCGAAGCTCCAGCACCTCCGGATCCGGGATCGAGACGAAGTAGGCGTCGGCAAAGCCGATGCGACGGCCGTCCATCAATTCGCGGTAGGCGTCCACCTGACGCTGGAACACCTGACGGCTGCCAGCACCGATGCGCCACAACGACCAGCTGTAGTGCAGCTTGAGCGGATCCGTATCGCACACCGCAATGCCGACTCGCTGCTCCGTGGCGATCGCCTGCTCCCAACGCCGTGCGCCGTTCTCGGCCCAGAACCGAGCCGCTGCGCTGGCGTCCTCTGGCGGATCGGCGGGCGCACTTTCGGCCACCACCACGTCAGGAGCATGGGCCTGACCCCAGGTCGTCTTTCCGGACGCACTCGGTCCTTCGACAACGATGATCACGCCATCGTCATTGCCGTCGACCCCGATCGTCTGGCGAAGTCGGGGCTCATCGGCGCTCTGTAAAGCCGCGATCGGCGTCCTCGATGAATTCGAGGCGGTTGCCGAACGGATCGGAGGCATAGAAGCCGCGGACACTGGGCACCGCGTCGTCCTCGATGACAGAGACGCCCGCTTCTATGAACCGATCGCGAAGCGCCGGCAGATTGGCCACGCTGAAGGCGGGATGGGCCTTGCGCGCGGGTTGGAAGTCATCGGCTACCCCGAGGTGGAGGTGAATGCCCAGGCCCACGAACCAGCAGCCGCCGCGCGACGCAAGCGGATCCGGCTTGGCGACCTCGCGCAGCCCCAGGAGTTCACCGTAGAAGGCTCTCGCCGTCGCCTCGCCGTTCGGCGGGATGGTGAGCTGGATGTGGTCCATGCCGGTCAGGCGCATCCCCGACTGATCGTCCCCGGCCATCGGCCCAGCGATAAAGGTGGCCACAGCTGACACGACCCGATCCAGCGCGTCGACCGAACCAGCCACGTCGCCGGGGACCTGGAGGAGATGATCGGCGTCGCTGATCTCGAGCACCTCGGCTCTCGGGACCGATCGAGCGATCACCGCGTCCCAAGTCTGATCGGCCGACCCGCCCACCAGCAGGCACGGCGCCGATGCCGCGGCCAGGCCGTCAAGCACGAGTTGGGACACCGACGCTCCACTTGCATTGATGAGCGGCGTCAGCCACACCGCCGACAGGCCCAGCCGGCGGCGAGCGGAGCGGCCAGGGAGGTCAGCGACTTGGCAATGAGGAGCGGCGGGGTGGGGCCATCGACGTGCTGGATCGCAGCCTCCGCACGCTCCTCGACCCAGCGCAGCGGATCATCGGTGCCATTGAAGGTGTCCGAGACGGCGAGTACGTTCCAGCCACCGGCAAGGGCAGCCTCGCGCGCGAACCACAGCAGTGGGGAAGTGACCGTGTAGCCCGCCCCGGGCAGCAGGATGGCCCATCGTTCGGCCCCGACGTCGAATGCCTGGCCGTGACAGGGGCCGAGGTCCACGTCCGTCAGGTGTATTTTCCCGGGAGTTCTCGCTGT
The DNA here is from genome assembly GCA_003243965.1 of Chloroflexota bacterium. Classification (GTDB taxonomy): domain Bacteria; phylum Chloroflexota; class Limnocylindria; order QHBO01; family QHBO01; genus QHBO01. The sequence continues at coordinate 175,680 of QHBO01000016.1, forward strand.
CATCGGCCTCCTCCACTCTTGCCGCGGGCTCCGATGGTGCCATGCGCAGCCTTTGCACCTGACTCATCATGAACGCAGCAAGACTGTGAATCAGGATGATCACGTGAAGCGGGGACGCGGGAGTGTTCGATAAGAGCGCCGAGCTGTACGACCTGTTCTATGACTGGAAACACTATCGCGCCGAGGCTGAGAAGGTCCGCGAGCTCGTGGCGGCTCGCAATTCCCACGCCCGGACACTCCTGGACGTTGCCTGCGGCACTGGCTCGCATCTCTTCCACCTGCGCGACTGGTACGCGGTCGAGGGCCTTGACCTGGATCCGGGCCTCCTGACGGTTGCAGCTAGGCGCCTGCCGGAAGCGCAGCTCCACGAGGCCGATATGCGCAACTTCGACCTCGGCCGCACCTTCGACGTCGTGACCTGCCTGTTCAGCAGCATCGGCTACGCCGAGACCACCGACGGGCTGTCGCGCGCGATGGAGGCGATGGCACGCCACCTGGCGCCATCGGGCGTGCTGATCGTCGAGCCATGGTTCTCGCCAACCAACTTCGATCCGTCACACCTCGGGCGGGCGATCGTGGTTGAACAACCCGACCTGCAGGCAGTGCGCATGAACGGCAGCCGGGTGGCGAACAACGTGTCGGTCATGGATTTTCACTACCTCGTCGCCCGGCCAGGCACAGTGGAGCATTTGACGGAGTCCCACTCCCTCGGACTCTTCACCGATGACCAGTATCGGTCGGCATTCAAGCGTGCCGGGCTCTCAGTCGAGCACGATGCCGATGGCCTGATGGGGCGTGGCCTCTGGATCGGGACGAGGGCCAAAGGCGCGTGAGTAGCCGGAAGGCCGTCCGGGTTCTCCTCTTCGACGAGGCGGACCGAGTTCTGCTCGTCCGCTTCTGGGACGGCGATCGGTCGTGGTGGTGCACGCCCGGGGGCGGGATCGAGCCGGGCGAGACCGACGAGGCGACAGCGCTGCGCGAGATCCGCGAGGAGCTCGGAAGCGAGTCGGTCGAGCTCGGTGCGCGCATCTGGACGCGCCGACACATCGGTGTCTTTCGTGGTCGGCCCTTCGACCAGCGCGAGCGCATCTATCTCGGTCGGGTCGCGGCCTTCGAGCCCCGCCCGACCCCGATGGCTCTCTGTGAGCACGGTCTCGACGACTTCCGCTGGTGGACGCTGGACGAATTGGCGGGCGGCGCCGACGAGTTCGCGCCACGACGCCTGGCCACGCTGGCCCGCGACATCGTCCGGGCCGGTCCACCGAAGAGACCGATCGATGTCGGCGTCTAGCAGGCCGTCGCCATCAGCGGCCTTGAGCCTGCGGTACGCCTGGGAAGCCGAGGCGCGGAAGTTCTCCTCACTTCTGGTCGCCTGGCCGCAATACCCCACTGCGGCTCGTAGGGTAACCTGATTTTCGTGCGCACCCTGGCGGACGCCGCGTCGATCGACTCGGCGCCCGCCCTGGAAGCCGCACGCCTGTCGAAGCGCTACAGTCGCGGCGTCTGGGCGCTGCGAGGGATTGACATTGCGTTGCCCGCGGGCGCAATCATCGGTCTCGTAGGTCCCAACGCGGCTGGCAAGTCCACGCTTATCAGGACGTGGGTCGGCTTCGAACGACCCACGAGTGGGATGGTCAGAGTCGATGGCTTTGATCCGTTTCGCCAGCGGCACGAGGTCATCCAACGGCTGGCATATATCTCCCAGCGGACGCCGCTCTACCGCCAGCTAACTGTCGGCGAACATGTCGAGTTCGCGCGGAGCCTGCGACCCGGCTTCGACGACGGTTTCGCGTACACGCGCCTCGATGCCGTGGGCATTCCCCACCGCGCCTCGGCAGGAGAGGTGTCCGGTGGTCAAGCTGCCCAACTTGCCCTGACCATCGCTCTCGCGACAAGGGCCCGCATAATCCTGCTGGATGAACCGCTGGCCAGTCTTGATCCGCTCGCGCGCCGCGAATTCCTCACTGCTCTCCGCCTGGCGGTGCGGACGCAAGGACTCACGGCCCTGCTGTCAAGCCACATCGTCACCGACGTCGAGCAAGTAGCCGATCGCATCGTTGTGCTTGGCGTGGGACGCAAGCTGCTCGATGAGTCTGTTGAGGCCGTCGTCAAGAACCACGCCATAGCCAGAGACGGAGTCGCATCGCCATCTGGCACGTCCGAAGTCGCAGCCATCACTGACTCGAGCGGACAGCCGATACGTGTTCTCCGGACCCAGGGCAGCCTCGGTGACCTTGAGACTGCGCGGGTTGAGGACGTAGTCATGGCCTATCTGGCCGCAGGGCGCACCGATCGGCTCACATGATGGCTCGCTTGCTCGCCGGACTACGAATCTCGGTGAAGCTTGATCGTTTTGAACTGCTAATCGTCTTGCTCGTAACGGTGTTTGGGCTCGCCGCCCTGCTGCTTATCGGAATGCGCCTCCAGTCCTTCGCGCCGACTCCCCACTGCCAAGAGCTCGTTTGGCGCGGCTACTCTTCGGAGGATCTGCGGGGCTGTCCGGGCCTCTTGGAATTCGTCCAGTTCGACACGTCGTTCACCAGCAACGCCATGGTTGCCATGAGCGTCGCCCCGTTCGCGATCGGAACGCTCCTTGGATCGCCCGTGGTCGCTCGCGAGATAGATACCGGCACATCCGAGCTTGCCTGGTCACTCACCGTGTCCCGCACGCGCTGGCTGGTGGGTCGCCTCTTGCCGCTGTTGTCCGCGGTGCTCTTGGCGTCTCTCCTCCTTGGCTTCGGGGCGGAATGGTTGGAGCATGTGCGGTTCTCGGTCGTTCCGGCGGCCGAGAGCTTTCGCGACTACGGCAGCCGTGGGCCTCTCTTGGCTGCCCGGGCTGTAACAGCATTCAGCATCGGGATCCTCGTCGGAACGGTGATGGGCCGGACGGTGCCCGCCCTAGTGTTGACGGCGATCGCCAGTGTTGTCGTCTACTTCGCACTTTCGACAGCCGCGCTCGCACTACAACCTCTGGATCCGGTGTCGACCTCCCAGGCACAAGGAGATATCGGTGTCCTCAATGTACGACTCGCGTGGCGAACGCCTGGTGGCCAAGTGCTGAGCGACGAACAGGCACGGCAGACGATTCCTGCGAGCTCGTCCGATCCGGAAGCCGCCATCCTCTGGCTGAACGAGCACTACCAAGGCGTATCGATGATTATTCCGGGCACGCGTATGCCGCGTATGGCGTGGACGGAGTCCGTCCTCCACGGGGCGGTCGTGCTGCTGACCTTCGGAGCGTCGCTAATCCTGGTGCAGCGCAGACGACCGTTCTAATCGGGAGATCAGAATAGCGCCGGTTCCACCTCCCCGGTAGTACCGGGGGTCCTTCGATTCGGTCGGTGATGTCCAGCTCTCCCACCCTCCGTGCGGCGATAGGATCTCAATGTGTGGGGAACCGAATGCACGCTGGCGTCCGCCAGCTGCACGACCGGCTGGACGGATTGGATCCACGGCGAGCTCTGGGTCTGCCCCGATGGCCTGTTCCGCAGGCCACTTGGCCTCAGGGCAACCTTAGCCCATGGCAGCGGCCCAACGGTGGATCCGGTCGCTCGCGTCACCACGTCACTCTCGCCAGCCGACCTCGCAGAAGCCAAGGCAGGTCGTAAGCGCCATGTCTGGGTGGCCTGGGACTCGATCGCCAACGCCGAGCTTCGACATGGATTCCTGACCGATTCACTGCATTTCCGCCTCCGCGACGGTCGGAAAGGTAAGTTCCTGTGGCTGGCGGTCGATCGAGCCGATGTCCATCTAGCCGAGGCTCTGGATCGCGCAATCGCCGGCCGATTCGTCGCAAGAAGACGAACCAGGTGGGATGCCATCTCTGGGCGGGGCCCGGAGCAAGTCGAAGATGACGCGGCGGAGGATTGGCCGGTGACGGTCACGGCGTCCTGGCTCGACCACGGCATCGATCTGCTTGAACTTCGCAGCGCGATCGTCGCGCTGGCAGATCGCAAATGCCCGATTGGTCCGGTCATACTCGACAACGATCTCACCAAAGCCCGGCAGCGCGTCGAGGCCTAGCGCCTTCAGCCGCTCGTAGCTGTCGTCGCTGTTCGTCATGGGCTCAGTAAGGACCTTCACGACGCTACGTCCGACCGCCTTCTCGAATTGCCGGCGAATGTAGTTCTTGTCGAACGTGATGTCGTATTCGGGCATAGCCTCGTGATCTCCCCTACTTCTGCTTCTGTTCGAATTGCTTGCGCAGAGCGTCGAGGAAAGCGAGAGCATCGGTGTCCCCCGCCGCCGCTGCAATCGACTTGAGTGAGACGAACCTCTCCCGAATTGCTTCCTTCGGGGTGTATCGGAACGCCCCGAGCGCGTGCCAGACGTCATCGATACTCAGACGAGCCGTTCCAGCGTCGCTGAAGCGTTCGTAAGCTTCGGTCTTCTTCAGGTCGCTGATCTCGCCTGCGGGATCCCATGTGTATCCGGCAGATTCCGGTTTCGCGAACGGCTCCCTAGCCCCACCTGCGACCCGCTGGCCGGCTTCTCTAAGAATCGCTTCCCCGAGCGGCGTCAGGCTGAAGCCGGTCCCAGTTGATCCCACCGCCCAGTTCCGATACTTGGGGCCGAGTTGGAGGAGGGCGCGATTCACTCGATTGCTGTCAGGATGGTCATAGCCGCGGAGCGCGAACTTCAAGGGGAACAATCGGAACGCCGCTACGGATACGTTCTCGAAGGTCGGCGGGAGACCTTGGTTCCTGAGCCAACCCAGCGTGAAGACGACCAGACGGTTGAGGTCTAGCCCTTCGTATCTTGAAGGCTCGAATGCTGGTGCATGGTCAGCGCTCTCTGCTCGTGTGCTCGCGCTCATGTCCCTCTACTCCAGGCCCTTCCAATCGGCTCGAAGAACGTCGTAATGTCAAAGATCGCGCGGTCAAGGTTTCCGCAGGCTTCGCACTTCACGACAAGCGCGTCATACCAGCGCCGGTGGATCGGAGCGACCTCCTCCGCAACGAGGTGCCATGGGCCACCGCAGTCACATCGCCCAAGAAGCGCGTCTTCCTCCGCGATTGAACTGACTGGAAGTGGAGCAAGCACGGCGGTCAGTGCTCAGCTACGCGGCGACGCGGACGGGAACTGCGGCTCGGCCGACTTGCCGCTCGTACAGCGGGCCAATCGGACAAGCCGTACATCCCACGGCTGCGAGTTCGGCCGAAGCGGCCATCTCGACTCATGTGGGCCAATAGATTCGCAGCAGGATCCTGACCCGGGATAAACACGTGATCCCGCGCGAGTAGGTCTGCGAGTTCCCGGTAATGCATTGGCTTCGCGGCCTCCGAGAGCAGTCGATGAGCATGCTCGATGAACTTCGAGCCGGACGGCACTGAGTCAGGCGAACCAGCGCCGTCCGACTGCGCGGCTTCGCCCTCCAGAGCCAGCAAGTCGTCGATGTTCTTCAACTGGTTCTCCTTGCTGGCGATAGCCGCGTTGAGCTCAGACAACTCGGTCCGAAGCGTCCGGACTTCGGCGAGCACTTCGTCACGCTTCTTCTGAAGTGTCTGGATGTACGTCGATTGCGCCATTGCTCATTGTCTTCTACGGTGTTGCTACATCGTAGGATACACACTCTGAGACGGAAGACAATACGCGTACGCAAAATCGCGTGCAGCCTTGCACCGCGTCGACACGTGCCCGCTCCATGCATAGCGTGTGGCCATCTACCGTGCATCCGCCACATCTGCCCGGCGCTAAATCCCTCTCTCGCAGTTCCGCTCGCTATGAACGCAACCGCCGATACGCCTCCTGGGCTCGCTCGTCGGCGGCCGAGGCGCCGTAGCGGCTAAGCATCTCGCGGCTCTTCCAGCCGGCCAGGCGCATGAGGTCGCCCTCGGTGCCGCCGTCGGACAGCCACTGGTGGGCGAAGGTGTGGCGGAACAGGTGCGGGTGCAGCTTCGGCATGCCGGCGGCGGCGCCGCGGCGGCGGAGAACCTGGGCCAGGCCGGTATCGGTCAAGCGTCCTCGCTTGCCGACCCAGAGCCAGGGCGAGTCGGCGTCGAAATGCAGTTTTCGGACGCGGAGGTATCGGTCCAAGGCGCGGCTGGTCTGGCGGTCGAAGGGGCAGGCGCGCGGGCGGCGGCCCTTACCGAGCACCAGCGCCACCTCGTGGTCGAAGTCGACGTCCTCGACCCGCAGCCCGATGCACTCGCCGCGGCGCATGCCGGTCGATGCCAGCAGGCGGATGATGGCGGTATCGCGGCGGTCCTCGAACGACGTGCCGGCGCAGACCGCCAGTAGGCGCTCGAGCTCCTCGACGCGCAGCACCGGCGGCGGCTCGTCGGGCACGGCTGGCGGGCGCATGCGGGCCATCGGCGAGTCGCGGATCTCGTCCTCCCCGGCCAGCCAGCGGAAGACCTGCTGGAGCGACCGATAGCGGTTCGCCACCGTCGCCGGCCGGTTGCCGGAGTCAGACAGCGCCACCAGGAAGGCCTCGATGTGCTCGCGGCGGATGGCCGCGACATCGGTCGGCATACCCTGCTGTACCAGGAACGAATTGAGCTGATTGAGCGCCTTCACGTAGGTAGCCACCGTGGAGGCGGCAAGATTCTCTGCTCTAAGATGGCGCGTGAAGGAGCCGACCGCATCGGCCAGATCGAGGTTCGCGTGAGCGTGGGAAACGGTCTTCGATGGCATCTGACAGCAGGAGATTCGGCGGGTTTGGTCGTCGGAAAACTCACCGAATCATGTGCTGTAACAGCGCTGTGGTCAAGCCTCTTTCGAATCATGTGCTCTAACTGAGCACGAAACGCGGGCCGTTAGCTCAGTGGCAGAGCAGGGGACTTTTAATCCTCGTGTCGTGGGTTCGAATCCCACACGGCCCTCCATGACGACAACGACTTGAAGAACGGTGCCGCCTGCGTCCACTCGAGCCCGGTCATCCCCGTCTATCGGTTGGCTGCCACCGGGCCGATGAGCCGCGGTTCGGCCGATGGTCTAACCATCACAAACCCGATGCGAAGGAGCGATGACCATGAAGCTGACCGCAATGATGTTTCTGACCGTGGACGGCGTGTACCAGGGTCCCGGGGCACCCGACGAGGACCGACGCGGCGGGTTCGAGCGCGGGGGATGGCTGGGGCCGTACGCCAACCAGGAAACCTGGCGGTTCATCACCTCGGTCTATGAGCGCGCGGATGCGCTCCTTCTCGGCCGCGTGACGTGGGAGATCTGGGAGGCGTACTGGCCGCACCACGACGAGGGCGATCCGGTCTCCCACGGCATCAACGTCCTGCCCAAGTACGTGCCCTCGACCACGCTCACGGACCCCACGTGGCAGAACACCCATGTCATCGAGGGCGACGTCGAGGCGGCGGTGCGCGAGCTCAAGGCGAAGCCCGGGCGCGAGCTCCAGGTCCATGGCAGCGGCGGCCTGCTCCGTTGGCTGCTCGAGCGCGACCTCGTCGACGAGCTCAACCTGCTGCTCTACCCCGTCGTGCTGGGCGACGGGCTGCGGCTCTTCCCGGAGCGCGGCCAGACGCACGACTTGACGCTGGTCGAGTCGCGATCGATGCCGTCCGGCGTGACGATCCAGACCTATCGACCGGGCGGGCGGGCGACGTTCGGCAACGTCGCGGAGTGACCCGGAGCCGCCAGCTGTAGAAGACCGTCGGCAGGGCCGGCGCGGCTGCCGGCGGCTGCTCCCAGTCCTGTCAGGACATCGCCTCGCGCACCGCCGCCTCCCCGCCGCCTGCCTGCCTCAGGGCGCCTGGCGTCGCGCCCTGAAGTCCCGTACCGCCTCGAGAAGCGTGGTGCCGTACGAGGCATGCGCATAGCCCTGGGTGTAGGTCGCGGGAGTGGTGCTGGCCGGCGCCGGGGCGGTGGGCTCGATCTGCGTGTCCTCGTGCCACTCGTTGAACGAGGTGATGGTCAGCGTCTGCAGCGCAGGATCGAGGTAGCCGCCGGCCAGGTCCAGGAACGCGCGGAACAGACTCGAGCCGCTGGCCGCGGCGTTGAGCTCGCGCGGCAGGACGTAGTGGTTGGCCGACAGCCGCACGCCCCGATCGTTGAATCCGGGCAGCGTCCCGGGGATGAAGCGCACGCCCTCGGCCGCCGCGGCCGAACGGTACGCGTCATACGTCCGACGCACGGTGGCCAAGAAGCCGGTGTCATCGGGCCATCCGGGACGCTGGAGATCGCTGTACATCGTGTACGGCGTGATCGCGTCGAAGACGCGGATGCGGGCAGGGTCCGGGGTGCCGACGGGGTCGACCTCATCGGCGACAAGGAACACGTCGTAGCCGTACCGCTGCAGCATGTGCGCGCGCAGGGCCGCGAACGCCTGGGCATAGGCGCCGCGGTAGATGCGCGTCACGTACAGGTAGACCACCGGCCTGCCGTCGATCCGCTGGTAGCTGGGGTTCGCAAAGTATGTGCCCGCCAGGTAGTCGAAATCGGCAATCAGCTTCTGCTGCGTCGCCGCGTCGAAGTTGATGACGCCGTTCGTCAGCCCCAGCCGCGCGATTGACTCGTACAGGAGCGTGATCCTGGTGGCGCCGATCCGCGGTGAGCGCAGCAGCAAATCGCGGACCGTGACGTCCTCGTAGCCGTTCGGACCCCACCAGCTGCAGATCAGGAAGTCGATCCCGTACTGCTGCGCCCACGCAAGGTGGCTGGCGATGAGCCCCGGGTCGCGGCTGTCGTACTCGCCGAAGGATGGCGCCTGCGGCGTGCTGAGCACTCGCCGCACGTAGCCGTCCTGCCAGTGACGGCGGGCGGTCCCGTACCAGGCGTAGTAGTAGGCACCGATCTGCAGGCCGCTCGCCGGCGGGGGCGGCGAAGGGGGCGGCGAAGGCGGAGACGGAGATGGAGATGGCGACGGCGACGGCGGAGGCACGCCGCTCGCGGTGGTCACCACCAGCTGCGGCGGGTTGGCTGCCTGCCGGGACGCGAAGGTCGCCCCGTCAGCCGATGCGTCCCCGAGCACCAGGCCCAGACTCCCGTTCCCGGTCACCAGGCGCGTGACGTCGAACTCGACCCAGGCCTTTGCACCGATGGCGCCCTTGTTGTCGGACGCGGCGCTCGTCCGCGCAGGGCGGTTCTGCCAGCTGATCCCCGTCTCGCTCCAGCCCGACGCGGTGGCGTACACCGCCGGACCGTCCCGCGTGCCATCAATCGAGTACAGGCGCAGCCGGGCGCTCACCACAGACCCGCTGAGCCCCAGGAGCGTGAATCGCAGATTGGCCTCGACCCGCGCTCGCGGATCGCCATCGGCCCGCAGCGTGGTCGTCAGGCCGTAGTTGGCGGTAGGGTGAGCCTCGTCGACGCGGGCATCCGCATCGGGCGCGAAGGAGACCGATGTCGTCGCGGCGGCCGGGCTGGCGGCCTGACTGGCGACTTGCCCGCGAGGCTGCACCCCTTCGACAGTGCCGGCGCCGGCGCCCGCGGCTTCGACCGTGCCGGCGCCGGCCAGCAGGACGCACATGGCCGTGACCAGGACGAGGCTCCAGGGCCTGCGCGCCGATGCTCGCTCCACCGTCCCTCCCCGCTGGCGGCGCCCACGCGTCGCGAGGGGGAGATCCTAGGCGCCGTTGTGCGCGCAGGCAACACCCAAGCACACTCCGGAATCGGGTCCAGCCGGCACCCACGATGGACGCCGATCCTGCCGGGGAGGTAGTCCGGCTAGACCCGGGCCGGCTCGGCCCGATCGGGCGCAGACCCCATGAAGCCGAGGGCCAGCCGAACGATCCCGGTGCCAAGGTGCAGGAAGATGTCGAAGCCGCCCAGCGGCAGGAGGCCCAGACCGTTCGGCGCAACGACGCCGAGCAGTCCGACCAGCACGTAGATCACGCCCACGCCGCGGCCACCAGGATCGCGGTGGCCGTTGCGGTCGCCCCGTACAGGAGCGCGGCGCCGATCGCCAGGTGCACGACGTTGTGCAACGCGTTGATCGGGAAGATGCCCAGCAGGCTTCCGGTGGCCGACGGCAGGGAAGCCGTTGACCCGGAGGTCACGAAGATCGGCAGGAAGCCCACGATCCCGACGATGACGTAGACGACGCCCAGTGCGAGCGCCACGGTTCGAGTGAGTGCACAGAATTGTTCCTGGATTATGAAGCGGGCGGACTCACAGCTCGTACGCCCGCGATCTCAGTACGCGGCCTTGCCATCGGCGCATCACCTTCATCACGATTCAGGGGTCGACGCCCGGGTGGCCTCTGCTACGCTCCGCCCGAATTGGGGCCAACCGGCCCTCCGACGCACCGTGGAGGATGGCTCGCCCAACCGATGCGACTGCCGCTCATCCCCCGGGAGGAGAAGTTCTACGACCTGTTCGTGCAGGACGTCTCCAACGTCCTCGCCGGCGCGCGGCTGCTCGAGCAGCTGTTCCGCAACTACGACCAGCGCGAGCGGCTCGCCAGCCTTCTGCGGGATACGGAGCACCGCGGCGACGAGATCAGCCACGACATCGGTCATCGGCTGGAGTCGACCTTCGTCACTCCATTCGACCGAGAGGACATCCACGGCCTGATCAGCCGCCTCGACGACATCATCGACCTGATCGAGGAGATCGCCGACACCTGCATCCTGTACGGCATCACCGAGCCGACCCCGGTGGCGGTCCAGCAGGCGCAGATCATTGTCCAGCAGTGCGAGCAGCTTCAGGCCGGGCTCGGCAAACTGCGCAGCTTCCGGCAGCTGGACAAATACTGGATCGAGATCCATCGGCTCGAAAACGAGGGCGACCGTATCGTGCGCAGCGCGATCGCGGAGCTCTTCAAACAGGACCAGAACCCGATCGACGTCATCAAGTGGAAGGACGTCTACGGCCTGCTGGAGGACACCATCGACGCCTGCGAGGACGCGGCCGACATCCTCGAGCGGATCGTCGTCAAGCATGCCTAGCCTCGCGGGTCTCACCGTCCTGCTGCTGGTGGTCTTTGGCCTGGCGGTCCTGTTCGACTACATCAACGGCTTCCACGACACCGCCAACGCCATCGCCACCTCGGTCTCTACGCGCGCGCTGCGCCCGGAATGGGCGATCGCCATGTCGGCGGTGGCGAACTTCCTCGGAGCGCTCACCGGGCAGGCGGTGGCCAAGACCGTCGGCTCCGGGATCGTCCATCAGACCGATGCGAACCAGGTCGTGGTGGCTGCCGCGCTGGTGGGCGCTATCGTCTGGAATCTGGTCACCTGGCGCCTGGGCATCCCCAGCTCGAGCAGTCACGCCCTCATCGGCGGGCTGCTGGGCGCCTCGGCGGCATCGGCCGGAATCGGTTCCTGGCAGGTGGACGGCATCGTCGGCAAGGTGCTCGTGCCGCTGGTCACCTCACCGATTGCCGGGTTCGCGCTGGCGTTCGTGCTGATGGTGGTCATCTTCAACGTCTTTCGCCGCGCCCATCCGAGGACGATGAACGACCGGTTCCGCCGCCTACAGGTGCTGAGCGCCGCCTTCATGGCCTTCAGCCACGGGAGCAACGACGCGCAGAAGACGATGGGGATCATGACCCTGGCGCTCGTCGGCGCCCGGATCCTTCCCGCCTTCAACGAGATCCCGATCCCGATCATCCTGCTGGCCGCGACCGCCATCTCGCTCGGCACCGCGGCCGGCGGCTGGCGAATCATCCGGACCATGGGCAGCAAGGTGGTGAAGCTCGACCCGGTCCACGGCTTCGCGGCCGAGACGACCGCAGCCTCCGTCATCTTCGGCGCTTCGACGCTTGGCATGCCGGTCTCCACGACCCACGTCATCTCGAGCGCGATCATGGGCGCCGGCTCCTCCGACCGATTCAACTCGGTTCGCTGGGTCGTGGCGCGCAACATCGGGATCGCCTGGGTCCTGACCATCCCCGCCGCCGGAGTGGTGGCTGCCCTGTCGTACGCGATGCTGCGGCCGATCTTCGGCGCATGACACCGGCTGAGGAGCTCGGGCGGCCCGGGAGGCTGATCGACCGCTGATTGCCCGCGATCACCCGCACCCTGAGCAGCCGGAGGGTGAAGTCGCCTTGGACGGGCCCCCAGCGGCGGACTCCCGCCTGCTGCGCACCAAGGCGGCTGAAGCCCGCCCGCACGGCATCCCCCCGGTTGTTTCGCGCGCTCGGCGGGAAGCAAGCAGCTAGAAGGCACCTGCAGCCGCCTTCCGAGATCTGGCTGCCCACTCCACGGGAAGAAAGTCGGACGGTTTCCGCCCGCCCGACCCCGCTCCAGCGCTGAGAAAAGGGGCCGGGGCCTCTTTACATGTTGTTGAGGAACCGATGACGGCGTGTTATCCGCCACGCCACAGGATGCGAGCGTGCCGCGATCTCCGCGGGCGCACAAGAACTCATCTCAATCATCAAGTCCACGTGAGGAACAAGTTGACCAAGTCACATTCCACTCTCTCCGCGCTGACGCTGACCGCAGCGGCGAGCCTGCTGCTGGCGGCGTGCTCGGGCGGCGCGGGCGCATCAGGCTCAGCTTCCGGCTCGTCATCGGGTTCCGCCGCAGCCGGCGGCGTCACCTGCGCCAGCGGGAGCATCACGGCCGTCGGCTCGACCGCGCTTCAGCCGCTCATCGAGCAGGCAGCCAAGCAATACCAGGATGCGTGCAGCGGCGCCACGGTCAACGTCCAGGGTGGCGGCTCAGGAACGGGCCTTAGCCAGGTCCTGAGCGGCGGCGCCAACATCGGTAACTCGGACATCTTCGCCGAGGAGAAGCTCAAGCCGGCGGACGCCACGCAGCTCGTCGACCACAAGGTCGTGAAGCAGGGCTGGGTGATGGTCGTCAATCCGAGCGTCACGGGTGTGACCAACCTGACCAAGGACCAGGCCACGCAGATCTGGACCGGCAAGATCACCAACTGGAAGGACGTCGGCGGCTCGGACGCCCCGATCGTGCTCGTCATCCGGCCGGAGTCGTCCGGGACGCGTGCCACCTTCAAGAAGCTGATCCTTGGCGGCGCCACCGAGGCCTCCGGCAAGGCACTCACCGAGGACTCCAACGGGGCCGTCACCAAGGCAGTCGAGTCCACCCCCGGCGCGACCAGCATCATCGGCTTCGCGTACTTCCAGCAGAACAAGCAGAGCCTCACCGGGTTGCAGCTGGATGGCGTGGAGGCCACGGTCAAGAACATGGCCGATGGGAGCTACAAGCTGGCCGCCTTCGGGCACATGTACACCAAGGGACAGCCGAGCGGAGTGGCCAAGGCGTTTCTGGACTACATGCTCTCCGACCCGATCCAGAAGACGCTCGTCCCCAAGCTGTTCTACGCGCCGGTCCAGCCGGGTTCCTGAGGAGGGCAACCGCGCAGCGCGCGGTTGTGCCACCATCTGACCGATGGGGCTCTCCACAGGCCGGCATTCCCGATGAGCACCAGCACCTTGACCGCGGCGTCCCGACTCCTGGGACGGCCGCGGTTCCTCGATCGCCTCGACCTGCCACGACGGCTGGTCACCGCCGCGGCAGGATCGATGGTCCTGATCGTGACCCTGATGCTCGGCTTCGTCGCCTGGAACGGCATCCAGATCTTCCTCACTCCGGGGTCGAACGCCGGCTCCGTCTTCTCCACCGCCTGGCAGCCCCTGGCCAACCCGGCCAGCTTTGGCCTCCTGCCGTTCGTGACGGGAACCCTGGCCGTGACCATGCTGGCGGTGGCCATCTCGACTCCCCTGTCCGTGGGCCTCGCCCTCTTCCTCGCCGAGGTGGCGCCGGTCTGGGCGCGCGCGGTGGTGCAGCCGGCACTCGAGATCTTCGTGGGCATCCCGAGCGTGGTGTACGGCTGGCTGGGCATCACCATCCTGGTCCCCTGGCTGCGCGAGAATTTCAGCGGCGTCGGGTTCACGGTCGGATTCAGCTGGCTGGCCGGATCGCTGGTGCTGACGGTCATGATCCTGCCGACCATCACCAGCATCGCCTATGACGCGTTTCGAGCCGTGCCAGGCGACCTGCGCGCCGCCTCCCTGGCGCTGGGCACCACCCGCTGGCAGACGATCCGCCACGTCCTGCTGCCGGCCAGCGCGGCCGGCGTGCTGACCGCGGTGATCCTGGGCATGACCCGCGCTGCGGGCGAGGCGCTGGCGGTGCAGATGGTGATCGGCAATCGCCCCACCATGCCGACCGGCCTCACCCAGCCGCTCTCCACGCTCACCAGCCAGATCACCCTCGACATGGGCAACACGGTTGCCGGCGAGCCGTGGAACCAGGCGCTGTGGACCATGAGCCTGGTGCTGCTGTTGATCGCCGTCGGGTTCGTGCTGCTCGTGCGCTGGCTGAACGGCCGGCGGCAGACGTTCTGATGCGACGCGTACTGGTCGCCGACCGGGTGGCGACCGCCACCCTGTGGGCCATCGCGCTCGCGGCCCTGCTGCTGCTGGCCGCCATGATCGTCCATCTGGTGTGGGCCGCCGTCGGGACGCTGTCGGCATCCTTCGTGCTCGGCGATCCGGAGTTCCTCGGCCTCGGCGGGGTGGGGCCGGTCCTGTGGAACTCGTTCTACATGCTCTTCCTGACCGCGCTGATCACCGTTCCGGCGGGCATCGCCGCGGGGATCTACATGGCCGAGTATGCGGCCGAAGGGCGCCTCACCAGCGCCATCCGCTTCGCGCAGGAGGCGATCAGCTCCATCCCGTCGATCGTGGTCGGCCTGTTCGGCCTGGTGGCATTCGTCAATCTCACCGGCTGGGGCTTCAGCGCGCTGGCGGGATCGCTCGCCCTGTCGGTCTTCAACCTGCCGCTGATGGCGCGCCTCACCGAGCAGGCGCTGCGGGCCGTGCCCGCCGACGAGCGGTATGCCAGCCTCGCGCTGGGGAGCACCAAGTGGCAGATGATCCGCCACGTGGTGGTCCCTCTCGCGATTCCGGGGATCGTGACCGGCATCATCCTCACCGCCGGCCGCATATTCGGCGAGGCCGCGGCGCTCCTCTTCACCGCCGGGCTCACCACGCCGAGCAACTATCACTTCGAGAACCTGAACGTACTTGACCCGAAATCGCCATGGAGCCCGTTCCGGCCCGCGACGACACTGGCCGTGTACATCTGGAAGGTCCAGTCCGAGGGGCTCGGGAGCAGCGTCAAGCAGATCGCGGATGGCGCATCGGCCCTGCTGCTACTCTGCGTCCTCGGCTTCAACGTGGGGGCGCGGATGATCAGCCGCGTACTCGTCTACCGCATCACGAGAGCCTGACATGACCGCCGATCTCGGGGGTGTGGCCGCCCCGCTCAAGGCCAGTGGATCCAGGTCCTCGCTCGGCCAGCTGGCCGCCGCCCGTCGCGCCACCCTCGCCGAGGACGAAGCGCTCGTCACCAAGATGGAGGCGACCAGCCTCAATGTGAGCTACGCGGGACGCACCGTGGTGCGCGACGTGAGCTTTC
Source organism: Chloroflexota bacterium (assembly GCA_003243965.1). Lineage (GTDB taxonomy): Bacteria > Chloroflexota > Limnocylindria > QHBO01 > QHBO01 > QHBO01. Next base: position 190,967 of record QHBO01000016.1, read on the forward strand.
CGGTGATCTCCAACCAGGTGACCGCCATCATCGGTCCATCCGGCTCCGGCAAGAGCTCGGTGCTCCGCTGCTTCAATCGGATGAACGAGCTGATCCCCAAGGCCGTGGTGAGCGGCAGCGTGCGGCTCGACGACGAGGACATCTACGCGTCGGGTGTCCAGGTGGTCGAGGTGCGGCGGCGAGTCGGACTCGTCTTCCAGCGACCCAATCCGTTCCCGATGTCGATCTACGAGAACGTGGCCTACGGACCGCGACGGCTGGGCGAGCGCAATCGAGCCCGGCTGGACGAGATCGTGGAGCGCAGCATCCGGCAGGCGGCGCTGTGGGAGGAGGTCAGCGACGACCTGCGGCGCAAGTCCGGCCTGGCGCTCTCGGGCGGCCAGCAGCAGCGGCTGTGCATCGCGCGCGTGCTGGCCACCGAACCCGAGGTGATCCTGATGGACGAGCCCGCATCGGCCCTCGACCCAATCGCCACGCTGCAGATCGAGGAGCTGATGCGCGAGCTGATCGAGAAGTACACGATCGTGATCGTCACCCACAACATGCAGGAGGCGGCGCGCGCCTCGGACCACACCGTCTTCATGAGCATGGGCACCGACCGGGCGGGGTATCTCGTTGAACGCGGCCCGACGCGCCAGCTGTTCAGCATGCCGACCCATAAGCTCACCGAGGATTACATCACCGGGAGGTTCGGCTGATGGCGGTCGAGCGGCCGCGGGGCGGCGGCGATCCCGATGATTTGGGCGACCCCGCCGCGGCGCGTGGTCATCGGTCATTGCGGGCGACCTTCGACGAGGAGATCGAGGCGCTGCGCGACGACGTCCTCCGTCTCGGAGCGCGCGTCGAGGATGCGCTGGCGCGCGCCGCACGGGCCCTGACCGAGCGCGACGTGGATCTCGCCGACGCGGTCCGCTGGGACGACGAGGGAACCAACGAGCTGCAGCGACGGATCAACGCCGAGATCACCACCATGATCGCCACGCAGCAGCCGATGGCGCGTGACGTCCGGATCGTCTTGGGGCTGCACCATGCCGCCGCCGAGCTGGAGCGCATGGGCGACTACGCGGTAAACATCGCCAAGCTCGCCCAGCAGATGGCCGGCGAGGCGGAGACGCCCGTCTTCCCGCAGATCACGCAGATGGCGCGCGTCTGCCGCGAGCAGCTGCACGCCGCCATGCGCGCGCTGGTCGACGTCTCCGAGGAGGCGGCGCGCGCCGTGTGCGAGCGCGACGACGAGCTCGATCACCTGTACAACGAGGTCTACGAGGCGGCGATGCGCTTCATGGAGCAGCATCCCGACCGGGTCCGCCAGGCCACGCACATGCTCTTCGCCGCGCACCATCTCGAGCGCCTCGGCGATCGGGTGACGAACATCGGAGAGGACGTCGTGTACCTGGCAACCGGCCGCGTCGAGGATCTCAACCCATAGCGCGGACGGGCTGACGTGCGACGACGCATCCTGGTCGTCGAGGACGATCGGACCCTCAGGCAGGCGCTTGCCTTCAACCTCGGCCGCGAGGGCTACGAGGTACTGTCAGCAACCGATGGCCAGATGGCGCTCGACACCGCCCGGAACCAGCGGCTGGACCTCATCCTCCTCGACGTGATGCTGCCCGGCATGAGCGGCGTCGAGGTGCTGCGCGTCCTGCGCCGGGACGGGATCGGTACCCCGGTGATCATCGTCTCGGCGAAGGCCGATGAGATCGATCGGGTCGTCGGCCTCAAGGTGGGGGCCGACGATTACGTCACCAAGCCCTTCAGTCGTCCCGAGCTGCTGGCACGCATCGAGGCGATCCTGCGTCGCAACGCCCAGGCGGCGGCCGACCCGACGCAACCAGAGGACCGCGTGGAGGTCGGGGCGATCGCCATCGACCGCGGCCGCCGAGAGGTGGAGCTGGGCGGCGTCCCGATCCATCTGACCGCCAAGGAGTTCGACCTGCTTGCCCTGCTGGCCAGTCACCCGGGGCGCATCTACACCCGCGAGCAGATCCTGGAACGCGTCTGGGGGTGGGATTACGCCGGGGAGAGCCGCACCGTCGACGTCCACATCAGCTGGCTGCGGGCCAAGCTGCGCGACAGCGGCAGCCACGACTACTTCCGCACCGTGCGGGGCATCGGCTACGCATTCTCGCCCCCGACCGGCTGATGGCTCATCTGCCGCGCGGCCTCAGCCCGAGAAGCCTGCTGCGAGGCAGGCGGGAGGCATCGGCGTCCGAGGCGACCCCGAGACGCGACCCCGCCGCAGGCGACGAGCCGGAGGTCGCGAGCCGCGCGGCGTTTGAGGCGTACCTGTCGCTGACCGTGGAGGACGTCCCGATCGTGCTCGACGATCGGCTGCGCATCGTGCGGGCCGGCGCCGGGGCAGCGCGCCTCGCGCAACGCACCACCGCGGAGCTGACGGGGATGACCCTGATTGCGGCCTTTGGCTCGGTCGCGCTGGACGCCCTCGGTCGAGAGGCCCGCGAGCATGGGCAGCCGGTGTCCGGGGAGATCCAGCTCGGCCAGTTGGGGAGCCGTACGTTCCGGGTCGAGCTGCTGCCGACCCACGTCGGAGGGCTGCTCATCCTGCTGCACGATGTGACCGCCATGCGGCGCATGGAGCGCATCCGCCGGGACTTCGTGGCGAACATCAGTCACGAGCTGCGCACCCCGCTCTCCTCGATCAAGCTGATCGCCGAGACGCTGTCCAGCGGCGCGGTCGAGGACGAGGTGACCGCCCGCGACTTTGCCGAGCAGATCCAGCGAGAGGTCGACCACCTCGCGCAGCTGGTCGACGAGCTGCTCGAGCTGTCGATGATCGAGTCCGGCGAGCTGAAGCTGGCCGTCGAACCGGTCGATCCCCAGCGGGCGCTGGAGGCAGTCCGCGACCGCATGCGCGCTGTCGCCGAGCGGCGTCGCATCAGCCTCCGAATCCTCCCGGCGCCGGCGCTCGAGGTCGAGCAGTACGCCGCCGCGGATCCCTCGCGGCTGAGCCAGGCGCTGGTCAACCTGGTGCACAACGCGATCAAGTTCAGCCGCCCCGGCGGCGAGGTCCGGCTCGAGTGGCAACCGCGCCCCGGCGCGGTGCGGTTCGTGGTCGCCGACGACGGGGTCGGGATCCCCGCCAGCCACCTGCCGCGGATCTTCGAGCGCTTCTACAAGGTCGATCGGTCGCGCATCAGAGAGGAAGAGGCGGAGAGCGAGCCGCAGCCGGGAGGCGTGAGGACCGGCAGCGCCGGGCTCGGGCTGGCGATCGTGCGCCACCTGGCGGAAGCCCATGGCGGTGCGGCGGGAGCGGAAAGCGAGGAGGGGATCGGGTCGCGGTTCTGGCTGGAGCTGCCGGCGAGCAGCTGACCCGGCCGGCCAAGACAAGACAGACAAGACAAGACGGAAAGGAGCGCAAGGGTGGCCAAGGGCAAGAAGGCGAAGCGGGCGAGCGGTCCTGCCGAGCTGCTCGTGATCGAAGCGGAGCAGTATCCGGTCGCGGTGATCGTCGAGCTCTGGCACAAGGGATCGGGGGGAAAGCGGGAGTTCCTCGACAGCCGCCGATACGAGGCCAAGGAGCCCGATTCGGCAGACGACGAGCCTGCGCGCCTGGCTCCAGTCCCCTGATCGCTGCGGCTCGGGCACTGCCCCCCAGCGATCAATCGATGGCGGTCTCCACCAGCAGTGCCTCCGCGCCGCCCTCGCCGGCGGTCAGCGCCGCGCTCGTCTCGCCCCGGATCTTGGCCGCACCCGCCTCCGCCAGTGGTCCCGCACTTCCGACATGCACCGACCCGTGAACCACGAACAGGTAGCCACCGAACCCCGCACGGAACCGATGCGTCACGCTCGCACCGGGGTCGAGCAGGGTGGCGTGCACGGCCGCATCCTGGTGAACCGTGACGGCACCCTCGGAAATCGGGGCGTCGGGGCCGCCGAAGCCGGGAGCCGGAACCAGGACGGGCAGCAGGCGGTTGCGTCGCTCCGCCTCGCTGAACGAGCGCTGTTCGACCGAGGGCGGCAGCCCTCGCTGCGCCGGCATGATCCACATCTGGATGAAGCGCATCGGCTCGGTGGCGGAGCCGTTCTGCTCGGAGTGCATCATCCCCGAGCCCAGGGTCGCGCGCTGCACCGAGCCGGGAAACAGGATGCCGCCGTTGCCCATCGAGTCCGCGTGGCGGAAGGTGCCCTCAGCCACGTAGGTGATGCCCTCGATGTCCCGATGCGGATGCATCGGCCAGATCGCACCGGGGATCAGCCGGTCGTCGTTGAAGACCCGCAGGGCGCCGAACTCGGTATTCGCCGCGTCGAAGTATCGGTCGAAGCTGAAGTGCCAGTTCGCGCTGAACCAGCCACCGTCGGCGTGGAACAGCGACTCCGGCGGACGCAGCTCGATCATCGGGCGTTCACCGGCTGCGCGGCCTTCCCTCGCTCAGGCTGCACCAGAGGCGGACTGCTCGACCTGCACCGCGGCGAGCTCGACTTCGACCTTGATCTCCTTGCTCACCAGCCAGCCGCCCTGCTCCAACGCGACGTTCCAGGTCAGGCCAAAGTCGTCACGGTTGATGGTCGCCGTCGCGCTGAAGCCGGCGCGGCGTCCCCCCTGCGGGTTCGGCACCACGCCCTCGAGCCGAGTGTCGAGCGTCACCGGCCGCGTGACGTCGCGGATGGTGAGATCGCCGCGGAGCCGGAACCGGCCGCGCCCCGCCGGCTCGATGGCCGTGCTCCGGAAGGTGATCCGCGGATAGCGGTCGGCCTCCAGGAAGTCGGCCGATCGGAGGTGGCTGTCACGCGCCGCGGAACCGGTGTCGACGGAGGCGGTGTCCAGCTGCACCTCGACGCGCGACCGCGTCGGGTCCTGCTCGTCGAACTCGAGGCTGCCGTCGGCGAGGGCCAGCCAGCCGCGTACAGTGGTGATCATCATGTGCTTGGTCGCAAAGCCGATCCTCGAGCGGGCCGGATCGATCTTCCAGGTCATGGTCGTGAGTCTCCGGAAACGCCCAGTGGCGTGGTGTATGATTGACTTCGCAACTATACCACGAATATTTGACGATGCAACCACCACCTCGTACCGATAGCCTGGCGGGCGCCCCACGACCACCCGATGCACGGATGGCCGCGTGGCGGGCGTTCCTGATGGCGCATGCGCGAATCGCGCGCGCGCTCGAGGCCGAGCTGCAGGCCGAGCAGGGGATGTCGCTGGCTGACTACGAGGTCCTCCTCCAGCTGGCGAGGGCGGATGAGCGACGGATGCGGATGAGCGAGATCGCCGACCGCATGATCCTCTCGCGCAGCGGCGCCACCCGGGTCGTCGACCGACTGGAGCGCTCGGAGCTGGTGCGCCGGATCAGCTGCGAGTCGGACCGCCGCGGCGCGTGGGCGCAGCTCACCGACGCCGGCTACCGGCGCCTTCGCGGCGCCTCCCCCACCCACCTGCGTGGGGTCGCCCGCCACTTCTGGGACAAGATCCCCGCCGATGAGCTCGACCGCCTGCGGGAAAGCTTGGAATCGGTCGCGGAGGAGTGCCCTAGGGACTGACCGATGGGCTCGGCGCGGCTGTCGCGAGCGCCTCGCTGCGCAGCGTGCGGATCATCGTCGCCCGCGGGTCGTCCGGCGCGACTTTGAGGAATGCGTCGAACTGGCGGATCGCCGCCTGCCGGTCTCCGGTGCCGCGCAGCGCGATCAGCCCGCGGAAGAACGGGACGTCCGTCGATCCCGGATCGATCTTCGCCAGCGAGTCGGTGGCGGCGCTCGCGTCGGTCCAGTCGCCATTGTTGGCGTAGGCGGTGATCAGCCGCCGGTACGCGGCCGCGTCGTTGGGATGGAGCCCGATCAGGGCGATCAGTGCCAGCGCCCCGCGTTGCTGGTCCGCCGGCGAGTTGCCGGCCAGGTAGGCATCGGCGAGCTGCGAGAGCGCGGCTGCGTTTCGCGGATCGGCGCTCAGCACCTTGAGCGCCCGCGTGATCGCCGCCTGGCGCTGCGCCTCGCGTGCCATCGCCTCGGCGAGGGCGCGGTTCTGGACGCTTGGGTTGGCCAGCGAGATCGGCGCCGGCAGCAGGTAGCCGACCAGCAGCAGCGCCGCCAGCGCGACCCCGATGCCGGCGCCGAGCTGCCCGACCGATGGACGGCGTCCTGCTGGTTGCGCGGCTTCAACCTGATGCTCATCGGAGTCAGCGCGGTCAACGGAGTCGCCGGCCTCAGCGGTGTGTCGCTGGCGGGCCGTCTCGACCTCCACGAGCGTGGCCGCCGCTCGCTCCTCTGCCGTCTCACGCTCGGCCACGTACGCCTGGCGGTCGAGCGACCCGGCACGATGATCGGCCTCCACGTCGCGCAGGGCGTCGAGCGCGATCCGATGCCGGAGCGCTGCCGCCTCCGGCTCGCCGTCGGGGGCGGCGGGGAGCGCGGCTCCACGGAGCGGCGCGCCAACCACGAACGCGACGACGATGCCGATCCCGAGCAGCAGCAGCAGCTCAGGCATCGAGCGCCTCCGCCTCGTCACGGACGCGGCGCTTGGCCGCCTCCGAGATCACCGATGCCGGTCCATCGGCCGCGGCTCGGGTGGCGGCGGGGGCTGCCGTGCGGGTCCGTCGCCTGGCCACCGACAGCCAGGTCGCAAGCAGGAGCGCGCCGGCGACGATGGCCACGAAGGGCACAATCCAGGCGAGTGGCGAGGTGGGGCTGAGGAGGATCCACTCCCCATAGCGATCGACGAAGTAGCGGCGCACCTCGCTGGGGCTGCGACCCGCGGCGAGCAGCTCGCCGATCTGGCGCCGGATGGCGGCGGACGCCTCGGTGGTCGATTGCGCGACCGAGAGCGACTGGCAGTCCGGGCACTTGAGGTCCGCGGCGATGGCGGCCGCCTGCTCGGCGCGGGTCGGCGCCGGCGCGGGGCGCATGAAGGCCAGCACCATCAGCGCGATCAGCGCCAGGAGGGCCCCGGCGGCGATCGGAACGGCGAGCCGCCTCATCGGTCCGTCACGCCGATGGTCGCCAGCTTGGCGCGCATCGCGTCGGCGGTCAGCGGCCCGAACTGCTTGGCACGCACCACGCCGGTCGCATCGATGAAGTACGTCTCGGGCGGTCCGGTCACCCCAAAGTCGATCGCCAGCCGGCTCGCCTGGTCGATGAGATGCGGATATGGCGTCTCGCCGTAGCGCTGCAGGAAGCCGAGGGCGTCATCCACGCGGTCCTGGTAGAGCACGCCGACGAACTGCGCCCGGCCTCCCACCCGGCGAGCGGCGTCGATCAGCACCGGGTGCTCGTCGACGCAGGCGGGGATGCACCAGCTCGCCCAGAAGTTGAGGACCACCGGCCGGCCCCGCAGGCTCTCACTCGACACGGTCCGGCCGTCGATGGTTCGCAGCGTGAAGGACGGCATCTGCCTCCCGACGAGCTGGGAGCCGAGCGCCCGCGGATCCTGCCCGATCCCCTGCAGGAAGAGCCACGCCACCGGCACCAGCACCAGCGGCACGATCAGCCAGCGCAGCCTACGCATCGACGCGTGCTCCGCCCGATGGTGGCGCCTCCCCGACCGCGGCGTCCAACGCGGGCTCCGGTCCAGCGGGCAGGGACGCCGGATGGGTGGCCGTCCCGGGGCGGGGTGCCGGACGTGGCCGGTCGGCGCCGGCCGGCGCCGCCATCGGTAGAAGGCGTCGATCCGGCCAGATGGCGAAGATCGCGCCGAGCGCCACCACCGCGCCGCCGATCCAGATCCAGACCACCAACGGGTTGACGAGCACGTGCAGCGTCACCGAGCCGCTCGCGGGGTCGGCGGCGAGCAGGGTCACGTACAGATCCTCCCCAAGTGAGGTGCGCACCGCGGGCGTGGCGATGGGGGTCACCGAGTTGGGGTACTGGCGCGAGGCCGTGGCAAGCGATCCCTGCTGCGTCCCGGTGTAGCGCAGCTCCGCGCGCGTCTCGAGCACCCGCGGATCGTCCCGCAGCGGCCCCACCGCCAGGCGGTCATAGGTGAGGCGATAGCCACGCAGGTCGACGCTCTGCCCGGGGCGCAGCGTGGTCGTCGTCTCGCTCGACAGCGTTGCACTGACCGCGACCGCCACCGCCATGACCAGCACGCCGCAGTGGACCGCGTAGCCGCCGTATCGCCGTCGGTTCCTGGTCGCCAGCCGCCAGGCGGCCACGGGAGGCGCCTCCGAGCGGGCCCGCGCGCGAGCTCGAGCTCCGCTGACCAGCTCGTCGAGCAGGATGCCACCGACGAACACCGCCAGGCCGAGCGTCGCCAGCGGCGCCGGCATCCGCATCCCCAGGCCGAACGCCACCGCCAGCGCCGCCACCGCGACCAGCAGCGGGATCGCGAACCGCTCGCGCAGCGTGGCCCACGACGCGCGTCCCCACGGCAGGGCCGGCCCGACCCCCATCAGGAACAGGAGCGCGACGAAGATCGGGGCGTTGACCCGGTTGAACCAGGGCGCGCCGACGCTGATCTTGCCGCCTCCGAAGGCCTCGATCCCCAGCGGCAGCAGCGTCCCGAACAGGACCGCGAAGGTCAGCCCCAGGAAGAGGACGTTATTGAACAGAAAGGCAGAGTCACGGCTGACCAGTTCCGCCGGCCGGCCGCCGCCGGCCAGATCGGGAAGGCGCCACACGAGGAGGGCCAGCGAGACGCCGAGTGCGACCAGGATCGCGCCCAGGAACCACGGCCCGATCGCCGAGGCGGTGAACGAGTGGACGCTGGCGACGACGCCGGAGCGGGTCAGGAAGGTGCCGAGGATGGTCAGCACAAAGGTCGCGATCACCAGCACGCTGCTCCAGATGCGGAGCGATCCCCGGCGCTCGGCGACCATGCTGGAGTGGATGAACGCGGTGGCGGTCAGCCAGGGCAGCAGCGCGGCGTTCTCGACCGGGTCCCAGCCCCAGTAGCCGCCCCAGCCCAGCACCTCGTAACTCCACCAGCCGCCGGCGATGATGCCCAGCGTCAGGAAGATCCACGGCACCATCGTCCAGCGCCGGACGATGCCCAGCCACGCCTCGTCGGTGCGCCGCGTGACGAGTGCCGCGATCCCGAACGCGAACGGGATGGCCAGCCCGGTGTAGCCGAGGTACAGCAGGGGCGGGTGGAGCCCCATGAACGGGTGGTTCTGGAGCAGTGCGTTCGGTCCGTTGCCCTCGGCAGGGATCGGCGTCATGCGCGCGAACGGGTTCCCGGGCCAGGTCATCACCGCGAACAGAAAGACGCCGATGGCCGCCAGCGTCGCGCCGACCCACGCCATCAGGACCGGATGGCGCGCCCGGTACCGCCACAGCACCAAGCTGGCGTACCCGGTGGCGAGCAGCGTCCAGAACAGGATCGAGCCCTCCAGGGCGGCCCACAGGGAGATGATCGAGTAGAACGGCGGAGTGGTGGTCGCGTTGTTGCGGGCCACGTAGCTGACCGAGAAGTCGTGGGTCAGCAGCGAGACGACCATCGCGGTCGAGGCGACCGCCGCCAGCGCGCAGGTGGCGTACACCGCCCGGCGGGCGCTCTCCACCAGGCGCGGGTCGGATCGACGGGCGCCGATGACGAACGCGACGAACGCGTACAGGCTGGCACCCAGACCGATGACGACGGCTACGTGCCCGAGGGTCGGCAGCATCGCTCAGGATCCGACGATGTGGCTCGGGACAGCGCCGGGCGACGGCGCAACGTAGTTCTCATCGTGCTTGACGAGCACCTGGGTCGCCTCGAAGACGCCGTTGCGTCCCAGTCTGCCCTCGACCACCGCCCCCACTCCGGCACGGAAGGAGCTGGTCGGCGCCACGGTGCTGTGGACCGGGATCTCGTGGGTCTCATCGGTCAGGACGAAGCGCAGGTCGGTGGCCGGCCCGCTGACGCTGCCGGGCTTCACGAGTCCTCCGAGCCGGACCGTCTCGTCGAACGCCCGATCCCCGCGGGCCAGCAGCTCCGAGGGGGTGAGGTAGTAGACGAGGGCGTTGCCGACGCCGCTCAGCGCGAAGTAGGCGATCACCGCCACCACGGCCGCCACCGCCAGCATCAGGCCCCAGCGGCCCCGACCACGGGGCCGGGGCGCCGGGCGTGTAACGGTCATTCCGCTCCGCGGCTGGGAGAAGGGGCGGACGGTTGCTCGGCATCGCGCTCCGCAGGGACCTCGGCGACGGAGGAGGCTTCCCGTCGCGCGTTGCGCAGGCGCCGGCCGAGGATCAGGGCGTAGATCGCCAGGCCGCCGAGAATCACGCCGTAACCGGCGATCACGAACGCGACGTCCCTCATCGCGCGGGCTCCTCGGCCGAGCTCGTCGAACGGGACGGCTGCGGCGCCGCGGCGTCGACCGCCGCGGTGATGTCGACCGGCGCGGTGCGGGCCACCGACGCGCGGGCGGAGCGCAACCGGCCGAGCCGCGCCGCTTCCTCGAGGAGGGTTTCCAGCCGTGCGAGCTGGTAGCGGCGGATCATCAGGTACAGCCAGGCCAGGGTGACGGCGAGCAGCATGAGCAGCAGCGCCGCCACGAACTGCATCGGTGCCGCGGGGTGCAGCAGCCGGTCCGGGGAGCCGAAGGTCGGCGCCTGGTGGAGGCCACGCCACCAGATGACGCTGAAGTGCACGATCGGGATGTCGACCGCGGCCACCAGCCCGACCACCGCTGCGCGGGTCGCTCGCCGCCGGGGATCGTCCGACAAGCGCCGCAGCAGCAGGTAGCCGATGTACAGCGCGAGCAGCAGGGCGGTGGTCGTCAGGCGCGGGTCCTCCCACTGCCAGAAGGTGCCCCACACCGGGCGGGCCCACATCATTCCGCCCCAGATCGCCAGGGCAGTGAAGATCACGCCGATCTCCGCCCCCGCCAGGGCGACCGCGTCGAAGCGCAGATCGCGCCGGACGAGCCAGCCGATCCCGGCCAGGGCGGTCACGATGAACGACAGGTACGCGATCCAGGCCGACGCGACGTGGACGTACATGATCCGCTGGGCGTCGCCCTGGTTGAGGTCGGCCGGCACCACGAACAGGCCGAACATGGCGGCCAGCGCCACCGTCGCGAGTGCACCGAAACCCAGGATTCGCGTTCGCATCACTCCTCCAGCAGGAACCCGTAGCTGGCACCGGCCACCAGGAGCATGACGAGGTCGAACCCGGCCAGAAGCTGGAGCCACGAGCCCAGCTCCCCGAATGGATCGCCAGACAGTGCGGCCGCGCTGGCCTTGACCGCGGCGAGCAGCAGAGGTGCCGTGACCGGGAGCAGCAGCAGCGGCAGCATCACCTCGCGAGCCCGAACCCGGACCGTCAGGCCGGCATAGAAGGTGCCGACGGCGGAAAAGCCAAGGGCGCCGAGCACCACGGTCACCGATAGCGCCGGCCAGGCCCTTGCCAGCTCGACCCCGTACATGATCCCGACCACGGGCAGCATCACCGCGCCGAGCACCAGCATGGTGACGAATCCGGCGAGCGCCTTTCCCACGTAGATCGCGCGGCGGTCGATCGGGTAGAGGGCGAGCTGCTCGAGCGCACCGTCATCGGTCTCCAGCAGGTGCAGGCGACCAACCGCCAGCAGGCCCGCGAAAACGATCGCCAGCCACAGCAGACCCGGTGCTGCTTCGGCAAGCTTGCGAGTATCCGGGCCGAGCGCGAAGCCGAAGAGCAACAGCACCAGCGCGGCGAAGAACAGGGTCATGCTCGCCGCGCTTCGTCCGCGCAGCTCGGACACGGCGTCCTTGCGGGCGATGGCCCACGCGATCCTCGCCTCGGCGGCCAGCGCGGTCATACCGAGGCGCCCGTTCCGACCGGTAGACCGATGGCGCCGCGTGGCTCCGGGTTTGGCTCGACCCCGCTACCGGCAATCTCCGCCACCACGCCGCTCTCCAGGCGCACGCTGCCGTCGATGAACGGCTGGAGTCTGTCGAGCGCGTGCGATGCAACCAGGGTCGTGATTCCCGCCTCGCGCCACGCGGCGAGGAGCGCGTCGACGAGCTGCATCCCGGCCTCGTCGAGTGCGGCGTGCGGCTCGTCGAGCAGCACCAGCGTCGGGCTTGCGAGCAGCACACGCCCGAGAGCGAGCCGCTTGCGCATCCCCGCCGAGAAGTTGCGCACCCGTTCGGCGGCCATCCCGGTCAGACCGATGGTCGCCAGCGTCTCGGCGATCCGCTCCTCGCGCTCCGGCGCCGGCACTGCCAACAGCGTGGCGGCGAAGCGCAGATTCTCGGCACCGGTGAGGTCGTCGTACAGCCCGGTCGCGTGGGACAGGTACGCGACCCGGCCGCGCACCTGGTCGGGTCGCTCGGCGACGTCGATCCCGTCGACCCGCGCGGTGCCGAACGAGGGTCGGATGGCGGTGGCCAGGATGCGCAGCAGCGTCGTCTTGCCGGCACCGTTCGCGCCGAGCAGCGCCACCGTGCGTCCAGCCTGGACGCGCAGCGAGACGCCGGCCAGCGCCGCGCTCCTCCCGAACAGGCGGGCAAGCTCGACGGTGGCGACGGCGGGGGTCTGGGGTTCAACCGCCCCGGCAGCCCGAGGCGAGACGTAGATGGTTAGCGGCATGCTCGACGGCTCGGAGCCGAAGTGGGTGGTGCGGCGACTATGCGACCTGGGGTGGGGTGCGTCAAATGCACCACGAGCCCCTATCCTCGGAGCCGATGGATGCTCGCGACCCCGCGACGCTGCCCTGGCACGACCTCGCGTGGCTCGCGGCGGCCAGGCGCTGGATCGAGGGCGTGGTGGCCCGCGAAGGCTGGGATCTCAGCGGCCCGATCGAGCAGCCGCACGCCGTGTGGTGGTCCACGGTGCTGCGCGTGCCGACCGCCGATGGGCCTCTGTGGTTCAAGGCATGTCAGCCCGATGGCGCAGTCGAGATACGCCTGACATCGATGCTCGCCGCGATTCGACCCGAAGCGATCGCTCGGATCGTCGCCTCCGACGCGGGTCGCGGCTGGATGCTGAGCCAAGACGCGGGCACGCGACTGCGTGAGATCGGTGGTGAGCGCTCCGCCGTGGACCGATGGGCGGACCTCCTCCCCTCCTGCGCCGAGCTGCAGAAGCTTGGTTGACCCCCCTCGGGGCCGGTGCTACCGTTCGCCGCCTGATGGACGCCGGCCTCAACCGAACGGCCCCGCCGAGCTCCGTGAGCCGATCCCGCGCCGCTCGGCGGGAGGCCGCACAGCGCTCCGAATGCGCCGCCACGGCCGCGCTCACCATCCTCGGCCAGAAGTGGGTGCTGCGCATCGTGCGGGTGCTCGGAGAGCGCACCCAACGCTTCTGCGAGCTGCAGGACGCGCTGGGGGGCGCCAACTCGGCCACGCTCTCGCAGCGTCTCAAGCTCCTCGAGGACGAGGGGCTGCTCGTTCGCCACGAGATCTCCGCCGTGCCGCCGTGGGTCGAGTACTCGCTCAGCGAGAAGGGCGCGGACCTGGGCCGGGCAATCGGCGGCATCGACGCCTGGGCCGATCGCTGGTCATCGGTGCAGTGAGCGACCCGACGTGAGCCGCCCGCGACGATCTGCCGAGTGAACCTGAGGCAACCGTGAGCCATCCCGTCGCCGAGGAGCGGCCCGTCGAGCACGGCGATGCGCTGAACCTCGTGCGCGCCGCCATCGCGGAGGCGCCCGGGCCGGATGCCGCCGCGCAGCGAGCGGTCGAGATCCTGCGCGATCGGTTCCACCATTACGACTGGGTCGGCATCTACTGGCTCGACCCCAGCGGCACCGACCTGGTGCTCGGGCCGTGGATCGGTCCCGAGCCGACCGAGCACACGCGCATCCCGCTGGGCACCGGCATCTGCGGCGCCGCCGCGGCATCGGGCCAGACGGAGATTGTCAACGATGTGGACGCCGACCCTCGGTACCTGGCCTGCTTCAGCTCGACCCGCTCCGAGATCGTGGTCCCCATCTTCGCCGACGGCCAGGTGGTGGGCGAGATCGACATCGACGGCAGCGACCGCGACGCCTACGACCAGACCGATGCTCGCTTCCTGGAGGAAGTGGCCGCCCTCCTGGCTCCGTTCCGCCCCCGGCCGTAACCGGCAGCGTAGATCGGTGCGATGGCGGCCGCCGATCGCGAATCCCCCGCGCCGCGCGGACGGTTCGAGGAGATCTACGATGCGCACGTCGTCGGGATCTATCGGTACATCTACGCCCGCGTCGGAAACCGGCCGGATGCCGAGGACCTGACGGCGCAGGTCTTCATGCGCGCCGTCGAGCAGCTCGACACGACGCGCGATGAGGGACAGATCGTGAGCTGGCTGTACCGCGTCGGGCAGAACGCGATCGCCGACTACTGGCGGGCCTTCTACCGACTCCCGCTGGTCGGCACGGAGCAGGTCGCACCCGGCTGGGAGCCGCCGGAACCGGTGGAGCGAGCCGGGGGCGATCCCGAGCGAGCCAGCGACGAGCGTGCCACGGCGCGCGTCGAGCGCCTCCTCCGCACGCTCCCGGAGAACTACCGCCGCGTGCTCGAGCTCCGCTTCCTGCAGCGCCTCTCCGTGGCCGAGACCGCGGAGCGGATGGGCATCAGCCGCGGCAACGCCAAGGTGCTCCAGTACCGCGCGCTCCGCAAGGCCGCGCTCGTGCCCGAGGTGACGACCGATGGCTGACGATCCCCGCGACCGCTCCGCGGCCGACCGCTTCGACCGATACCTCGAGGCGCTCCTCTCCGACGGTCGGCCCTCGCCGGAGGATGTCACCGATGGCGACGAGGCGGAGATGGCCCGGCTCGCCGCCGAGCTCTCGGTGGCGACTCAACCCGGGGAGCAGGTCGGGCCGGACCCTGCGTTCGTGGAGCAGTTGCGCCTGCGCATGCGTCAGGCCGACGCCGGGATCGACGCCGTCCGGGTGCCGCTGCCGCTGCGGCCCGAGGCCACGGCCCCGACTCCTGTCGGGGTCCTGGGTCGGGTGCGCATCACTCGCCGCCAGCTGCTGCGCTCCAGCCTGACCGCAGGCGCAGGACTCGCCGCCGGGCTGCTGGGTGCCAGCGTGCTGACCCGCTCCGACCTGCGGCGCCCGATCTGGGACGATGGGAACGGCCTCGTCAGCGGCACGGGCTACTGGACGCCGGTCGCACGGCTCGCCGACGTCCCGCCGGGGTCCGCCGTGCGCTTCACCACCGCGGCGTTCGATGGCTACGTCGTCAACGACGCGGGCCAGGTGCGCGCCCTCAGCTCGGTGTGCACCCACATGGGCTGCACGCTTCATTTCCGCCCGGACTGGCATGACCTGCGCTGCCCGTGTCACGGCGCCTCGTTCGACCTCAAGGGTCAACTTGCGAACGGCACGGACCGATGGAAGATCACCGGCGGCTACCTAGGTGACGCGCGCGCCTACCCGATCTCGCTGCCGCCGCTGGTGCGGCCCAAGATCAAGGTCGAGAACGATCAGGTCTTCGTCTGGACCGCCCAGGTCTGAGCCGGCCCCACCTGCGGCCCCATCAGTCCCCGGAGAGACGGATGACCGCGGCTGCCACGGGCGGCCCGGTGAAGACAAGCGCGAAACGCTCGTCGGGCGACCAGCCCAGCGACGGTACCGATTGGCTGCGGACGGCCACCGCGAACCCGCTGCCGCTGGCCCCGGGTTCAGCGAACGTCAGTCGAGAGCTGCCCGCGTCGAAGGCCGCCAACCAACGGCCCTGCGGTGAGACGCCGACGATGTCCTTCGGCGACATGCCGCTCGGCGCGACGATCGGGGTCGCCGCCCCGGTGAAGAGGTCCAGCCGCTCCAGCCCGGTTGCGCTGGCGACGAAGAGTGCCTCCTTGCCCGCGCTCCAGGTGCGGACCGCGTGCCGAACGACGCGCGCCGGCTTCCCGGGCGCGCCAAACCACACGTCCGACGTGCTCCCGAGAACGGTGGTGAGCGCCACGGACCCGGACCTACCGACCCAGACCCGGTCGATCGCGCCATCCAGCGTCTGGAGCTGGGGACTCACGCCGCCGGCACGCACGATCGCAGCGGCCACACACGCGGAGCCCGGCGGAGCCGCGCTGCATGCGCTCGTGCTGTACGACGTCAGCCATGTGCCGTCCGGGCTGGCCGTCATGTTCGTCGGCACGAACGCCGCAACGGACATGAAGCCAAGCTCCCGGGGTTCCCGCCCCGGAGACCAGGCCCGCAGCCGAGTCGTCCCGGTCTGGATCCCGGTCTGGATCCACACCTCGGCCGAATCGGGTGACCAGCCGTAGACCGTCCGACCGGACGTCGGCCCGGGCGAGACGGTGACGGTTTCGCCGCCGGGACCAACCAGGGCCGCCCGTTCTCCATCCTGCACCAGCGCGTAGTCCGTGCCGTTGATCCGGCCCCAGCCCGTGAAGAGACCCGCGAGCGCAGGCCCCGGGCGTAACTCGGGGAACGACAGGATTCGATCACCGCAGGTGACCGCCCGACTGGACGGGCTGACGAGGACCGACGATTCTCCGCAGTCCAGGCGAACCAGCGTGTGGCTCGGGATCCGCGCCGACGGGCTCGCGTGCGCCGGAGAGCTGCGCTGGGTGCCGAATGGCGAGGAGGAACTCGTGACATCGGCACCGGTCACCTGCGTGCCACAGCCGGTCACCAGAATGGCGACCACCGAAACGACCCACGCCGGACGGGCGCTGCGGCGGCTCGACTCATCCATGTCCACGTCTCCCCTCTATCGGTGGAGCGCCTGCATCAGGTAGCTGAACAGGTACGGAGTCGCGAGCAGGGCCACGATGGCGGCCAGCACGATCCCGGCGTAGATCATCAGGCTCATGTCCGGTGGGCCCGGCCGATCGGGTGGAGGCGCGGTCCGGCGGGCGAGATGCAGCGGACGGAGCGGACGGAGCGGACGGTCCGGACGCCGCGGACGCCGATGCTCTGCCGGCCGTCGCGAATCCACGCCGGTCAGCCGCGCCGCTCGATGGCGGAGACCAGCTCGCGCAGCCGGCCGAGGCGCTGCTCGCGGTCGCGCACGTAGCGCTCGATGGCGGCCAGGATGTGGCTCGTCCCGAGGTGTGCCTCATCCATCACCTCGTCCACCGTTCCACCGGTCCGCCATCGGTTGTCCCAGTCCGACGAGAGAGAGTACTCGGCGGCGAGCGGCCCATCGACCCAGTCGCGCATCAGCTTGAACGCGCGGTTGGTGATCGCCATGCCGTCCCATCGGTCCGCCTCCGAGCGGATGCGCTCCTGGTACGCGGAGTCCTGGAGCGCGAAGAGCTGCGGGCTGATGGCGGCCACGATCCGGACGTTGAGTCCCTCGCGATCCAGGTCGGGGAGCACCTTCACCAGGTTGGCGGTGGTGACCGTGCCCTGCACGTAGACCGTCCCGGCGCAGGGGATGTCGGGGCGGGGCTGGCGAAGCACGTAGGCGCCCCGCGCGGCATCGAAATGCGACGCCATGCCGAGCGCCTCGCGGTCCGGGATCTCGATCGCCGGTCGGGTGAGATGCAGCGCGACAATCGGCGCGGACTGGGCGAGCGCCGCCCCGAGCAGGACCGGCACCTCGTTGTACTCCCACGGATGCAGGTCGATGACGTGGCCCATCGGGAAGAGCTGGGTCACTCCGGTCTCGAAGATGCCGAAGTGGGTGCGCGAGTCCTCCGCGGTCTCCGGCCCGCTGTGCCCCGCCACCCAGATCACCTTCCCGACCTTGAGCTCGCAATCCTGCGCCAGCTGGCTGAAGAGGCGCATCGGTCCGTACTTGAGGTACGAGAAGGAGCCGTAGGTCGAGCAGGCGCCCCAGAAGCCGTTGAACTCGGCCATCGGATCGTCGGCCAGGTTGACGCTGGCCAGCCCGACCGTCAGCCCCGCGTTGGTGAACTCGGTGATCTCCTGCGGCAGCACGGCGCCGCGGAGATTCGTGTCGCGGTTGTACCAGCCCCAGCCCGGCGCCCCGTCATGGTCCTTGGCGAAGCCGGCGATATTCGTCGAATCGGCGAGATCCGCCGAGCAGGCGATGAACAGCGGCCGGTCGTACTCGGCCCGCGCGTAGGCGTTCACCCAGCTTCCCCACGCCGCAAGGCCGGCGCGATTCGGCTGCTTGTCGCCCGGCTGCTTCCAGACCGATGCGGGATAGCTGCGGAAGTCGGTGATCCGCGGGTCGGAGAAGATGCGCGCACCGCGGCCGCCGAGGTTGAAGCCATCGACCCGGTCCGGGACGGAGGCCGCAACCTCGATCAGCCGGTCGGTGATGGCGTCCACCAGCTCGGTATCGCGGTGCAGGACGCTCATCGCCACCTGAAAGTTGGCGCGCGCCTGAGCCTCCCGCGCGGCGGCATCGGCCGGGGCCGGCTCGTCGACGCCTTCGTAGGTCACGCCGTAGCGCTCCATGAATCCGTGCCGCACCGTCCAGAACTCCGGGCTGTTCATCGGGTGCGGCGTGCCGTGGCTCTTGTTGTCGTACTTTCCGTAGCCCCGGCCCTTGCGAGTCCGGAACCAAGCGACCGATGGCACCCGCTCCGGGTTGTCACCCCGTGCCGCCTCCAGCACCGCGCGCGTCACCGGGCCCCACTCCGAGCCGTGCAACGTGCCCGTCACGCGCCACTGGTACACGCCGAACCACGATTCCGGCGTGCCCGGCACCACGCTGGACGCGGCGAAGTCGTCGATCCCATAGTCGTTCCAGTCGACCAGGAAGACGAGGTTCGAGAGACCCAGCCCCCACGCCGTGTTGCGCGTCTCGTGGCTGGCCCCAGGGGTGAGGCCGCCCTCGCCCTCCACGACGAAGACCTTGACCTCCTCGCAGCCGGCGAGCTTGAGCGCGGTTGCTTCCCCGGCGGACGGCGGCATCCCGTGGCCCGACGGGCCGGTGTTGAACTTCAGGAAGAGGGTCTTGCCCTCCATCTCGGCGTGGCCGGCCAGGCCGCCGCGGCGGCGGAGCTTGAGCAGGTCCTCCCAGGTCAGCGCCCAGCGGCCGTCGTCGGGGAAAGCGAACTCGGGCCCTGGGTCGCGCGCCTGCCGGGCGCGAAGCGTCTCGTTGAGGACCGCCAGCGTGGCGTAGATGAGCGGCACCGTGTGGCCGGCGGACAACACGAACCGATCGGCGAAGGGACGCCACGGCCGCCGGATGTCCCAGCGCATGGCCCCAGAGAGCATCGCGGCGAGCAGCAGGTGCACCTTGGAGCGCGAGCCGCCGGGGTGGCCGCTCTGCCGGTAGTTGAGGGCCAGGTCGATCGTCTCGTCGATGACGTCCTTGAGCACCTCCCAGCGGTCGAAGGCGGCCGCCGCGTCCTCGTACAGGCGGTCGACCGGCGCCGGGCTGGTGGTCGTCATCGGGGAGCGCCGGACCCCGCCGTGGCAAGCTCGCCGGTGCGCTCCAGGCGGCCGAGGGACTCGGCGATGCGCTCGAGCGCTCGTTCCAGGTTCTCGCGCGAATTCGCGTAGCTGAAGCGCAGATAGCCCTCGCCGAAGCGGCCAAATGACGTCCCCGCCAACCCGCACACGCCCGCGTCGTACAGGAGGTGGTCCGCGATCTCCACGCTGCTGCGCCCGAACGCCTTGACGTTGGGGAACGCGTAGAAGGCGCCGTGCGGCGTCACCACGCTGACTCCCTCGATCGCGTTCAGGCCATCGACGATCAGCCGCCGCCGGGCGATGAACTCCTCGCGCATCGCGTCCGCGGCGTCCTGTGGACCGGTCAGCGCCTCGACCGCGCCCGCCTGCGCAAACGCGTTGGTGCAGCTCACCGAGTTGATGATCAGCCGGCTGAAGGCCGGCACCAGCCACTCCGGCACGAGCCCGTAGCCGAGCCGCCAGCCGGTCATCGCGTACGTCTTGGAGAAGCCGTCCAGGGTGATGGTTCGATCGGCCATCCCGGGCAGGGTCGCCAGGCTGAGCGGCTCTCCGTCGTACTGCAGCCGCCCGTAGATCTCATCGGTCAGGACGACCAGGTCCTGCTCGACCGCGAGCGCGGCGATCGCCTCCAGGTCGGCGGGAGTGAGCACCGACCCGGTGGGATTCTGTGGGGAGTTGATGACGATCATCCGGGTGCGCGGCGTGACCAGGGACGCGACCTCCTCGACGTCCATCCGGAAGTCGCGCTCCTCGCGCAGCGGCGCGGGCACCGCGCGCGCCCCGACGAACTCGATCATCGACTCGTAGATCGGGAACCCGGGGTTGGGGTAGATCGCCTCGTCGCCCTCCTCGAGCAGGGCGAGCAGGGCGTAGAACATGATCGGCTTGGCGCCCGGGGTGACGATCACCTGCTCGGGCGAGACGCCGATCCCCTTCCAGCGGCGCGCGTCGGCGGCGATCGCCTCGCGAAGTGGCGCGATCCCAGTTGCCGAGGTGTAGTGCGTCATCCCCTGGTCGACGAGCCCCGCCACCGCCGCATCGCTGATCGTGCGTGGGGTGTCGAAGTCCGGCTCACCGATCTCCAGGTGGATCACGTCGCGTCCGGTGGCCTCCAGTGCGCGCGCACGCGCCGCGGCCTCGAAGGCGGTCTCGGTCCCGATCCGGTCCATCCGGGTGGCTAATCTCACGTGCCTACCCTCATGCGGGGTGGTGCTGCATCATCGGTTCGGAGCGCCAGTGTACCGATGTGCGCCGCGCGCCGTCCTTCGGCCGTCCCTGGCGCTTCGCGCAGGACCTTGAGGGTATTGTCTGCAGGACGCGAGCGGTTGGTATACTTTCGCGAGCAACGACCACAGCGACAATCCAATCCCGTCCCCGCCTCCGCGGCAGAGGAGTACCACGATCCCATGACGATGCCCGACACGACGCGCGAGCCGATCTCGCTGACCGCACCGGTGCCGGTGTCGACCGAGACCCTGGTCACGGTGACCGACGCGGCAGCCGCCAAGGTGCGTGAGCTTCGCAGCCGCGAAGGGAAGGACAGCGCCTCGCTCCGCCTGTTCGTCAAGAGCGGCGGCTGCTCCGGGTTCAGCTATGGCCTCGCCTTCGACGAGAAGCTCGCCGATGATGACCGCGTCGAGGATCACGCCGGCGTGCCGGTGGTGATCGACGCGTTCAGCGCCCAGTACGTGGGTGGCGCGGAGATCGACTACGTCGATTCCCTGATGGGTTCCGGCTTCGCAATCAACAACCCAAACGCGGTCAGCAGCTGCGCCTGCGGCTCCTCGTTCAACACCGATGGCTCCCCCACCCGCGCCGGGGGCTGCCACTAGCCGACCGACGTTCAGACACGGCCCCGGCCATAACGGCCGGGGCCATTTTCGTGCCCGGAAGACGGTGACCGTGCCGCCTTCCTGCTATGCTGGGTTAGCACGTATTGCGAGCAGGCCGATGCACCTCACACGCAGCTGACCGATGCCCGGATCCCGCTCGCGGCACGACACCGATCTCTCCACCGCGGAGGCGATCCGCCGCGACTTCTCTGCGGCATGGGGCGAACTCGGAGCGGCATGGGGTGTGGCCCCCTCGACCGCTGCGGTCCAGGGCTACCTGCTCGCGCACGGCGGCCCGCTCACCGAGCCGGAGATCCGTCGCGCGCTGGGGCTGAGCCACCGGGCAGCCTCGCTTGCCCTCCTGCAATGCGAGGAGTGGGGGCTGATCCGGCGCGCAGCCGCGCCCCGACGGAGCGGACAGCGCGGCCCGGTGGCGACCGCCTACGAGATGGTCGGCAGCAACTGGGAGTGGTTCCGCCGCGTCGCGCGGGCGCGCAAGGAGCGCGAAACCGACCCGGTCGTGCCGGTCCTCGACCGCTGCGTCCAGGCCGCGGCACGGGAAGCGCGCGCCAGCCACGATCCGGAGCTGGCCGAGCTGGCGGAACGCCTCGAAGGCCTCGGGACCTTCGTCCGTCTCTTCGACCGCGGCGTCGGTGTCATCGTCGATGGGTCGCCGGAAGCCACCGAGACCCTGTTCGCGCTCATCGGCGAGGTGGAACCCGCGGCCCTGGCGCGGCTCCTCGAGCTGGTGGGCACGCTGCCGCCGCGAGAGCTGGCCCGCGCCCTGACGACGCTCTCCCGGCTCTCGCCGCGCGCAGCCCGGCGCCTGTTGTCGCTTGCCGCGCAGCCCGCGCTGGCTCGCCTGGTGCGGACAAGCCACGTGGCGGCGGAAGCGCGGCCGCCGGTCGCGGAGCGGGATCGCCGCTAGGCCGCTGCCGGCGGGCTACTCCCCGGAGGGATCCGGCTCGAAGACCGATGCCGCCGCCGAAACCGCCTGCCGTGCCTCGCCACCGAGCGCGCTGGGCAGCGGCTGGTCGAGCCGCGGCGGCGACACGAACCGCTCTACCAGCGCCCGCGTGTCCCGGATCCCGAGCTCATCGAAGAGCTGGCCGAACTTCGCGCGCAGATTGTCGGCAATCTGGGACGCGGCTGCATCGGGCAGGGTCCACAGCTCGCGCTTGAAGGCGCCGATCGCCTTCTTGCGGCTCTTGTACACGAACTGCTCCTGCGTCTGGTCGGGCGCCCGCTCATCGGCGCAGTTGGTCTCGACCCAGGCCATCATCTCGCGGTGCAGCTCGGGCGGGAGGCCAGCCTGGTCGAACATGATGTTCTGGAAGCCAGTCGCGAGGTGGATCTCCGCGGCACCCGCGGACGGAAAATGGTGGAACGCCTCATCGGGCAGCGTCGATGCGCCGTGCTGGACGCAGCCGGCCAGCCCGTACTCGTCGCGCGCGACCGTCGAGAGCCGCTGGAGCGTGTCGAAGTCGATCTTGACCGAGGCGATGGTGCCGTCCGGAAGCGGCACGCCGCCGTGAGACGTCCCGGTCTGGATGCTGACCTTGGCGATGCCGGCCAGCCCCCCCGCATCGGTACCGAGGGCGTATCGGTACGCGTCGAGGTAGGCGCGGAGCTCCTCCTCGGTCGAGTTCTCCTTGCCGACCTCCCCGATCTCCCCGCCGATGCTGATCGTCACGCCGTCCGGCTCGAGCTGCCGGATCAGGCGGGTCAGCTCGGCGGTGTTCTCCGCGTTGACATGTTGCTGGTCGGGAGCCGTCGGCCGCGAGAGATCGACCAGGGTGCTGGAGTCGATGTCGATGTTCAGGAAGCCGCCGGACACCGCCTCGCGGGTCAGCGAGCGGAGCGCCTCGAGCTCGGCCTCGTGGTTCGCGTTCCACTTGGCGAGGTTGAACTGGAAGTGGTCTCCCTGGAGGAAGACCGGACCCGGCCAGCCGGTCTTGATGGCGGCCGCCAGGACCGCCGCCGTGTACTCGGCGGGACGCTGATCGGTGTACGCCATCTCCGATTTGGCGATCTCGAAGATCACCGTCCCCGCGTCGCGCTGCATGGCGGCGGTGAACGCCTGCTGGGCCGAGAGGTAGGCGGTGGCGCGCAGGTTGAGCGCCGGCACGGTGAACTGCCTGGCCGGGAACTCGCCGCGGCCGCGCGCCCGGTACAGCTCGTAGATCGACGCGGACCCGCAGCCCAGCTCCTGGCTGGCGGCCCAGATCGCCCAGCGACAGGCGTCACGCAGCTCCTCGTCGGCCTCGAAGACCGCCCCGAAGATCAGATCATCGATCAGATCTCCGCGGAGCTTGGCCGCATCCTCCAGCACCAGACGGTGGCCCTCGATGCGCCCCACCTCCGCCAGGCGGGAACGGAGTTGGTCGGCGGAGTCGAAGGTCATCGGGCGAGCTCCTGGTGTGGGGACGCCATGCTAGCGGAGGGCCGAAAGCAGGGTGAATGCCAGCAGCGGCGCGGCGGGGAGCCCCAGCACCGCGGCGAGGAGGTACCAGTCGCGCTGCGCGCGGGGATCGGCCGCGCCACGTCGGGCCAGTCCAGCGGTCCACCAGCGCACGCCGCTCAGCAGGGCGACGTACAGCGCGGCGGCCAGCGCGAGCACCCCCCATGCGAATCCGCGGACCGCCGGCGCGCACGAACCGAGGCTGAGTGGACAGCCCCGCAGCTGTCCGCCCGCATCGAGGAGGATGGCGGCCGTCACCACGGCGAGTACGGTGGCCGACCAGAGAACGTGGCCGGCACGCCCGGGCCGGGGGTGACCCTCCGTCAGCCCGCGGAGTAGGCGGCGCTGGCCGCGGCGGCTGCCTGTGCCTCCCGGCGCGTGATGCGTCGGAACTCCAGGTACAGGTAGACGAGGGTGGCGGCTCCCATGCCGCCGGCGATCAGCGCCAGCACCACGCCCTCGAGCGGGAAGAGCGGCGGGATGAACGAGCCGCCGCCCAGGTTGAAGGCGAGCAGCGGGATCATCAGCAGCAGCACGAAGAGCAGCTGCATGAAGTCGAGCGCGCGGATCAGCGACCACCCGAATCCGCGGCGCCCGCGGGCCGCCTGGGTCCAGAGCGCGAGGATGATCAGGACGATGAAGTTGCCGCCGCCGATCATGGCCGCCAGCAGGAAGCCGACCGCCTCACTGAACTTCAGGAACGGGATGTACTGGGTCGACAGGTAGTACACGTAGTTCGGAATGTAGGTGAGCAGGAAGTACACGTACAGGAACAGCGGAATCGCCTTGAGCAGCGCCACCAGCCATGTCTCGTGGCCGTACAGCAGCCAGTTCATGAAGTCGTCGACAAAGGCGAGGCCCCGGACCATCACGCCGCGGCGCGGCGGAACTCGATAGGCGTTGGTCATCGGGGGCCCTACTTCTTCTGCGCCAGGAGGAAGGTGATCAGCGCGTCCAGCTGGGACTTGGAGAGCGTCCCCTCCGGATGGGGTGGCATGCCGGTCGCCTGCCCCTTGTTGTAGTTGGTGGCCGAGTCGCGGATCCATTTCTCCAGGAAGGTCCGCTTGTTGGCCTTGTAGTCGGACTGCATGGCGGCCAGCCCCGAGGGCGGGTTCGGCAGGGCGGTGACCAGCGCGGCGCCGATGTTCTGGATATTCGGACCGGAAACGCCGGAGAGGTCAGCGCCGTGACAGCCGGCGCAGCCGCTCTGGCTGTACACCGCCTGGCCGGCCTGGACCGTGTTCGGAACGGTCTCGGCCGGCTGGCCGGCCGATGCCTGCGCCCAGCTGGTGACGAGTGCGGTCAGAGCGTCGACCTGCTGCACGGTCAACGGTCCGCCGACCTCCGTGCTCCAGGCCGGCATCGGCGAGTTCACATCTCCGGAGACGACCACGCCGCCGTAGCTGATCACCAGGTGCACGTAGTCCGGGTTGGCCTTCAGCTTGGTCGCGATGCTCGACGAGTGAAGGTTCGGGGCCAGCCGCTTCGTGCCGGGCACCGGGCCTCCCTTCCCCTCCGGGCCGTGGCAGCGGGCGCAGTTCGCGGTCGCCGGGTTCGCATTGGTGGCGGGGCCGAACATCTCCTTGCCGTACGCCAGCTGCTCCTCCTCCTGGGTCTTGGACCTCGCCTCCAGGCGCCCGCTGTCGGTCAGCCAGTAGAAGAGGGTGAAGATCGCCAGGCCGCTGATCAGGATCACGCCGAGCGTCTTGAGGCGCATCGGTCAGCCCGTGCAGTGCGGGATGCTGGCGCTGTCGCGCGGATCGAAGGTCACCGTCCCAACCGGAGGTCCGGTGATCTTCTCGCCGGTGTTGACCTGGTAGACGCCGTTGCTGATGGTGACCGGGAAGCGATCCATGCCGCGCGGCGCCGGACCGGCGCGTTTCTCGCCCAGGATCGTGTACTTGCTGCCGTGGCACAGGCACTCGAACCATTTGCTCTTGTCGCACAGCTGGGGGATCTGGCAGCCGAGGTGTGGACACTTGCGGTACAGGGCCAGCACCGCGCCCTTTGGATCGGCCACCGTCTTGCCGCTGCCGTCGACAAGACCCTCGCCGGCCGGCACGTTGACGAAGAAGAGGCGCGCCTTGTTGTAGATGTACGGCTCGCCCTTGGGCCAGGCGGGCTGCTGCTGGGCGATGTCTGCGGCGGTGCCCAGGTCGACGATGCCGCCCAGCCCGCCCTTCAGGTTCGGCCACAGGAAGGCGATCGTCCCGCCCAGGAACTCGAGCGACAGGAGCCCGACGCCGATGCCGAGCATGCGGCGCATGAACCCGCGCCGGGTGATCTCGCCGATCGGCTTGGTGTGCACTTCGCCGTAGGAGGAATGGTTGGTCATAGGTTGAAGTAGATCCCCTGCCATGGCCAGACCCAGTTCCAGCCGGGTCCGCGGAAGAATGAACCGATGAAGGTGACCAGCAGTCCGCCGATCATGAGGCACAGGAAGAAGATCCAGATCATCTTCCGATCGCGGGCGGCCTTGTATGGCGAGCTGTCGACGAACGGGATGATCGCCAGACCGACGAGATAGAGGGTCGGGACCAGGACCCCGGCCACGGTCGGGTTGAAGTAGCTCAGGATCTCCTGGAGGCCCAGGAAGTACCACGGCGCCTTGGCGACGTGCGGGGTGTTGCCGGCGTTCGCCATCTGCTCGAGCGGCGCCTGGATGAAGAACGAGGTCAGGACCAGCACCCCGCTGATCAGCATCGCCATCAGGAACTCGGCGCGGAGCAGATGCGGCCAGGTGAGGACCGTCTCGTCGGGGCGCTTGTCGACCCGAACCATCGACTCCTGCTTGACGTAGGCAAGCAGGCGGAAGCGCTCTGTTCCCGGCACGCCGGGTGGGCCCGGGAGCTTGGGACCGCCGCCCGGCTGCTCGACGAGCGGCGCGCGGGCCGGAGCTTGGCTCGGGGCCGTCTTGTCGGCGCTGCGGTTCGGCCGCTTCTCGATGGTCATCGGTCTACACCGGCCCCGAGATGCCGCCGTCCTTCCGGATCCGCCAGAAGTGGACGACCATGAAGATGGCGGCCAGCAGCGGGAAGGCGATCACGTGAAGGACGTAGAAGCGGATCAGTGTCCCCTGCCCGACCTCGATGCCGCCGAGCAGGAAGAAGCTCGATTCCGAGCCGAGCAGCGGGGCGTACTGCGCCATCTGGGTGCCGACCGTGATGGCCCAGAACGCGATCTGATCCCACGGCAACAGGTAGCCGGTGAAGCTCAGCATCAGGGTCAGGAACAGGAGCACCACGCCGACGACCCAGTTGAACTGGCGTGGCGGCTTGTAGGCGCCGTGGTAGAAGACCCGCATCATGTGCAGGAAGACGGTCAGCACCATCAGGTGCGCCGCCCAGCGGTGCATGTTCCGCACGAGCGAGCCGAAGGCGACCGAGGTGCCGATCGACTGGATGTCCTGGTAGGCGCGCGTCACCGACGGCACGTAGAAGAACATCAGGTACACGCCGGTGACCGTCAGCGCCAGGAACAGGAAGAAGCTGATCCCGCCCAGGCAGAAGGTGTAGGTGTAGCGCACCGCGTGGCGCTTGACGCGCACCGGGTGCAGGTGGAGGAAGACATTGTTCATGACCGCCAGCGCCCGCGTGCGGCTGGTGGTGGGGTACGGCTGACGGAAGAGGCTGCGCCAGACCTGCGACTCCTTGACGTAGCGCATCAGGGCGCCCGGCCCCGGGAAGCTCATCGGCGAACCGCCGGGCCGGCCTGCTGGCCGATCTGACCGAGCACATTGTCCTTGTAGCTCTCCAAGAGGACCTTCCCGTCAGGCGTGAACCGCTCGAGCTCGAGGCGGTCCATGGTGATGCAGTTGGTCGGGCACCGTTCGACACAGAGGTTGCACCGAATGCAGCGCTCCTCGTCGATCACCATTGCGATTCCACGGGGCCACGATTGGAAGAGGTCGATCTCGGGGTCGTCGCCGCCGACCTGCGCCTTGTCGATCATGTAGATCACGCCCTCGGGGCACACGTCGGCGCAGAGCCCGCACAGGATACAGCGCGGGCCGTCGATGTTGATGTTGTGGTTGCACTGCAGGCAGCGGCTGCCCTCGTCGATCGCCTGCCGTGTCGAGTAGCCGACCTCCACCAGGCTGGTGAAGTCGCGCCGCAGCTCCGGCGGAGCCATGGGGATGTGCTGTCGCTCGATGGCCTCGTAGTTGGGCGGCATGTCGTGCTCGAGCGTCTGGGTCAGCGTTGCGCGGTTGATGACCGGCAGCTCCACCAGCTCCTCACCCCGGATGCCGGTCAGCCAGCGGTCGACAGCCCGCGCGGTCCGCCGCCCGAGCCCGGCCGCCTCGATGATCGTGGCCGGACCGGTGACGTAGTCGCCGCAGGCGAAGACTCCGTCAACGTTCGTGCTGAACGTATCGGCGTTGATCGTCACTCGCCCGCGGTCCAGCGCGAACTCGAGGTTGTTCAGCCGGTTGCCCGCCGCATCGGTGGGAGTGGTGCCGTTCAGCGGCTGCGTGCGCCACGAGGAGATCGATCCGCCCGGCACGACGCTGCGGGTATCGGTCACGCCCAGGTGCCGGTTGAGCGCCGAGCCGTACTCGCCCAGCACGTTGTTGTCCGGCGACTGGCTGGTGCAGGGGATGACCATGTCGCACGGAATGGTGAACTCGCTGCCGGGGATCGGCTCCGCCGATCGGCGGCCGGTGGCGTCCGGCGGTCCGAGCCGCGTGCGCTGGAAGACGATGCCCTTCACCTTGCCCCGCTCGTCGGCGAGGACCTCGACAGGGGACGAGAAGAACTCGAAGCGCACACCCTCGAAGCGGGTCTCGTGCTGCTCCTCCTCGTCGACCACCATCTCGTCGGGGCCGCGGCGGTAGACGATGATGCTGGTCTTGGCGCCGAGACGCAGCGCGGTCCGCGATGAGTCCATGGCGGTGTAGCCGCCACCCACCACCACCACGTTGTCGCCGACCCATTGCTCCTGCCCCAGGTTGGCACGCTTCAGGAAGTCGACGCCGTAGATCACCCCGTCGAGCTCCTCACCGGGCACGTTCATGGCCACCGGGTACATGCAGCCGGTGGCCACCACCACGGCGTCGTGCCGCTCCTTGAGCTGGTCGAGGGTCAGGTCGCGGCCGATCTCGACGTTGTAGTGGAACTCCACGCCGTGCTTGGCGACCCAGTTCGCATCGAGCTCGATGACGTCACGCGGCAGGCGGAAGGCGGGCACACCGATGAGGGTCGTGCCGCCCGCCGACGGCAGCGCGTCGTAGAGGTGCACCTCGTGGCCGTACGCGGCGAGCTCCTTGGCGACGCTCAGCCCCGCCGGTCCCGCTCCCACCACCCCGACGCTCTTGCCGCTGGCAGGGCCAACCACCACGTTGTCGGGCATGTTGTTGCCGTAATGCCAGTCCACCAGGAAGCGCTTCATGGCGCGGATCGAGAGCGGCTTGTCGATATCGGCGCGCCGGCACGCCTTCTCGCAGGGAGCGCTGCACACGTAG
Source organism: Chloroflexota bacterium (assembly GCA_003243965.1). Classification (GTDB taxonomy): domain Bacteria; phylum Chloroflexota; class Limnocylindria; order QHBO01; family QHBO01; genus QHBO01. The sequence continues at coordinate 219,863 of QHBO01000016.1, forward strand.
CCGCAGATGGCGGCCACCGGGTTCGGATCGCGGGCGAGGATGTACCCCTCCTCGAAGCGGCCCTCGGCGGCCAGCATCAGGTAGCCCCGGCAGTTGGTGTTGACCGGGCAGCCTTCCTGGCACTCGATGTTGCACTGCAGCCAATCGACCCCGACTTCGGCAGTCTGAAACCGGAGCGGGATGGCGTTCTCGGAGATCACTGCGCAGACGGCCCCTCAGGCGCGTGGCAACGGACCGATGAGCATGGGTTCGGACAGGCCGATGCTATCCGCCGGACGCTCACAGTGTCAAAGCGAGGCGACGCCGTCGCGGGCCCGAGGCGACGCCGCCGCGGGCCTGAGGCGACGCCGCGGTCCGGGGCGGTCATCCGCCACCGAAGAAGTGGGTGGTCATCACCCGCCGGACGAGCGGTGCCGCATCGGTTCCGCCGGTTCCGAGGTGGATGCGGACGAGGATGGTGCTGACCGCGATGGTCGGATCGATCATCGGCGCGATGGCCGGAAAGAGCGCATCGGGGTCGGGTCCGCCCGTTTCCGCGGTGCCGCTCTTGCCCGCAACGGCGATCGGGAAGCCCAGGAAGGCCCCGTACGCGGTCCCGTACGGGATGGTCACCACCGCACGGATGGCGGTCACGATGTACTGCAGGTCCTGCGGGCGCAGAGGAATCTTGCGCTGCACGGTGGGCGCGACCTTCTCGACCACCGTCCCGTCCGGCCGCTTGGCCTGGGTCACGATCCGCGGCACCCAGAGCGTTCCGCCGTTGCCAAAGGCCGCGTACGCGCGCGCCAGCTGCAGCTGCGTTCCGGTGAAATCGCCCTGGCCGATCGCCAGCTGGGCCTGGTCGAAGGGTCCGTACGGCCGGAAGGCGCCATCCCAGCGCGGCTTGGTCTCGAAGTAGGCCGCATCGGGCAGCACGCCGGTCTCCTCGGGGATGTGCCTGATGCCGGTCGCCGCGCCAAAGCCGAAGGCCGCGACCATTCCGGTCAGGCCGGTGGGGTTCCTCTCGTAGACGCGCAGCGCGAGCGGCATGTACGTCGTGTTGCAGCTGAACGCCATGGCCTCGGGGAGCGAGACGAGGCCGGGCAGGTGATGGTCCTGGTAGTTGTGGAAGGTGAAGCCGAGCAGGTCCCACGTTCCGGGACAGGGCACATACGTCGATGGGCCGGCAAGGCCGGCCTTGAGCGCGGCGGCCAGGGTGAAGGGCTTGAACGACGAGCCGGCGGGGTACGCTGCGGTCAGCGCGTGATTGGTGATCTGGTTCACGTCCGCGGCCGGCAGCGACACGCCGCCGAGCGTTGCGCCGATGGTCATCGCGTTCGGATTGAAGGCCGGAGCGCTGGCGAGCGCCCACACGTCGCCGCTCTTGGGATCCACCACCGCGGTCCCGGCCTCTTGGTAGGGCAGCAGCGCATCCTGCGCGGTCCGCTGCACGTTCGGGCGGATGGTGCTGGTCACGTCTGCGCCGGGGATCATCCGCCGCTGCAGGACCGGCACCGCCGCGCCGCCGGTCGGCACCGCGAGCAGCGTCAGGCCCGCGGTCCCGCGCAGCAGGTCATCCGCCCCGTACTCGATCCCGGTCCGACCGATCACCTCGCCGGCGGTGTAGTCCTTGGCCGGGTTGCGCGCGATGTCCTCCGCGCTGACCGGACTCACGTAGCCGATGGTCTGTCCCGCCAGCCACTCCTGCGGATAGATCCGCTTGCCATCGGGACGATTCTGGGCAAAGACGGCCCCGTTGACGGCCAGGATCCGGCCCCGCGGCGCGGGGGTGCGCTGCAGTCGAAGCGTGCCACCCGAGGCCAGCTGCGGGAAGAGGACAGAGGGCGTCCAGCGGACCTGCCAGCCGCTGCGTCCCTGCGTCACGTCCAAACGACGGGCGAGGTCGACCGTGCCGAACCGGCCCGTCTTGAAGTGCAGACCGATGGGCACCGCCAGGCCGGGCACCGGCCCGGGGAGCACCTGCCGGCTGCCGCTCGCCGATGCGCTCGCCGCGGGCGATGGCGTGGGGGCAAGCGACTGACTGGCGCTGCCGGAGGGCAGAGGTGTCGGAGTGGGCGGCGGGAAATCGAGCGGGCGCGGCTCGGGCGGCAGCGCGGTCGGCGCCGGGCTGCCCGCCTCCGCGACGAGCTGAGTGGAGCCGATCAGGCTGCCCAACTGCTGAAGCAGGGCGGTGAAGCTCTGCTGCGGGTATGCGGCGCGGTCCTCGGGCGCCAGCAGCTCGTACATGCGCTGGTAGTTGCTCGCCCGCCAGGCGGCGAGGAACTTGAGTACCACCAGGTGGGCATCCTCGCGCGAGGCGGCTGGAAAGGTGGTCGGGTAGGGCGTCGGGGAGGGTCCGACCACGCAGGCGCCGAGCAGCAACACGACGGCGAGCCCTGCCGCGCCGACGACGCGAGGGGACCTCATCGGGCCAGCATCACCCGCCGGAATCCCTCGGCCGCCGGGTAGCCGGCGCGCTCGCCCAGCTCCTCTGCGCGCCGCCGCACCCAGCGGGCGGTCTCCGGGAAGTCCTCGAACTGGCTCTCGTGACAGCCCAGCGCAGCGATCTTGCGGTCGAGGGTCCGGGCGATGTCGACGATCTGGTTCGCCTCGTTGGTGCTCCACAGGTAGAGCTCGGCCACCTTCCAGGCCGCCAGTCCTGCCGCCAGGTGCTCAGGGAAGTTCAGCGGGTCGCGCGCGGTCGGGAACACCGCGTCGACTGTCACCTGGCCGACCGCGCGGTGATCGGGGTGGTTGATCCACTCGTTGTTCACGAACAGGACCGTCGGGTCGTGGCCCATCACCACCTCGGGCCGGAACTGGCGGATGGCGTACGTGATCCGCTCGCGGAGGCGGAGCGATGCCTCGACCTGGCCATCCGGCTCACCGAGGAAGTCCACGCCGGAGACGCCCAGCTCGGCCGCGGCGGCTCGCTGCTCCCGCTCGCGGCGCGAGGCCAGCTCCCCGGGATCGGCGGAGGGATCGTTGCTTCCCTTGTCGCCGCGGGTGATGACCACGTAGCGCACCTCGGCTCCCTCTGCGACCCAGCGGGCGACGGTGCCGGCGGCGCCAAACTCGATGTCGTCAGGGTGCGCGGCCACGACCAGGACACGTTCGGGGGTGGGGAGCTTGTCGTTCGGCATCGGTCTCATCGAGGCGGGTGGCGAGCCGCGGGCGGGCGCACGCTCGGTCGGCGGCTGCGGCGGCCAATCCTAGCCCAGCGCAACGGTCCGCGAGCGATCGGGGTCGAGCAGCTCCGCGGTCCACGCGTGACAGGTGAAGTACAGGACCTGGTGTCGGGCGGCGAGATCGCGGATGGCGGAGGCTGCACGTGCCGCCCGATCGGCGTCGAAGTTCACCAGGATGTCGTCCATGACCACCGGCAGACCCTCTGCGCCGCGAGCGAACTGCTCGATCAGGCCGAAGCGCAGCGCCAGGTAGAGCTGCTCCTGGGTTCCACGCGACAGCTCGTCGAGCTCCTTGGCGGCGCCCTCCGCCGGCTCGACGCGCACGCTCTCTTCGCCGGGTGCCGCGACGATCCGCGGATAGCGTCCGTCGGTGATCTCCGCGAAGTAGCGCTCCGCGTCTTGGACGACCTGCGGCTGTCGATCGCGCTCGTAGCGCTTCCGCGTCTCCGCCAGCAGTGCCAAGGCGACCGCACGGATGGACCACTGTCGCGACGCCTCGGCCAGGCGTGCTTCGGCGACGGCGAGCTGCTGGCGCACCACCCCGAGCTCCTCCGTCGACTCCAGCTGTGTGAGACGGGCACCCAGCTCGCCGATCCGGGCGACGACCGATGACTCCTCCGCCTCGAGCCGATCGACCTCCGCGGCCGCTTCCTGGGCCCGCACCTCGAGGGCAGCCGGATCCTCGGCGCCGGCCTCCGCGATGAGGCTGACGACGGCCGCCTCCGAGCCCGCGATACCGGCGAGCCGGTTGCGCAGCTCGCGAACCTGCTGCTGAAGGTTGCGGAGGAGCTGCGCCTGTCCGGCTCGCGCACGCAGGTCGTCGGGGTCGGCCGCGCCGCTGCTCTCCAACCAGCCCGCCAGCGCAGCCTCCGCCGTGCTCATCGCCGCCCGAGCCTCCTCGGCCCGGACTGTGAGCTCCGCCAGCGCCCGCCGCAGCTCTTCCTCTCTGCGCCGGGCGTCGGTCGCGCGCTCGAGCTCCTGGAGGAGCTGGGCGAGCACCGCCGGGCGCAATCGCGAATCGGGAGCTGGATTGCGGCCGAGCCGCTCGAGACGCGCATCCAGGCGTTGCTCGTAGGCGTCCGACGCCGCCTCGATCTCGGCCGCGCGATGCCGCTGTTCGTCTCGTGCGGCGGCAGCCCTGCGCGCCAGGCCTGCCGCGGCGAGCAGCTGGCGAGCCGTCTCGGGGCTGCTCGAGGGTTCGAGGCCGGTGCGCTTCAGCCAATCGCCCCAAACGTCCAGCTCCGCCGCATGCGCCCGCTGAGCCTCCGCCAGCTCCGCCTCCAGACGGGCCTGCGTCCGTCCCCTCTCAACGAACCGGGCCTGGCGCTGGCGCTCGGCGCCGACGGCGGCGAGCTCACGCGCGGTCTCCTCCAGCCGTGCCGCGATCTGCGACGGCCCGACGCTCTCCGGCAGACCGGCGCGCGCGAGCAGCTGCTGCCGGTCCGAGTCCGCGGTCTGTATGAGCTGGGCATCAGGGCTGAGTGCCGGGGCGGATGGAATCAGCCGACTGATGGCCAGGATCGCCAGCATCGCCAGCAGGCCCAACACCACGCCCATGGCCAGGTTGCCGAACACGGCGGCGGCCACGGCGAGGACCGTCGCTCCCGTCAGGAGCGCCACGCCACCCACGACCATTCCGTTCGCCGCGGAGCTGCGCCGGCTCGCGCCAGGGACGCCGGATCGGGCGCCCAGCCCGAGCTCGGCCAGACGGGTGAGCGCGTCCCGGCGCGCATGCAGCTCCGCCTCGTCGCCGTCGGCGGCACCGGCCTCTTGCTCGAGCAGCGTCAGCTCACCGCGGGCAGCTGCGGCAGCGGCGGCCGCACGTTCGACCTGACCCACGGTGACCGCCAGGCGGCGTTCCGCCTCCCGGGTCTCCTCGAGCGCGGCGATGCTGTCGTCGACCGCCAGCAGGCGGGGCTCCGGCCAGCCGCCGACCCGGTGCAGCTGGTCCTCCACCTCGGCAGCGTGGCGCGCCGCGGACGCTTCCGCGTGACGGCGATCCTCCCCGCGCTGCTCCTGGATGAGGCGCTCGTCCCGCAGGGCAGTGAGCTCGGCACCAGCCGCAAGCAGCGCCTCGTCGACCTGGAGCTGGTCCAGCTCGCGGTCGGCTGCCGCTGTTCGCGACGCAATGTCGGCAATCGCTTGGCGGGCGACCTCGACCTGGTCGAGGCGCCGCTCGAGGATCGCCTCGGCATCGGCGGGGAGCCGCTCCAGGGTGGGGTCCATGGCCGCCAGCTCGGTGCGCAGGATCTGGAGCGCGGCGGCGACCGGTTGCGCCTCACGAAGGCGACGCAGGTGCTCTCGCAGCTCGGTTGCCGCGCGTCTCCTCGCCTGCAGCTCTCCGCGGCGCTGGTCGAGCGCGCTCCGCTCCGCGCGCAGCGCCTCGTGCTCGGCGGGAATCCGCTCCAGGTCGGCGATGCGTCCGCGCAGCTCCTCGACCTCGCCCAACAGCCGGTTGATCTGCTGCTGGCGCCCGCCGGGAAGAAAGGACCTCTCCTGCTCGGCGCGCAGGCGGCGCTCGACATCGATGGCGCTCATCCCGCCGAGTCCGCTTCCGGCACCGTAGATCCGACTCCGCACACCCGCCGAGGAGAGGCTGGTGAAGTGCTGCAGCTCGCCGAGCCCAAAGGCGAAGATGTTAGCGAAGAGGTCCCGATCTGCGCCGTGCAGGAGACGATCGAGCGTCTCCTGGCCGCCCTGGTTGCCGTTCGGCGCGGTGACCACCAGCGCGCCCGCCCCGCCTCGCTCGCCGTGACGCTCGACCCGCCAGCGCTCGCCCGACGCCGTCAGGAGCTGCAGGCGACCGCCCCGCCGCCCTCCGGCCAGCGCCGGATACCACGTTCGGCCTTCCCGCGTCGACTCGAATCCGAAGAGGATCGCGCGGATCGCGTTCAGCAGCGTCGTCTTGCCCGCCTCGTTCCGGCCGTGCATCACGGTCAGGCCGGCGGGCAGCTCCCAGGCGGCGGCGCTGAACCGCCCGAACCCGTCGATTTCGACGCGATCGATGCGCATCACCGCTCCTCCTCTGCACCGAGGAGCGAGTCGAGCGCGAGCGCTTGCGCGGCGTCGAGCAGCGCACCGCTGAGTGCGCTGTCGGAGGGCCGCGCATCGTGCAGGAAGCGTCGCCCCCGGGGCGAGCCGTCGAACAGCGGCGCCACGGCGCCGCGCAGCACTTCCGCCCAGCGTGCGTGCTCGTCCGGGTCGGTGCTCCGCTCTGCCCTGCGGGCAGCGTCCGCGGTGCCGAGGAAGTCTCCGATGAAGTCGGGCGCTCCGCGGCGCGCCGCAAGGTCGACCGCCGGTCGCGTCTCGTTCCGAATCGACTCGACCCAGGCCAGCGGCGCCGCCGGGAGCTGCTCATTGAGCAGCGCGCGGAGGTCGTCGGTGTACCCCGGACGACGGAGCGACGCATGCAGGCCGCCGCGCCCGATGAGGTGGACGCGCGCCACCAACGCTCGCCCGTCGGCCGCCTCCGTAGCCTCGGCCAGGGCGGCGAGGGAGCGACGCTGGAGCTGATCGTCATCGGTCAGCTGATCGATGACGATCTCGAGGTGCTGCCAGCGGACCACGTCGCAGGCCACGAATCTCGCGGCCGGACGGCCATCCGCCGCGACATCCACCAGGTAGCAGCCGCGGGGACCCGTTTCGCCGGGGTCCCTGCCCTGCGGGATGCCGCAGTAGATGGCGAGCGGGTCAACCGAGATCACCCCTGGCCGATGGATGTGCCCCAGCGCCCAGTAGTCCATCCCCGCCGCCCCAAGGTCCTCGATCGAGCACGGGGCATAGTTCCCGTGGCCAGGGCGATCGCCGACGTTGGCGTGCAGCAGGCCCACCGCGAACGGCACGTCCGGGTCCCTGTGGAAGCCGGCCACCAAGTTCTCGGTGACCGCCGGGCGGTCGTAGCTGCGCCCGTAAACGCGGGCGATCTCCCTGCCTCCCCGCACGATCGCTTGCGACTCGACGCCCCGCGCTCCGAGGCGCCGACAGGCGTCGGGAAAGACCAGCGAGGGGGCCCATGAACGTCCGTCCAGCGGATCATGATTGCCGTGGACCACCACGCTCGGGATGCCCGCCGCCGCCAGCTCCGCCAAGCCGTCCCGGAACCGGGTCTGGCCCAGAAGCGTGGGGCTGCGACCCTCGAACACGTCGCCGGCGACGACCGCGAAGTCGACCCGCTCCTCGATCGCCAGGCGGACCACGTTTCGCCACGCGTCGGTCGTCGCGGCGCGCAGCACGTCCAGCAGCGACGCGGGCGCTTCCGCGCTCACCCCCTGAAACGGGCTGTCGAGGTGCAGGTCTCCGGTATGCAGAAAGCGGAACGGCTCGATCGACGGCACCGGTCCAAAGGGTAGCCGATGCTTGCGACAGCTCGGCTGTCCGAGGCCCCACCCCCTCTCGGCGGCCTGGCGACGACCAGAACGGCAGACGAACGAAGCCGACCCTCACCGTATCGGCGGGGCCGGCTCCGGATGTCTGCACCTCGAGGCCGACCCTCGGCCTCGGGATGCTCGATCTACTCCCGGCGGCGCGGCCTTGGAGGCAGCGACGCCATCGGTACGTCGCGTGGCTAGACGGCGCGCCGTCCGGACAGCAGCTGGACGACCAGCACGATCACCGCGATGACGAGCAGAACATGGATCAGTCCACCGCCAATGGGAAAGACGAGCCAGCCGAGCAGCCACAGGACGAGAAGGATGAGGAGAATCGTCCACAGCATTGTCGGTACCTCCTGAAGGCCCTCCGAGTCTCGCACGTCGCGTGCCAACCCGGCGGCCAAGCGCCTGCTCAGGCTTTTTCTTCGTTCAGGACCTCGATCACCAACAGCACGGCGGCGGCCACCAGCAGCAGGTTGACGAGCGGGCCGAGCGCGAGGAGCAGCCCCACCAGCCACAAGACGAGCAGGATGGCCAGGGCCGGCCAGAGCATCCTAGGGAACCGGCCTGCTGACCACGGCCAAAGCCAGGACTGCGAGGACCACCAGGAGGCAGGCGGCGGTCACCACCAGGCTCGCCACCACGTTCCGGCGATCGACCCTCACGCAGCCAGCGCCTCAAGCAGCAGGTCGACGTGCTCATCCGGCTTCACTCGCGGGAGCACACGCTCGATCGTTGCATCGGCCCCGATGACGAAGGTCGTTCGCTCGTTGCCGAGGTAGGTCCGGCCGCCCGCCGTCTTCTCCACCCAGACGCCGTAGGCATCGGCGATCCGGTGTCCCTCATCGGCGAGGAGCCGGAACGGGAGCTGATACTTCGCGCGGAACCTGGCATGGCTCTCCACGCCGTCCGGGCTGACGCCGAAGACCAGCGCGCCGGTGGCGGTCACCCGCTCGAAGGAGTCCCGCAGCCCACAGGCCTGCCTGGTGCAGCCGGACGTGTCGTCCTCGGGGTAGAAGTAGAGGACATACCGATGGCCTGCGAGCTCCGCGCTGGAGACGCAGCCGCCGTCGTCGGCGCGCATCTCGAAGCTCGGAGCCGAGTCACCCCGTTCCAGTCGGCTCATCGGTTTCGAGTCTACCGCAGCCGTCTCATCCCATCTCCGAGATGGCGAGCAGCACCGGTGGCAGCGATCTCGGGACGAGACGCGAGGCGATCTCGGCCGCGAAGTCGTCGATCGTGCTCCGGTCCGCCTCCGCCAGGTCATGGCCGGCAGACGGCAAGCGAACCGGCAGCGGCTCCCGATCGGCCAGCACGGCTGCCAGCAGAGCCGATTCGTCCGGATGCGAGATGTCGTCGTACCGGCCGTGGACCAGCGTCACCGGCCGATTCAGCATCGTCGCCAGCGCACGGGGCGGGGTGTGGAACGCCTGCTCCCAGCCGGCGAGCGCGAGGCGCAGCGGCGGCGCGCCCGGGAGCCGCAGGTCCATCGCCGGCTCGCGACGGTCGGCACGCTCCACGATCTCCTCGCTCCATGCGTCGATGGCGGCCACCAGCGGGTCGGCGATCCTCGGTCGCGCCAACGCGGCGGGGCGACGTGCTGCGGCCGAGCGCTCGGCGACCCCCCGGCGGAAGACGTCGCGGTAGCTTCTCGCGGAGGCACCGATCAGGCCGAGCGGTCCGACCACCGGGTCGCCGATGGCGACGCTCATTGCGATTCCGGCACCCTCTCCGTGCCCCACGATGCCGGTCCGAGCCGGGTCCAGGTCGCGGCGGCCGCGCAACGCGGCGAGGGCGTCCCTGGCATCGTCGATGAGCGTGAAGAGGTCGCTCTCTTGCCAGCTTCCCCCCGAGCTGCCGCAGCCCCGCTTGTCGAACCGCAGGCTGGCGACCCCCAGCTCGGCGAGCGCCGCCGCGACGCGGGCCAGGAGTGGCACACCGTCTTGGCCGCGAGCGCGGGGTGCGAACCAGGCAGGATGGCGGTCAGCATCCAGGCGACCGTCACGATCGCGTGCCAGCCAGCTGCCGAGGAGGAGCACATTTGGGTAACGGCCCGCCGGACCGGGCGGCGCTGCGTCGGGCAGCAGCAGCTCGCCGGCAAGGGTCACCTCGCCGGCGCGAAAGCGCAGCTCCTCCGGGCGTGGCACCGCACGAGGGTACACTCGGCGTCCCCATGACCAACGCCACTGGATCGCTCGGACCCTTCCATCCGCTCCCCGAGCCGGTCCCCTTCGATCCAGATCCGCATGCCGAGCTGCCACGCGGTGCCGACGTCGTGGTCGTGGGCGCCGGCATGGTCGGCGCATCGGTAGCGTACCGATTGGCGATGGCGGGCATGCGCCCGTTGGTGATCGAGGCCAATGGGCCTGCCTCGGGGGCGAGCGGGCGGAACGCGGGCATGGCGCTCGCCGGGCTGGGAGGTCACTTTCCCCGGGTGACGCGCCTGGTGCAAGAGGCAGGGGCGCGGTCGATCGTCGACTACACGACCGCGTCGCTGCGGATCCTCGAAGAGCTCGATGAGCGCCTCCCGGGCGGCATCGGTTGGCGTCGCGCCGGCTCCCTCGACCTGCTGCGCACCGAGGCCGAGCTGCACCACGGACACGAGCTGGCCAGCATGCAGCGCGACGAAGGGCTTGAGGTTCGGATGCTCGCCGGCCGGGAACTCCAGGAGCTCGCCCCGGCGCTGGCCGTCGAGGAGATCCTCGGCGCCGCATGGACGCCGGGCGACGGCACCCTGAACCCGTTTCGCCTGGTGTACGGGCTGCTGGATGCGGCGGTCGACCAGGGAGCGACGGTGGTCACCGGAGTGCGCGTCGAGCAGCTCCAGGTCCGCGGCGGACGGACCGCCGGGGTGCGCACCTCACACGGCGAAGTGGCCGCCGGATCGGTCCTGTTGGCGACCAACGCCTGGACCCCGGCGCTCGTCCCGGAGATCGGTGACAACCTGACCCCGATCCGCGAGCACGTGTGCGTCACCGAGCCGCTGCCGCCGCTTCTGGGCCCTGGATTCGAGACGAACCAGTGCAACGAATACTGGCGGCAGATGGCGACCGGCGAGATCGTGATCGGTGGCTACGCGGTTGCCGACGAGGGGATGGGGATCGGGAGCTACTCGATGGAGGTCCGGCCACACGTTCCACCCCTGCTGGCCTCGCTGCTGGCACGCATGCATCCGGCCGTCGCCGACGCCCGCATCGTGCGCTGCTGGACCGGGCTGCTCGACTTCGCAAGCCTCGAGGTGCCCATCGCCGGGGCCCTGAGGACACCCGGCGGCGAGGCGATCCCCGGCGCGTACGTCTGCTGCGGGCTGACCGGTCACGGCATGCCCTACGCGCCAATCCTCGGCCTCCTGCTCGCCGAGCTCATCGAACGCCAGGCGCGGACGCTCTCGCTCGGCCCGTTCGACATGCGGCGCTACCAGGGCGCCGCGCACCAGCCCGCCTGGCTGGAGCCATTCCAGGGATTCACCCCACTCGACCGATGACTCCGCCTCGCTAGGCGAGGAAGAAGCGCCAGCTGCCGGAGGCCACGCTGACGGCGATGGCCAGCACGCCGGCCAACACCGCCGCGCCGAGCAGCACCCAGTCGGCCGCCCGGACGCGCTGCGGGCGAGCGGCGGTCCGGCACGGCCGGCTTCCGAAGCCGCGCGACTCGATGGCGAGCGCCATGCGGACCGCCCGGCGGATGGCGGCCACCAGCAGCGACAGCATGCGGCCACCCAGGAGCGCTACGGCGGCCCGCGGAGAGCGTGCCTCCAGCCCTCGCGCGCGCCGCGCGAGGCCGATCGTCTGCCATTCCTCGGCCAGGATCGGCAGCAGCCGCATGGCGGCCAGGGTCCCGATCGCGAATCGCGGCGAGACTTTGACCTGCTGGACCAGCGCATCGGCCAGATCGGTCGGATCGGTGGTCACGAAGGCGAGCACCCCGGCCAGCACGATGGCGAGGAGGCGGAGCGCGGCCGCCAACCCCGCCGACAACCCCGCGGCGGTGACCCGCAACGGACCGACCTCCAGCACGCTGGGCCCGGTGCTCGAGCCGAAAACGCCGTTGACCAGCCCGATGGCGATCGCCACGGCGAGCATCGGCGCCGTCCGGCGCAGCACGACGTCGGGGCGCAGGCCGGTGAACGCCAGTGCACCGAGCTCGACGGTCAGCAGCACGGCGGGGACCACCACGTCGGCCGAGACGAGCAGCACGCCCATCAGCACGCCCGCGCCGGCGAGCTTCACGATCGGATTCGCGGCCGCCAGAGGGGCCCGTCGGTCCGGTACCAGGGGATGGAAGAGCGTCACCGGGCTGCCAATGACCCAGGTTCGGCTGACCCCGCGTCCAGGGCCAGGGACCGGTCGGCGAGCGCCGCCACGAAGTCGGCGTCATGGCTGGCGAAGCCGATGGCGCGGCCCTCGGCGCGGAGGTCGGATAGGAGAGCGACCAGCTCGAGCCACGTGGTGCGGTCCTGCCCGAACGTCGGCTCGTCGAGCAGCAGGACCGGCGGAGCGGCGGCCAGCGCCGTGCCGACCGACAGGCGGCGTTGCTCTCCGCCGGAGAGGGTGAACGGATTGGCGCCCGCGAGGTGGGAGAGGCGCAGCCTGGCCATCAGCCCGTCCGCGCGGGCACCTGCCCGCGACGGATCGAGGCCCGACCGGATGGGACCCAGCCGCAGCTCATCACGCACGGTCGCGGTCACGAACTGGTGCTCCGGATCCTGGAATACGGTACCGATGCGGCGCACCAGCTCCGAGGCCCGCCAGCGCCAGAGCGGAGCACTCGCGCGTGCGTTCGGCGTGAGCGCGCGACCACCGATGACGCGACCGAAGCTCGGTCGCAGCAGGCCGGCGAGCAGCATCACAAGGGTCGACTTTCCCGATCCGTTGGCACCGACGATGGCGAGCACGTGACCGCCCTCGAGCGTGACGTCGGTCGGTGCCAGTGCCGCGCCCTCGCTCCCCGGATAGGTGAACCCGGCCCGCTCGGCGATGACCAGCGCTGGTCGCTGTCCGGGGCCCTGAGCCTGCGCCTCGGCTGCCGGGTGGGTGCGGATAACCGGCGGCCGCGGCAGCCAGACGCCGCGCGCCGCAAGCTCCTCGGCGCGCGCGCCGAACAGGTCGTGGGGGTCGCCATCGAGGGCGACGCCTCCTCCCGCCTCGAGGACCACTACCCTCGTCACCAGGTCCAGGAGCAGGGACACCCGGTGCTCAACCACGACGAGCGTGGTAGCGGCGCCGCTCACCACCTGGCGCAGCGTGTCACCGAACGCCGCGGCGCCGGCGGGGTCAAGGTTCGCGGTCGGCTCATCGAGCAGCAGCAGTCTCGGACGGAGCGCCAGCGTCCCCGCCAGCGCCAGGCGCTGCTTCTCTCCACCCGAGAGCGCCGCGGTGGAGCGATCCGACCCGTACCGCCAGCCGACGTTCTGGAGCGCGGCGTCGACGCGTGGCCAGATGCGATCCGCCGAGACGCATCGGTTCTCGAGGCCAAATGCGACGTCGTCGCCGGCGCGGGCCATCACCAGTTGCGCCTCCGGGTCCTGGAAGAGGATCCCGGTCTCGTCGCGGGCGGCGCGCGGCTGGATGCTGCGGACCAGCAGCCGCCCCTCCGACTCTCCGCCGCCCGATGGATCGAGCAGGCCGGCCAACCCCAGGAGCAGCGTCGACTTGCCAGCGCCCGATGGTCCGAGCAGGAGGACCCGCTCTCCGCGTTCGACTCGCAGATCGAGCCCGCGGATCGCCCACGCGCGCCTTCCCGCGTGGCGCCAGCCCCAGCCGCGTGCCTCGATGGCGATGTCCGGCGTCACGCGCCCGGCCCTGCAGCGGCGAGCGGCACGGCGCTCAGAGCGGGCGCTGCGAACGACCGGCGGGGAAGGGGGCCAGCACCCCGGTCGCCGACAGCAGGCGCATCAGCAGCCATGACCCCAGACCGGCAACCACCGCGGCGCTGGTGGCGACGAACGCGACGTAGGCGACCGTGAAAGTCAGGTCCCAGGTCGGGTAGTAGAAGACGCGGTCGGCGATTGCGGCCGCCCCGCCGGCGGCTGCGGCGGCAGCCACGGCCATCGCCGGCCCCCATCGTCGATAGCCGCCGGTCGCGAACGCCGCCTCCGCGGCGCCGCCCTGGACGATCCCGTAGACCAGCAGCAGCGCCCCCCAGGGGGCCCCGAACAGCACCTCCGCCAGGGCAGCGACGACCTCGGCAAAGAGCGCCGCCCCGGGCCGCTGAATGATCAGTGGCACGAGAACAGCGGGCAGCATCCAGACGCCGTACATCAGCCCCTGCGCCGGCGGGAACGCGACGAAGAGCGGACCGGCCGCGGCCCAGACGAGATTCCACGCCTGAAAGACGGCCCCGAAAGCCACCGCGAGCACGGCCGCCACCACGATATCCACGATCCGCCATCGGTTGGTCATCGCTGACCTCCTCGTCCTGCTGAACTCTTGGGTGTCTCGACCTTGGGTGTCTCGACCACGAGGAGCGTTCCCCGCTCGAGCGCGACCCAGGCATCGGTGTCCTGCACGACGTTCGACAGCCCTCGAGAGGCACCGACGATCAGCGGCTCGCCCCGCAGCGGGTAGCGGAGTCCGGCGGTGCGCACGCCCGTCGCGTCACCGGCCACGGGGATGAGGGTCACCAGGTCGCCGGGCCGCCCCTCGAGGACGATCCGCTCGCTGTCGCGGAGCGCGCGCACCGTGGTACCGCCGCGGATCAGGCGCACGTCGGTGCCGGCCAGTCGGGCATCCGCCAAGAGCAGCAGATTCGCCAGCTCGTGGTCCAGGCGTTCTCCCCCGAGGGCTCCGAGCACATCGATCCGGTCGGCGCCGGAGTCCAGTGCGCGACCGACCGCCAGCTCGGTATCGGACTCGTCCTTGCTTGACGGATGTCGGTCGATCCGGGTGCCCCGCGCGGTGAGCCGCTCGACGAGCGCCGGATGTGCCGAGTCCAGGTCGCCTACGATCCAGTCAGGCCGAACACCACATTCGTCGAGCCAGTGCACGCCTCCGTCGGCGGCCACGATCAGCTCGGCGTCGCCGAGCCGCCGTCGATCGCCCGCCACCGGTACGCCATCCGCAACCACCACTGCCCTCATCGAAACGCTCCCTTTCCGCGCCGGAGCGCCGCTGCCCCGGGCGCACGCGAAACGACGAGCGGCGCACCCGGTTGGGGATGCGCCGCGGCACGGTTCAAACCGACTTCCTGCGCTGGCATTACCCAGATCAGGTTCGAGGGTCTGCGGCTCTCCGCACTCTCAGCGCTCTTCGCGCTCCCCTGTCGTCAATTGGTTGCGCGCTGAGCCTAGCACGGCATGCCATCATCGGGTCGTGGAGTCGCACCCCAACCTGACCCGCGTTACCCAAGCCGCCGGCGAGCTGGGCGTCAGCATCCGTGTCGAGCGCTTTCCGGAGGGCACGCGCACCGCGCAGGAGGCCGCGCGCGCGGTGGGATGCGACGTCGGACAGATCGTCAAGTCACTGGTCTTCGTGGCCGACGGCACCCCGGTGGTCGCCCTCGTCTCCGGGGCCGACCGGCTCGACACGGCCCGTCTGGCCTCCGTGCTGGGTGCGCGCGACGTGCGCCGAGCGACGGGCGACGAGGTCCGCGCGGCAACCGGCTTCGCAATTGGCGGTGTGCCGCCACTCGGACATGACTGGCCGCTTCGGGTGGTGATCGATCGGCGCCTCCTTCAGCATGCGCAGGTGTGGGCCGCTGCCGGGCTGCCGGACGCGGTCTTCAAGGTGGACCCGCGGGCCCTGACGCGAGCGATCGGGGCCACGGAAGCGGAAATCGCGCTGGTCGGCGGCAGCTAGGCGTCACGGCGGACCGAGCCAGATGTCGGTATGCCGGGTGTCACCGGATAGGGACAGCTGCCAGGCTCGGCCTCCGGGCGCCGCGAATCGGATCGCGGCAGCCGCCCCGCCGGGGTAGAGCGCCAGGATCCGAAAGCCGCGCTTCGGCAGCGCCGACTGGTAGAAGCGGTACACCGCTGGCCCGGCAGCGTCGGTGGTCCAGATCGCCACCGCAGGCGGGCGGTTGGGCAACCTCGCCGCAGCGGGGTACACCGGGAAGCCGGATGGCAGGCCGGGCACCGCAGAGGCCACCGGAGTTTCGATCCCTCCGCCGGCCCGGCTGGCGACCGGGGACGGCGCGGACCAGGTGGCAGCCGGTGGGCTCGGCGTGCGCACGGCTGGCGGGGCCGAGCACGCGACTGCCACCGCGGCGAGCAGCGCGAGCGGCGGTGGCACGGTCGTGCGGACCAGCATCGCAGGCAGTCGGTCGGGTCGGGGCAGACGGCCCCGTCCCGTGCGGCGGCTCATGGCGAGAAGTTCGAGATCACGATCGGAACGTAGTAGTTGCCGATCCGCCCGTGATCGAACCACGCCACCGAGTTGGCGAGCAGGTTGAAGCTCTCTCGGTAGGTCCCCGGCGGCGGACCTCCCCGCAGGCCGAACGTGTAGCGGCCGATCCCGTTCGGCCCGATCGGTCCGGCATCGACCGGCGTCGCCACGGTGGACGAGGGCCAGTCGGCGGCCGCGAAGGCGCTCGCATGCAGTGGTGGGTCGTACGTGACCAGCAGCAGGCGGCCGAGGCTGATGTCCGGTCGCCAGGCACGGCCACCCAGATTCCTGAACTCGACCCAGTGCGTGACGGTCTGATAGCGCCTGATGACCTCCGTGCCACTGTTGCTTTCACGCACCACGGAGGCGAGGTACGGCACTCGGCCGGGCCAGGTGGTCCAGCGTCGCTCGGCCATCGGGTCGCTGGGCTGCCAGACGCTGCCGACCAGCCGGTCGAGCTCGAAGTGCAGATGCGCGCCGTAGCAGATGCCGCTGCATCCTGACCGTGCGATCTGCTGGCCGGCGTACACCTTCTGGTTGATCCCGACCAGGACACCACCCTGCGCCAGGTGGTAGTAGAGCGAGTCCCGGCCATCGGCGTGGCGAACGCGGACGTAGTTGCCCGCGGATCCGAACTCCTCGGTCCCATAGCCCTCGAAGAGCCCGACCACGGTGCCGTCGCGGGCCGCGACCACGGCCGATTGCAGTCCCATCGGATAGTCGATGCCCGTGTGGTTGTCGTACGCGCGACCCGGATGGCTGGCGCAGTCGTTCCAGACTTGTCCCGTCCAATCCAGCTGGCGACAGCGCGTCGGATCGCGGTCGATGCCGTAGCTCAGCTGAACGTCCGGGTTCGAGAACGGCAGCGTGTAGTCGTCGGCGGCGAGCGCCGAACCGGCGCCCAGCAGCAACAGCAGGCCTGCGCCTGCGAGGGCGCGGACAGCGGACCGCATCATCGGTCGCACCCCGCCCCGCAACCCGCCCAAGCCACGGCCGGACTAGCCATGTGCGCGATGCGTCTGCCCCGCAGGTCGAGGATGTCGGTGCCGCCGCCGGCGAGCACCATGACCCGTGAGCCGTCGGGCGAAACGCGAGGGATGGCACCCCCGCTGATCCGACGCGCAGCGCCGGCGCCACGCTCCTGGATGAAGACGCCCTGGCCGGCGCGCTCGAAGGCGATCTGCCGTCCGTTTGCGCTGGTCGAGACATGAATCGCGGCCGCACCGAGATCCGCGAGCGGTTCCCCGCCGGCTCCGAGCCCGAGACTGCGGACCGAGGTCGACCCGTCGGGATTGCTCACGAAGTACGCGACGCCTCCGGCGTCGAGCAGCGAGAAGCCGGAAAGCAGCTCTCCTGCCGTGAGCCGCACGACCCTGCCCGTCGCCGGCTCAACGCGAGCCAGATCCGCCGAAGCCGGTGCCTCCACGGAGCTGACCGCGATAGTCAGCAGCGAGCCGTCAGGGTCAAACGCGATCGGTGCGGTGAACGGGCCGTCCGCGAGCCGAGTCGCACTACCGCCTTCCGTCTCCACGCGCCACATCCGACCGGCGCCGTCGATGGTCGCCGCCCAGGACCCGTCCGCGGCGACCGCTGAAGCCAGGACTCCTTCCAGCTCACTGCGCACCAGCGACCCGTCAGCCGTGGCGATCGAGAGGGCGCCGGGACGGCCCCCGTAGCTGTCGGTGGTCGCCACGATCCCACCGTCGCGGGAGGTCGCCAGCAGGCGCCGCGCCTCCGAGACGGGATCGATCGGCGTCGATCCGAAGCGCGGCAGGCTGGCATCGATGAGCGTCTGCTCGCCGATTCGGCGTCGGGTGACCGCGACGGCAACCCCCGCGCTCCGAGCGGCCGCTGGGTCGTATCGGGCGGCAGAGGGCGGCGGTTCGGCCTGCACGGCTCCGGCCAAGACGAGGGACATGATCAGGACGGCTGCCGCGAGCAGCGGCAGCGTACGACGCGCGTGAGACACCGAGGAACCTCCGAGGGCACGACAGAAAGGGGGCTGGGCGTTCGGACGTTCCGGGCGGCGGCGGACTCCTCTGCTGCTCAACGGTCGGCGACCGACTGATTTCGCGGCGACGCTACGCCGCCGCGCTTATCAGCCGCTTAGCGGCGCATATACTTCGCCGCCGATGTCCCTGCTCGTCGCGGCCCTGGCTGCAGGCGTCGGCACCCTGCTCCTTCTGGGCGGCACCCTCACCATCCGGGCCACCGGAGCTCAGCTTGGCCTGGGTCGCCGATTCGCCGGCGCTCGCGAGCTGTCCGTCGGCGAACTGCTGGACCTGGGCGAGATTCCGTCTCGCCCGGTGCGAGTGGTCGGGCGCATCCGCGCGGGGGATCCGCTCCAGCTGCCCGAAGGTGAGCGGCTGGTCGTGTTTCACCGCGACGTCGAGATCCACGCGGGGCGTGGCCGATGGCGCACGGTGGAGCGGCTCCGCGAGACCCGTTCGTTCGACCTGTGGGATCACGACGGGTCGCTGCCCCTCGACCCCGCCCGCGCCGCCGAGCCGCTGGTCGTGATTCCCGAGATCTGGCGCGGGACGGTGAACGAGCTCGACGTTACGCACCGACGGGCGGCCGAACGCCTCGTTTCCGCGGCCGCCGATGGCATCGCTGCGCGCGCCATCACCCGAACCGTCAACATCGTCGATCGGCTGCGGGTACTCGCCATCGTGCGGCGGTCTGCCGCCGGAGCGCTTGAGCTGGCCCCTCCGCCGGGAGGCTATGTGATCTCCAACCTGGAGGTCGACGAGGCGATTCGGCTGCTCGGCGGGCCGCGGCGCGACCTGATCGGTCCGGCGCTGGTCGCATCGTTCCTCGGCGCGGGCCTGCTGGTGGCCGCGCTCGGGGCGGCGATCGGCGGCCTGCTGGCACACTGACCACCGCCCACGCTGAACGAGGACCCGGCGGTCTGGGCAGCGGCCGCGGATCCGGCCGTCCCCCGCCAAGCGGGCGCGCCGCGCGGCGGTGGCCGGGCGACCCGGCCCGAGGAGAGGTACGGAGCGGCTCGGTACGAATGGGGGATCGAGTCCGCGCGGTTGCCACTTCTACCATCGGCTGCACGGCACCTACCAAAGGTTCCATCCATCGTCGGAGCGGCTTCCTGTCGGGCGCCGTGCTGCGGGGAGCGCATCTGGTGGCCAACGGGCATCGCGATCGTGGGGGCGGACGTGAAGAGCTGATCAGCGTCGCCCAGGCCGCCGCCCTGCTCGGCGTCCATCCCAACACCGTCCGCGCCTGGACCGAGGCGGGGAGGCTGACCGCCTACCGCATCAACGCGCGCGGCGATCGGCGGTTTCGCCAAGGTGATGTCAAGCGCCTTCTCGGGGAGGGCGCGGATGCGCCGGAGCTCGCGGCCGCGCCGGTCCACCGCCGGGACGCGGAGATCGCGGTGCTCACCCGGCTGACACAGGGATCCGCCGCCGCCCTGAATGTCGCAGCGGTGTGCCGGACCGCCATCGAGGCCCTCCGGGCGCATTTCGCGTACCCGCAGGTTGCCATCTATCTGGCGCGGCAGGCAGAGCTCGAGCTGGAGACGCACGCCGGCTACCGAGTCGCTCCGGCCGCGCGACTGCCGCTCGGAGAGAGCCACCTGACGTCCGATGAAGGTGCTCCGGCCCTGAGTGAGAACGCGTCCGGACTCGAGCTGCGCCTGCCGCTCCGGGCCTCGGGCGAGGTGCTGGGGCTGATGCTGATCGAAGATGGCGTGGACGGCGTGCTGGCCATCTCGCAGGTGCCGTTCCTGGGCACCGTCGCCAACGCGGCGGCTACCGCGATCTTCAACGCGCGGCTCCTGGCGCGCGCTCGTCGCGAGGTGACGCGCGCCCGGGCACTGCGCAGCGTGACCCAGGAGCTGACCGGAAAGCTCGATCTGGCGAGCGTGCTGGACGACATCGTCGACCGTACACGCAGCCTGTTCGATGCCGACAAGGCGGGGCTCTGGTTCCTCGGCGACGGCCCAGAGCCCTTCCAGCTCGGAGCAGCACGCGGCATCGGGGAGGTATTCCACGCCCGCGTCCGTGCGCTCCGGCTGGAGTCAGACGCCGCCGGCATCAAGGCGATCCGGGAGCGCCGCACATACGTTCTGCACGACGCAGACGCCGATGACCGCGTCGGCCCGATGCGGGATATCTACGCGGCCGAGGGGATCAAGACCGCGTGCCTCGTCCCGCTCGTGTCGCACGACCAGGCGGTCGGAGTGCTGGGCCTCTATCACCTGCGCCCCCAGGAGTGGCCCGCGGAGGAGCTGGCTCTCGCCCAGTCGTTCGCCAACCAGGCCGCGGTGGCAATCAGCAATGCGCGGCTGTATCGGTCGCTTGCCGCGCAGGCGGCCCGCATGAAGTCGATCCAGGACCTGTCGGCTCGCCTCAACCGCCTGACCGAGGTCCAGATGATCGCGGAGGCGATCGTGGCCGAGGCGAGCACCCTCGCCGAGTTCCACGATATCCGCGTCTATTCGGTGGACTGGGCCACAGGCGTCTGCGAGCCGGTGGCGTACACGCGGCGCCTGTTGGGAGAGGGCGATTTCCGCGAGCGCCTGCGCGTGGAGATCGGCCCGGGCTCGTTCACCGGGACGGTGGCCCAGACGGGCGAGGCTATGCTGATCAACGACGCCCTGACCGATACCCGCGGGCACACCATCGACGGCACCGACGACATCGAGGAATCGATGCTCGTGGTACCGATGCTCTATGAAGAGCGCGCCGTCGGGATCCTGGCGCTGTCGAAGCTGGGCACCAACCAGTTCAGCGACGACGACCTGCAGACGATGAGCATCTTCGCCGGCTACGCGGCACAGGCGTTCGCCAACGCGCACAGCTACGAGCAGCTCGCCCGCCAATCCGCCGAGCTGGCGCGCCAGCTGGACTCGCAGCGGCGACTTCTCGAGATCAACGAGCGACTCCTCAGCACCCTCGACCCCGGCGACGTGCTGGAGACGATCGCCGACGGCCTGCGCGCGGTCGTCTCGTACGACAACCTGTCGATCTACCGCGCCGACCACGAGCAGCAGGCCTTGGTTCCGGTGCTAACGCGCGAGCATCACGCCGACCTGATCTCGCGCTACGTCATCCCGTTCGGTAGCGGACTGATGGGTTGGGTCGTCGATCACCACGAGCCGGCGCTAGTCAACGATGCGCTGAGTGACCCACGCGCGCTCCAGATTCCGGGGACCCCAACCGAGCCGGAGGCGATGGTCGTGGTGCCGCTGGTCAGCAACGGCGAGGTGACTGGCGCCCTCAACGTGTCGCGCGGCGGAGGGCCCGAGGCCTACTTCAGTGATCAGGACTTCGAGCTCGTCAAGCTCTTCGCCGGCCAGGCGTCCATCGCCCTGCGGAACGCCGATACCCATCACGCGGTCAGCCTGCGGGCCGAAACCGATGCGCTCACCGGGCTCGGCAACCACGGCGCGTTCCAGAAGGATCTCGCACGGCTTCTCGATCGAGCACGGGACCTGCCGGCCGACGCCAACGCGGGCGTGGCGCTGCTGATGATGGACCTCGACCGCTTCAAGGCCTACAACGATCGGCTGGGTCATCCCGCCGGCGACGCACTGCTGCATGCGGTAGGCACCGCGATCTACGGCGCAGCGCGCTCTGAGGACCTGGCGTACCGCTACGGGGGCGACGAGTTCGCGTTGATCCTCTCCTCGGTCGACGCCTCGCAGGCTGAGGTGGTCGCCGAGCGCGCGCGGCGAGCCGTGGCGCGTCTAACGAGCAAGGACTCGACGCCGGTGACGATCACCATCGGCGTGGCGGCATTCCCCAGCGACGCGACGGACAAGAACGCCCTGATCGGGGCGGCCGATACCGCGCTCTACTACGGCAAGCAGGCCGGCGAGGACCGGGTCACTTTGGCCGGCGAGGTGCCCCGTGAGATTCGCGACCTGCGCGGCACGCTGGACGAACTCGCGCGCGCCGCGCTGCTGCATCCGGAAGACGCCGGCTCAGTTGAGCATCTGGTCGAGCATGCGGCGCGCCTCTCGGTGGCGGCCGCCGATCCGAGTGAGCAGCCGGTCCGTGATGCGCTGCTTGCCGTCGCCAGGGGCCTCGAGCGCAAGGACGGCAGCACGCGCGGGCACGCGGACCGCGTCGGGCGTCTCGCGGGCAGGATCGGCGGCCAGCTCGGCTGCACGGACGACGAGGTGCGGACCATCGAGCTCGCGGCACGGCTCCACGACCTGGAACCGGTCGGAGCGGCGGGCCTGGAAACGGTGGCGGCGCTGCGGGGTGTGGCGGACATCGTCCGAAGCGTGCGCGAGCCATCGCCGGCGGCGGAGCGATCGCTGGCGGCCCAGATCGTGTGCGCGGCCGACGTGTACGACAGCACGGTGACCGGAGCCGGCGCACCGCGGCGCGGCCGGGCTGCGGCGCTGTCCGGGCTGCGCGAGCAGGTCGGCACGGCCTATCTCGCGGAGGTCGTGGAGGCGCTGTCGACGATCGTGGTGACCAGGGAGCGCCGACCGGCGCGGACGACCGGCGGAGGCCAACGTGGCGAGGCGAGCGCCGATCGACGCCGGTCGGGCGCGCGTCGACCGCGCCGCGCATCGGTGCGGGCCGCCTAGATCCTGGGTGGAGGCCGCGGTGTATCATCGCGCCTCCCATGCCGATCCCCCTCGCGTCGCCGCGTGCCCGGACCGCCACCAGCCTGCTCAGCGTGGCGGGCAGCGTGGCCCTCGCCGCCTGCTCGACGAGCGCGCCTCCGCCATCGGCTTCCGGACGCTTGTCAACGTCCCCGTTGTTCACGCTCGCGCCGACCATGACCCCTTCGCCGACGCCGCTGCCGACCCCGTCGTTCACCAACCCGCCCGACCCCTCGCTGCTGGCGCTCGTGCCCCCCACGCTCGGAGCCGTGGTGGTCGACAAGCCTCCGATCACCGAGTACGGGGTGACCCCCGGCGACATCGGTCAGGCCGCCTACGGGCGCATCGGTGTCCGATTCCGGAGCCTGGTGATCGCCTACGTCGAGCGTCCGCGAACGATGAGCCTGTATGCCATGCGGGTCGATCCGCCGGCGGTCCATACCGCCGATCTCGAGCCCTACCTGGCCCCGATCGGGGAGTACGTCGGCATCCAGGGCCTGCACCCCGAAGCGTGGCATCTGGCGGTCGTCGCCGGCCGCTCGGTGTGGACCCGGGGCGAGGACCCCGCGACTGCCGCCGGCACCACGATCTACACCTGGGCGGCGAGTCACTACGTCTTCCTGCTGATCGGCGTGGTCGACGCGGTCAACCGCCAGATGGTTGCGGCCCTTCCGGGCGAGCCGCCGCCTGCGCCGCCGCCGACATCGGTGCCGAGCCGATCTGCGTCACCAGCCCCGCCGGTGGCCAGCCCAAGCCCATCGGCCGCGTCCGGCGGTTGACCTGCAGACAGCCCGCCCGCCGCGTCGGACAGCCGTAGAGGCTCAGGACGCTGGAGGCGCGTCTTTCTGGGTACCCCGTCCTCGCGGCTATCATCGCGCCATGCCTACCTTCGACGGAACGGCGAGCGCCCTCGAGTCGGACGACCTGACGGATCGTTTCCTGCCGGTCGCGGAGCCCGACGACGACGGACGAGGGCGCAAGCGCGACCGCCTCGCGCGACTGCTCCAGGTGACCGCGATCCTCTACCAGCTGGGGCGCGGCGAGAAGGGCGTCGCCGTCGGTGAGATCGCCAAGCTGACCGGCATGACCACGCGCACCGTGTATCGGGACATCAAGGCGCTCGACGAGGAGCTCGGCGTCCCGATCTTCCAGGCGGGGCGCGGGCGCTACGGAGTCGAGAAGCAGTACTTCCTGCCGCCGCTGCACCTCAGCGTGCCGGAGGCGATCGTGCTCTTCCTGGCTGCCCGGCTGATCACCCGCTGGTCGGATGAGTACGACCGAGCCGTGGTCAGCGCCTTCACCAAGATCGCGCAGGCGCTGCCGCCGCAGATCGCCCGCCACGTCGCGGCCTCGATGTTGGCCATCGGGGAGCAGCAGGCGAACGAGCCCTTCACCCGGATCTTCGCGACCGTCGCCCGCGGCTGGGCGGAGGGCCGCGTGGTCGAGATCAGCTACGAATCCAGCAAGGGAGAGTCTCGCACGACGCGCGTGCGGCCCTACTTTCTGGAGCCCTGGGCGGCCGGACGGAGCGTCTATCTGATCGCGCATGACGAGCCGGCGGCCGCGATGCGCACCTACAAGATCGAGCGCATCGGTGCGGCGGTCCTCACCCCCGAGCGCTACCAGATCCCCGACGACTTCGATCCCGATCGATGGCTTGCGAACTCATGGGGGATCTGGTCAGCCGACAGCACCCCGATGCAGACCGTTCGGCTGCGTTTCTCCGCGGCCGTCGCCCGACGGGTGCACGAGTCGACCTGGCACCGATCCCAGGAGCTGCGTGACCTGCCGAACGGGTCCGTGGAGCTGACCGTCAGAGTGGCCGGCATCGTCGAGATTCGGCCGTGGATTCTCTCGTGGGGCGACGCGGTCGAGGTCATCGAGCCGGCCGAGCTGCGCGAGTCGGTGGCCGAGCTGCTGAAGACCGCTGCCTCGCGCTACCAGGCCTCGGCGGCGCGCTCGTGACCGACGAGGTCGAGCTGAAGTTCCGCGCCGCGACCGATGCGCCGCTCGTCGAGCTGGCCCGCCGCGACCGGCTGGCGGCCACCTCGCTCGGTCCGCCGATCAGCCATCGTGAGGAGGATATCTACCTCGACACGCCGGACCGTCGGCTTGGTCGCTCACGCTGGGCCTGCCGGATTCGCACCCGCGAGGGGCGGACGATCGTGTCACTGAAGGGTTCGGCCCGATCGGATGGTCCCTCCGGGCTTCACCGCCGTCCCGAGGTCGAGGGCGCGGCGACGTGGCCCGGCGGCCCAGCGACGTGGCCCGCCTCGGAGGCGCGCTCGCTCCTCGAGAAGCTCGCGGACGGCGCGCCGCTGGAGGAGCGACTGACCCTGCGTCAGGAGCGCACGGAGCGGATCGTCACCTCGTCGGCCGGGCGGCACATCGGCGTGCTCTCGCTTGACACATCCGACGTGGTCGTCAGGGGGACGCTCCGTGAGCGTCTGTACACCGTCGAGCTCGAGCTCGGCGCGGTTGCCGACGAGGCTGAGCTGGCCGCCCTGCGCGGCGCGCTCCTCGAGGTCGAGGGGATCGCGCCGGACCCGGTCACCAAGCTGGAGCGTGCGCTCGCCGCCGCAGGGCTCCCGGCCGAGCCTCGCTAGGTGCGCCGCATCGGCCTGGGCGAGGCGTGCGCCCTGGCCGCCGGTCTGGCGGTCTTCGCGTACCTGGGTTGGGACGGCGCGCTGTGGGACGCTCGCCTGCAGCTTGTCCTTCATCTGCTGGCGGTGGCAGCACTCGGTGGCCTGGTCGCCCTCCACCGACGCGGCGTGGCGCTGCCGCGCACGCGGCTCGACCCATTCATCCTCGCGCTGCTGGCGGCATTCGGCCTTTCGACGCTGACCGCTCAGAACCGCGGCCTCGCGCTGCCGGCGCTGGCCGGCATCCTCGTCACCGCCGGGATGCTCCCCGTCGCGCTGCTCGCCCTCCGGCGCCGGCCCACCGCCACCGCGCTCGCGGTGCTGACGCCGATCCTTGCCTTGGCCGCCTGGACCCTGCTGTCAATGCTGGCCCGTCGGGTGGGCTGGTACCAGGCAGGAGCGGTGACCCTGTTCCCCCCGGTGCGCCTAGGGAACGAGAACACGGTCTTCGGATCGGTGGCGGTGGCGCCGTTCGTGCTGCTGGCCGCCTTGCCGCTCTCCGGCTTCCTCGAGCCGGCGCGACTCCGGCGGGCGGTGGTCATGGTCATCGGGGCGATCGGCCTGCCGCTGGCCCTGCTCTCCGGTTCGCGTTCGGCCTGGCTGGCGATCGGGATCGCGGCGATCGTTCTCGCCATGCCGCTCGCGCGACGCCTGCGGCCGCGGCGTCGCTGGGGTCCTCGCGAGCTCGGGGCGGCCGGGGCGGTGCTGGTGGCCGCGATGTTGGGCGTCGCGTTCGCCTGGCCGCGGATCACGGCGGTCACGTCCCTTGTCTATCGCACCGAGCTGTGGCGGGACACGCTGCTGGCCTGGATCGCCAACCCGATGCTCGGGATCGGCCCGGGCACCATGCCCTACGCGCGCCAGGCCGCCGCGCCGCCGTTGACCTTTCCCGTCCACCAGCCGCACTCCCACGACCTGCTGCTCGGCGTGCTCGGCGACGCGGGGATTGTGGGACTGCTGGCCGCCATGGCGCTGGTCGCTGCCTTCGTCATCACCGCGGGGCCCTGGCGCACAAGGACGGCGCGCGGCCGAGCCGCCTTCGCCGTGCTGGCCGGCTTCGCGGTGGCCGGCCTCTTCGAGGACCTCACCTTCCTGCCGAACATGAACCTGCTGCTGATCGGCTTGGCCGCGGTCGCGCTGGCCGACGCGGGCGCGGTCACCTGGCATCGGGCTCGGATGCCTCGTCCGCTGGCCGCCGGGGGCGCCCTCGCCACGGGCGGGCTGCTGTTGGCAATGATCTTCTCGGACGCCGCGGCGATCGCGTACCGATCGGGTGCCGACGCTGCCGGCGCGTACGACTGGCCAGAGGCCCAGGCAGGGTTGGCACGGGCGGTCGCGCTCGACCCGTGGCATCCGATCGGCCCCAAGGCCCTCGCGATCGCCGCAGACGGCAACCGCGATCGGGTCGCCGAGCGCAACGCCCTCGATGCCGCGGTGAGGCGCAACCCCGGCGACGGCGCCAGCTGGACCAACCTGGGGATCGTCTGTCTTCAGCTGCGTGACACCACCTGCGCGCGGGACGCCGCCCAGCGTGCCGTCGAGACGGCATCGGTTTCCGGGCACGAGCTGATCAACGCCGCATTGCTCTTCTCGCGCCTCGGAGATCAGGCGCGCGCCGACGCGGCCTACCGGCTCTCGCTGCTCACCAACCTGAACACCAGCCTGGCCACAAGCTGGCCGCGGCGGATCGCGCTCGACGAGGGGACGCAACCGATCACCGAGCAGGTGACCGCGCAGACCACCGAGCTCGACATTCTCGTTTCACGCGCGGCGGCTCACGCGCCCATCGAACCGTCCCGCTACGCCGACCCGGCGGTCCACGCCCTGGCACTCGCGGTCGCGGGACGCCAAGCCGAGTCGTCGGCGGCGCTCGACCGGGCCCTCTCCTCGCGTCCCGACGACCTTCTCGGCTGGGACCTCGCCGTCCTGCTCCGCACGCACTGGGGCGAGGACGCCACCTCGGCCCGCGCGGTGGGCGCCGTCCTGCGGGGATCACCGCTCGCCACGGAGCCGCCAAAGGGCCCCTCACTCAGCTACGACATCGGCTCCTTCCGGGCCATTCCGAGGGACGGCCTGGTCGCCGATGCGGAGCGCCTGCAGCCCCCGCTCCCCTGGCCGTGGTCTCTGGATCGGCTCCTGCCACCGGCGCGCTGAAACCGGCGGCCGCTCGCGCGCCGCTCCGGGGGCCTTACTCGGGGTGGAGGGGAAGCCTCAGGATCAGCGCCAGCGCCGGCCGCTCGCGAACGCGCGGCGTGATCGGCGCGCGAAGCCAGGACTCCCCCGCTTCGCCGGCCCGGTAACGGGCATCGAGCCGCCGGGCGCTCAGCCCATCGATGCCGAGGGCGGCCAGCGCGTCGGCCACCAGGTGTCCCTCGCCGGGATAACCGCGGCCCACGATCGCGCGGCCCGCACCCGGCAGGACCTCCCCGAGCTCACGGCGCCGCGCCGCGAACGAGCGGCGCGTCCAGGATCGTCCCGCCGACCACAGCAGGTCGCTGGCGACGTAGGCCGGCGCTCCGCCGCGCCGGGCGCCGGAGAGGCGCGCCCGAAGAAGCTCCGGATCCGGACGGCCGGAGGCATCGAGGACCACCAGCCAGCCGTCGAGCACCACGCCGTCCTCCCGCAGCTCGGCGGTGATCGCCGCCAGCTCGGGGAACGCGGCGAGCGCATCGGCCAGCCCGCTGACCTGCATCCGGAGACGGCCGTGCTCCGCGAACACGATCGCCCGGATTCCGGGCCACCACGGCTCGAACAGATAGCCGGCATCGTCGAACGGCTCGTCGACCGCCACCGGCTGCATCGGTGAGATGCGTGACGGCAGTCGCCGGGGCGAGCCGCCACCGGGGATCGTGAGCGGGAGCTGCTCCGGCTCCACGCCCCGCAGCTAGGCGGTCTTGCGGCGGCGCTGGGGGCGCGGAGCCTCGGCCACCTCGGCCACCTCGGCCACCTCGGCCACCTGTGGCTCGGTCGCGACCTCCTCGGCGCCCGCTTCGCGACGCGCCTCGCGCGCGGCTGCCACCGAGGCCTCCAGGGCCGCCATCAGGTCGCCGATCTGGGTCGGCTCGACGCGGTGGATCGGCTCGGGCGCTTCCCCCGCGACCTTGGCCTCGATGACCGCCATCAACGCCTGGCGGTAGTCGTCGCGATAGGCATCGGCGCTGAAGTCGCCGGTCATGCTCGCCACAAGCTGCTCTGCCATTGCCACTTCGCCCGGCTTGAACTGGATCTCCTCCTCGGGAAGCGCCAGCTCCTCGATCGACCGCACCTCATCGGGCCAGTGAAGGGTGGTGAGCAGCATGGTGCTGCTGAACGGGTTGAGCGCGGCGAGCTGTTCCCGGTCCTTCAGCACGATCTTGCAGATCGCGGTCTTTCCCTCATCGGCAAGGACGCGCTTGAGCAGGTAGAACGCCTTGCGACCGATGCTCTCCGGCTCCAGGTAGTACGCCTGCTTGACGAACTGCGCGCCGTGCGCTTCCCGGCGCGCATCGACGAAGAGCTCGATCTCGATCGCGCGCAGCGTGGCCAGCGGAATCTGGTCGACGTCCTCCTCGGTGACCACCACGTAGCGACCCTTGGCGTACTCGTAGCCGCGCACCGTCTCCGAGCGCGGCACGACCTCGTCGTGGTACGGGCAGTAGATCTTCATCTGGATCCGGTTCAGACAGGTCGCGTGGAGCATGTTGAAGCCGATCCCGCCCTGCTCGGTCGCGAGGTAGAGCTTGACCGGGATCGTCACCAGACCGAACTGGATCGCCCCTCGCCACATCGATCGCGCCATGGTCCTTTGCCTTCCTCGAGCTGTCGGGCGGTGACTATACATCGGCCCCGCAAGCGGGCCCGATGGCCACCGATGGGCGCCAACGGCCGCCGATGTGCGCTACAGGTACCAGCCTCGACAGGCCATGCGGCCATTGTTCGGCTCGTGGCGGTACGAGAGACTCCGCCGCATGAACCCGCGTGCCGCTGCCGCCACGCTCGACGAGGAGAGCCCCGATGCGCTGCTGCGCGCCTACATCCTCGAGGACGACCCGGATGTTGCCGCGCTGGAGGCGGATCTCCTTCGCGACCTGGGCTACACGGTGGTGAGCTGCCGGCGGATCGTGGAGCTGGGCGACCTGATTCAGCTCGGCCTGCCGCACCTGCTGGTGATCGACGCGACACTCCCCGATGGCGACGGCGCGGACATCACCGCGCTTCTGCTCGATGCCTGGCCGGGGATCCCGGTGGTGATCGTCTCCGCGGCTCCCGTGGAGCGGCTGAACGCGCTGCGGGCCATCGGTCCGGTGGTTGCCAAGCCATTCGCAATCGACGATTTCCGCCGCGCGGTCCTGGGCGCGGTGGAGATGCCGCGCGGTCAGGCGCCGGGCGCTATCGCTCCGGGAAGCCGGTGACCCGGTCCGGTGGTGACCACCAGCCCGGATTGCTGTCTGCCGCCCTCGCCGCGGAGCAGATAGCGATGTTCGATCACCACGGCGGCCGAGAGCATTGCGTTCACCGGGCAGTAGCGCGTGGCCGACAGCTCGATCGACCGACGCAGCGCTTCCACTTCCACGGCACCCTCGACCCGGTGCTCGACCACGATGCGGGTGAAGACGTCGGGATGCGCACCGGCACGGGTGCCGTCGAGCACAATCTCGTACCGCGACGGCCGCTGCCGCTTCTTGCGCAGGATGCTCGCCACGTCCATCGACGTGCAGCCCGCGAGCGCGGCGAGCAGCGTCTCCATCGGCGCCGGAGCGGCACCCGCACCGCCCTCAGCCGAGGAGTCGAGGATGACGGTCAAGCCTTCGGCGGTCCGCGCCTCCACGCGCATCCGCGTCGGATCGACAAAGGTGGCGTGCACGCTGGTCACCGCCGGGCTGCTCACCACCACACACTAGCCGGAGCGCGCCGAAGATGCGCGTGATCCGGGTCGCGGCCGCCCGCGCCACTCCCGCCGCTCGGGTACGCCGCGGCAGCGTGTGGCTTGCGATCCTCGTTCTGCCGTCCGCCACGCTCGCATTGGTCGTCGCCACCCCGCCTGCCTGGCGACCGCTGGGCGGAGTGGCGCTGGCGGTGGGGCTCACCGTTGCGGTCGCGCTGCTGGTCAACGAGCTGCGGGAGCGTGGACGCCCCAACCGGGACGTCGAGCGCCTTCTGGCACCGATATTCGGCGAAGAGTACGTGCTCATCGTCGGCCTCCACGTACCGGCGACGCGCGGCGAGCTGGCGGCGCTCCTGGTCGGGCCGGCCGGTGTCCGCGCGCTGCTGGCTCGGCGCTGGGAACATCGGTTCCGGGTCCGGGGCCGCGCCTGGGAGGTCGGAGCCGAGCAGGGATGGGTGCCGTTCGCGGAGAATCCGTCGTTCGATGCGCTCGCCCTCCGCGAGGCGGTCGAGCAGTGGATCGCCGTGACCTCAGGCGAACCGGGCATTCCGATCGCCGCCACCATCGTCTTCCCGCGCGCCGGAAGCCGGGTCATCCTCCAGGAGCCGGACGTCGAGATCGTGACCCGCGACAACGCCCCGTGGTGGGCGCAGCGCATCGGCCGTGTGCAACGGCTCGACGCCTTCCGCGCGACACGCCTGGTCGACGCGCTGCTGACCGCCGCTCGGCCCGACGCCCGCGCTCGGTTGCCACGCCAGGGCGAGGCGGTCGCCCCGCCCCGAGGCTAGCCCTCCTCGGCGACGCCGGTCGCCGCGATCCGCTCGGTGGTGCCGCCGGCGCCGGTGGCAAGCAGGATCCGGCCGCTCGCCTGGGCCACGTACAGCGACTCGGCGCTCGCCAGGGTGTCGATCTCGGCCGGCGTCTTGTCGGTGCGGATGCGCATGATCCTCGGAAAGCGCAGCGCAAAGCCGGACCGATGCCGACCGCTGCGATGAATGCGGTCGAACGCGATCTCTACGACCACCTCTGGCACCACGGTCCGGTAGCGACCGAAGTCACGGAGCGTGATCGAGGTGAATCGAGCGGTCATCTCGGCGATCTCGGCATCGGTCAGCCCGGTGTAGGCCTTGCCGATGGTCAGCAGCCGGTCGTCGTCTTCGCCGGCCCGAACGGCGAACGTGTAATCGGAGAGCACACCACGCCGCTTCCCGTGCCCCCACTCGACGCCGACCACCACACAGTCGAGGGTCGCCAGCGCTCGCTTCAGCTTCAACCATCCAAGCCCGCGACGTCCGGGCTGGTATGCGGAGCCCGGGTCCTTGACCATCAGCCCCTCGTTACGCCGTTGTCGCGCGTCGTCGAACGCCACGTCGATCTGGTCCGCACCGCGGGCCGTGGCCAGGTGCGAGTAGAGCACCCGCTCACCGGTACGCTCCGGTAGCCGCAGCGCCTCGAGCGCAGCCCGCCGCTCTCGCAGCGGGAGGTCGAGCAGATCGCTGCCGTCCAGGTGGAGCAGGTCGAACGCCACCAGCGCCACCGGCACGCGCTCCAGCAGCTCCGGATCCGGCCGCACCCGCCCGAGGCGCGTCTGCAGGCTCGCGAAGTCGAGCATCGCACCTTCACGGAAGGGGACCAGCTCGCCGTCGAGGACCATCTGCCCGGGGAGCGTCGCAAAGGCGGAGGCAACCTCCGGGAATGAGACGGTGACGTCCTTGAGGTCGCGGCTGAAGAGGCATGGCGCCAGGTCGGGGCCAACATGCAGCTGGGCGCGAATTCCGTCGTACTTGTCCTCGATCCAGGCCTCCTCGCCGACACGGCGCACCACGTCGTCCGCATCCGCGACCGGCGTCGCCAACATGCAGCGCAGCGGCCGCCCGAGGCGCAACGCGGCCTCGCCGAGCCGATCGTCCGCGGCCAGCAGGGCGACCTCGCCCGGCTCACCGATCAGCGTCAGCGCCCGCCCCACCGCGGCCGGGTCGTGGCCAAACGCCGCCGCGATCGCCTCTTCCAGGATCCCCTCGCGCAGCCCGATACGCAGCTCGCGCGCCGCGATGCGGCCGATGTAGCGCGCTTCGGCGGGGCCGACGCGCTCGAACAGGCAGCGCAGCAGACCCACTCGCCCCTCCCCGGACGAGGCCTCCGCGATCCGGCGGAACACCGCCTCGACACCGGCCAGCGTCGCCACATCATCGGCGACCGTCCGCTCGTCGCCGATGTGCAACCGGGTCGCGAGCAACTCCGCTGCGACATCGCCGAAGTCGGAGTGGCGCAGGTACGCCTCGTGCATCGCCTCCTCGCTCGCCCCGGAAGCGGCGCCGAGCGCGGCAGACTGCTGGACCCAGCCGAGCCCCAGCCGGTCGGCGGCACCAGGGAGCGGACGTCCCGCAAAGAAGGTCGCGGCGCGCGGGACATCGGGCGTCTCGAGCTCGCGGAGGTAGGCCGCCAGCAGGTCACGTTTGCGGAGCCTGGATCTGGTGGCGGCGACGGCGTCGGCCGTCCGCGCGAACGCTGCAAAGGGCGACGACATCGGTCGAGCAGTCTAGAGCCCGGCGCCGTCTCACGGCCCGCTCACCCGCGCTTGCAGGCGAGCCGCTGGGCTTCTAAGGAGCGGAACGGCTACAGCAACAGCGCCCATCCCTGGCGCGAGGAGCGCTACGCGAAGTTCTGACCGCTACGCGTCGTCGAGCCGCTTGGCCCGATCGATCAGCTCGGCAACCTTGCGGCCGCCCTTGCGACCGATGTCCTGGAAGTGCTCGTGCGGGTAGCGCTCGCTGACCGCTTTCCCGCCCTTTTGGCCGATCTCCTGATAGAACTCCGCGCCGTAGCGGGCGCGGGTCGTCTTGCCGCCTTTGCGTCCAGCCTCGCGGACGCTCATGTTTCCGTTGTTGTCAACCATGCGGGCCTCACCGATGTCGTGTGGTCGGTGGCTGCCCGGCACGTTGCAAGTTGCATACCGTCGGCCGGGAGGGGAACTGTTCGCCCGGCCAGGCGCGGGCCCGGTCGACGCGGCCCGTAGAATGGCCGGCCAATGCACCCGTTTGTGCGCAGCCTGGTCATCGGAATCGTCGGCCTGATCGTCGCCGGCGGGCTGATCACGGTCAGCGTCCTGAGCGGCCGCTCCGGCCTCTCCCTGCCGGCACTGGTGGCGGCCGGCGGGATCACCGCGCTGGTTGGCATCTTCGTTTTCGTGCGGGCATGTGTCTGGTCGCTGCGGACCTACCGGGCGGGTGCCACGGGCAGCTCGATGGGAATCGCGGTCGCCGGCGGGATCATGGTGCTGGTGGCCGCACTGGCGCTGGGAGGGCTCGCACTGCTGGCGCTCACCTTCATCTTCGACTGACCGGCATGCGGTCCGCGGCCGGCACGGCTTGCTACGATGCGGCGAACCCGGCGCCCCCATCGTCTAGAGGCCTAGGACGCCACCCTTTCAAGGTGGAGATCACCGGTTCGAATCCGGTTGGGGGCACACCCGTCAGACGTGGTTGATCTCGACCCGCTCTCCGCAGTTGGGGCAATACAGGAGCAGCAGCTTGGGATCCTCCGGGATCGGGCGCCAGCTGTAGACATCCTGTTCGCCGATCTGCTCGCCGCAGTGCGGGCACTCATAGCCGAGCTCCAGCCACTGGTCACGGGGGACGTTCTGGCGTCCCATCAGGCCCTCGGGCCGTCGCCAGGCTCGCGCTCGGCCACAGGCCGCGGGGGCGGCGGTGGTTCCCAGCCAAGCTTGCGCGGCGAGCCGGGCGGGGTGGAGCCACCACTCAGGTCGGCGGCGGCGATCGCGGCGCGTGTCTCGCGGGCCCTCGCCGACTCGGCGAGCAGCGGGTAGGACATTGCGGCATACCCCGGCCATTGCCCGACCCCGCCGTCGCGGATCATGACCATCGACCTGCTGAACGAGCCGGTCACGTCGCGCGCCGAGCGGTCGAGCACCTCGTAGTCGTGGCTCGTCAGCTCTCGGAGCGCCGCCGGCAGCGTTTCGGGCAGGTATGTCGGATTCGGATTCACCGCCAGGGCACGATCGATGGCGGCGAGCACCACCTCATCGGTCAGGCCTCGTGGAAGGGGGCGACTGATGTGGTCCATCCGGGGATCCCGGGTGGGGCCGCTGAGGGTCCGCACGATCTTCTTGAACATGGGCCCGGCGATTGTAGCGTCAGGCTCGTCAGGTCGGGCCTCGGCACACCGGTTGATATACTGACCGCCCCGTGGGGAACCCCTCGCCTTCGGCGCGGCCTCGGCAGACGCCTTCAGCGCTGTCACGTTCTCACGACCTAGGGAGAGGCTGATCTGGTGCGCGTGCGTAAGGCCGTCCTTCCGGCCGCCGGCTTCGGGACCCGCTTCCTGCCGGCGACCAAGGCGATCCCCAAGGAACTGCTGCCGCTCGTCGATCGGCCGATCATCCAGTACGCGGTGGAGGAGGCGCTCGCCTCCGGGATCGAGCAGATCATCATCGTCATCTCCACCGGGCGCAGTGCGATCGAGGACCACTTCGACTCGAACCCGACGCTTGAGCGCTGGCTGGAGGAGCGCGGCGACATCGAAATGCTCCGCCACATCCGGCGGATCAGCGAAATCGGTCCGATCGCCTTCGTGCACCAGAAGGAGCAGCTCGGCCTGGGGCACGCGGTGCTGATGGCCAAGGAGCTCGTCGGCGACGAACCCTTCGCCGTGCTCCTCTCCGACGACGTGATGCTCAACCCCGGTGGACCGCCGGTCACCCGGCAGCTGATCGACATCCATAAGGCGCACCGGGGCTCGGTGGTGGCCGTCCAGCGCGTGCCGCACGCCGAGGTGCCGCGCTACGGGATCGTGGCGCCCGTGCGCGAGGAGGGGCGGCTGGTCGAGATCGGCGACCTCGTCGAGAAACCGGACGTCGACGATGCGCCATCCGAGCTTGCGGTGCTCGGCCGGTACGTCCTGACGCCCAAGATCTTCGACCTGCTGGAGCAGACCCAGAGCGGGGCGGGGGGCGAGATCCAGCTGACCGATGCGATCAAGGCCCTGATGCAGGAGCAGCCGGTCTTCGGCTACCAGTTCGACGGGACCCGGCACGACGCCGGCACCCGGCTCGGGTGGCTGATGGCGAACGTGTCGCTGGCCCTCGAGTCCGAGGTTGCCGAGGAGGTCCGCGGCTACATCCGCGGACTCGACCTGCGAGACTGACCGGCGCAGTGGCGTCGCGAGCCGCAGACGTCGCGCCGCACAGAGGGCGGGCCGCAGGGTGGAGATGATCGGCAGGCTGGTCGGCGGGCGGTATCGGATCATCGCACCGCTCGGCGAGGGCGGGATGGCCACCATCTGGCGGGCACTCGACGAGCAGCTCGATCGGGAAGTGGCGGTCAAGCTGCTCCGGCCGCAGTACGGATCGGACGCCGGCTTCGCGGCGCGCTTCCGCCAGGAGGCTCGCTCGGCCGGCTCTCTCTCGCACCCCAACATCGTCAGCGTGTTCGACTACGGGACGGACCCGACCGACGACAACCAGTACATCGTCATGGAGCTGGTCGAGGGCGACAACCTGTCCACCGTCCTCCACGAGCGGGGCAGCCTGTCGACCGAGGATTCGGTGCGGGTCGCGATCGCGATCGCGTCGGCGCTGGAGGCCGCGCACCGGCGGGGCATCGTCCACCGCGACGTCAAGCCGGGCAACATCCTGATCACCGACGAGGGCGACGTGAAGGTCACCGACTTTGGGATCGCGAGGGCGGTCAGCGAGGCGAGCATGACGGTCACCGGCACCACCCTCGGCTCGGTCCACTACTTCTCTCCGGAGCAGGCGCGAGGCGATGAGGTGACGGGCGCCAGCGACGTGTACTCGCTGGGCATCGTGCTGTACGAGATGCTCACCGGACGGCGCCCGTTCGAGGGCGACTCGGCCGCGGGCGTCGCTCTGCGGCGGCTCAACGAGGACCCGCTGCCGCCCTCCACCTACAAGCCGGTGCCAGCCGGCCTGTCGGCGATCATAATGCGCGCCCTTGAGCGGGATCCGGCACGCCGCTTCCCCGACGCCGGCTCGCTTGCAGAGGCACTCCGGGTCTGGCGCCGAAACCCCGACGAGCCGGCCCCCCTGGGCGCAGCCGGTTCGGCGGGAGTGGCGGGCGCCCGGGGAGTGGCGGGCGCCGCGGCGCTGGCGGCGACTGAGGCCGCCGCAACCGTCCCCACGTCCGGCGATCCGACCGTCTACGTCCCGCCTCGCGTGGCGCGCCCGTCCGACCGCGCGGTGGCAGGACGGCCGCCGTACCGCGCCGCTCCACAGCGGCGCCGCGGCCAGCCGTGGTGGATCTGGCTGTTGGTGCTGCTCGCGTTGATCCTGCTCGGGACGATCGGCTTCCTGGCATCCCAGATCCTTGGCGGGCTGGGCAGCGGCGCCACGACGACCCCCGCGGTGGCGGCCGTCGACCTGCCCAATTGGGTCGGCAAGCCGATCGCCGAGGTGCGGCGCTCCGCCGACAGCCTGGGGATCACCTTGAACCCCAGCCAGGTGGCGAGCGAAAAGCCCGTCGGCACGGTTATCGGCATGGCGCCGCCGGCGGGGACGCAGGTCCACAAGGGGAGCAGCGTCGCGGTGCAGGTCAGCAGCGGTCCACAGATGGTGTCCGTACCGCCGCTGATCGGGCAGACGACCGATCAGGCGAACCAGACCCTACAGTCAGCGGGGCTGACGCTCGGCACCGTGACGCCAGAGGCGAGCGGGGCCGACAAGGGGACGGTCATCCGCAGCGTACCGCCGGCAGGTGATGTCGTCGCCAAAGGCAGCCCGGTGAGTGTCGTGGTCTCGTCCGGCCCCACACCGACGCCCAGCCCGACCCCGACCCCGTCGCCAACACCCAGCCCAACGCTTCGGCCGACACCCAGCCCCTCACCCTCGACCGCGCCACCCACGCCCTGAAGGCAGCGCTGCTGCCGGCTGCCGTCACCCGCCTCCGGTGCTAGGATGCGACCCGCCCATCATCGGGCAGAAGATCCCAAGGAGGAGTGAATGGCTGCCCCGAGGACCGTCGACGAGTCGACGTTCGAGGCGGAGGTGCTCAACGCGGAACAGCCGGTGCTCGTCGATTTCTGGGCGCCGTGGTGCGGGCCATGCCGACTCGTCTCCCCGGTGGTCGAGAGCTTCGGTGAGTCGCACGCCGACAAGATCGCGACCGCCAAGGTCAACACCGATGAGAACCAGCAGCTGGCGATGCGGTACAGCATCTTCAGCATCCCGACCCTGATCGTGTTCAAGGATGGCCGCGAGGCCGCCCGACTGGTCGGCTACATGCCCCAGGAGGCGATGGAGGCGCGGCTCGCGCAGTTCCTGTAGCCCACGCCACGCCTGAGCCCGATGGCCGGCCCGGGGGCCGGCCGTTTGGCGACGCGGCGCTACACTCGTCCCCGCACCGGGAGGCATGACCCAGAGTTGATCATCAAGACCGAGCGCCGTGCCGGCGCGGATCGTCGCCGCTCCAACGATCCGTTCGCCCCCGACCGACGGGAGGCCGACCGCCGCACAATGTGCTGGGAGGTCGAGAACTGCGACCTGACGATTCGCTATCGGTGTCCTGCCTTCATCCTGCGCCGGCCGTGCTGGGAGCTGTGGGCTGTCGAGGGGGTGGGGCCGGCGCGGGCCTGCTGCTACAACGACAAGGAATGCGCGCCCGGCCGTTGCGTGATCGCGGAGAAGCGATTCGCCGCCGAGCCTCAGCCATTGACCGTGCACATCGGCCGGCGCGGCATGCCGCTCGGCTACACACGCCCCCGACGCCACA
The DNA here is from genome assembly GCA_003243965.1 of Chloroflexota bacterium. Classification (GTDB taxonomy): domain Bacteria; phylum Chloroflexota; class Limnocylindria; order QHBO01; family QHBO01; genus QHBO01. The sequence goes on from QHBO01000016.1 coordinate 257,555, forward strand.
GCTGCCCCCACTTCTACCTGACCCATGGCGGCTCGGGCCGGGTCCCGGTCGAGGCACCGCAACTGCTGCGCACGCTCATGAAGCAGGAGGGAGCGGTCGCGCGCTGCCAGTTGCGCGGCGGGGTGCACCTCGACTCCGGATACGTCACCGACCTGTGCCTGACGGGGCAGTTCCAGGACTGCGTCTTCTTCGAGGACGAGGGGGCCTGAGCCACCCAGCGATGGATTACGCGGCCGCTGTCGCCGCGCTGCAGGCTCGGGGGCGCTTTGGCATCAGTCTCGGGCTGGAGCGCATCGAGCGGCTCCTCGCCGAGCTGGGCGACCCCGGGACCGGCCTCGCCGGCTCGCTGGTGGGCGGCACGAATGGCAAGGGCAGCGTGGTGGCGTTGACCCGCTCGGTGCTCAACGCGGCCGGGCTCCATGTCGGGACGATGCCCAAGCCGCACCTGGTCAGCTACCGCGAACGGATCGCGGTCGATGGCGTGCCGCTCCGGCCGCAGCAGTTCGCCGACGCGGTCGCTGAGGTGCTTCCGGTCGCCGACCGGATTTCGGCCCGCCTTGGCCCCCCGACCGAGTTCGAGACGCTCACCGCGGCAGCCGTGCTGGCCCTCTCGCGGATGCGCCTCGACCTGATGCTGGTCGAGGTCGGGATGGGGGGACGCCTGGACGCCACGAATGCGCTGGACCTCGGGGTGGCGACCATCGTCAACGTCCAACATGACCACGAGCGGTACCTGGGCCGGAGCCTGCGGGCGATCGGCACCGAGAAGGCGGCGATCATCAAGCGGGGCGACCTGGCAGTCACCGGCGCCACGGGCGGCGGTCTGCAGCCCATCCTCGCGCGCGCCGCGGAGGTCGGTGCACCCCTGCGCCGCGCCGGGAAGGGAGGCGAGTACGGCGCCACGGTCACGCAGCTCGATTGGGACGGGATCGTGGTCTCGGCGCGCCGGCCGGGGGGCGACTTGGCCGACCTGCGGATCGGCCTGCCGGGCAGTTACCAGGCGGCCAACGTGGGCGTCGCGCTGGCGCTGCTCGACACGCTGGCCGAGGACGCGCAACGGCGGGGCCGGCGGGCCGATATCGACGAGGCGGCGCTTCGGGCCGGGCTGGCGGGCGCACGCTGGCCGGGGCGCATGGAGCTCCTCCCCGGGCCGCCCGGCGGCCCTGCTCGCGTCCTCCTCGACGGCGCCCACAACCCGACGGGCGCCGCCGCGCTGGCCAGGAGCCTCGCGGAGCTCGGGGTGCGTGCGCCGGTTCTCGTCTTCGGCGCGATGCACGGGAAGCATGTCACCGCCGTCCTGCGCCACCTGGCGACCCTGCACCCGCGACCGATCTTCACCCGTGTTGCCGACGCGCACGCCCACGACCCCGGTTCGCTGCGCGCGCGGTGGCGGGCCATCGTGGGCACGCCCGCAGAGGTGGCCCCGGATCCGGCGCGTGCGCTGGAGGCCGCCGCACTCATGGCGGCCGATGACCAGCCCGTGGTGGTTGCCGGCTCCCTGTACCTTGTCGGCGCGGTGCGGGCGCTGCTCACCGGCGATCGCGAGGAAGGGAGCTGAACCGCATGCAGCGGCGGAACGTGCAGGCGCGGGGTCCGGAGCTGCGCTGGGGTGAGCGGACCTACGTGATGGGGATCATCAACGTCACCCCCGACTCATTTTCCGGCGACGGGATCGCCCTGGAGGGGCGCCCCGCGGACGAGGTGGTGCAGGCTGCCGTCACGCAGGCCGAGCGCTTCGTGGCCGCCGGCGCGCAGATCCTCGACGTCGGGGCAGAGTCAACGCGTCCTGCGGCGGTGTACGGCGAGCACCCCCCGGTCGGGGCGGGTGCCGAGGCGGAGCGGGCGGCGCCGGTCGTCGCCGAGCTGGCGCGCCGATTCGCCGGACGCGCCCTGGTCAGCATCGACACCAGCAAGGGAGTCGTGGCGCAGGCCGCCCTGGAAGCGGGCGCGACGATTGTCAACGACGTGTGGGCAGCCAGTCGCGATCCCGGAACGGCCGAAGCGGCGGCCCGCCACGGTGCCCACCTGGTGCTGATGCACAACAAGGATCGGGCCGAGTATCCGGACGGGCTGATGGCGGAGATCATCGCCCACCTGTCCGCGGCGCTCGAGCGCGCGGCCGGCCTCGGCGTGTCACTGGATCGCCTGATCGTTGATCCAGGGATCGGGTTCGGCAAGTCGCCGGCGCAGTCGATCGAGGTCCTGCACCGACTCGCCGAGCTCAAGGTGCTCGCTACCCCGATCCTGGTCGGAACCAGCCGCAAGCGCTTCATCGGCGAGATCCTGGGCGGTCTTCCTCCTGACGAGCGGCTGGAGGGCACCGCGGCGAGCGTGGCCCTGGCCATCGCGGCCGGCGCCGACGCGGTGCGCGTCCACGACGTGGCTGCGGTGGTGCGCACCGTCCGGGTCGCCGACGCGATCGTCCGACATCGGTCCCAGCTCGGCTAGGCGCCACGATGGCCGATGACGACCGCATCTCGCTGATCGGGATTCGTGTGCTGGGGCGCCACGGGGTGCTGCCGCATGAACGCCTCGTCCCGCAGCCGTTCGAGATCGATGTCGTGCTGCGTGGCGACCTGTCGGCGGCGGCGGCCTCCGACGACCTGCGGCGGACGATCAACTATGGCCAAGTGTTCGAGGTGGTCACAGCGGTCGTCCGCGACGGCCACTACGCGCTGATCGAGGCGCTCGCCGGAGCGATCGGGCGGGCGATCCTGGATCGCTGGCCGCTTCCCGAGGTTGAGGTCCGGGTTCGCAAACCCGATGCGCCGCTCCCCGGCCCGTTCGACCACGTGGAGGCCGCGTTGACGGTGCGCCGCGAGGCCTGAGCCACTCGCCTAGGGCAGCTCGCCGAGGGTGACGTCGACGTCGCGCGCGGTGCTCTGGCGCAGGACCCGGAGGGTGACGTCGTCCCCGGGGGCGTGCGGCAGGATCAGCGTCGAGAGGTCATGGCTGGCATCGATGCGGACGCCGTCCAACGCGACCAGCACGTCGGCTTCCTGCAAGCCCGCGCGGGCGGCCGGCGAACCGGGAACTACCGCCGGGTCGTTTCCGGAGGCGGCCCGCGCGACCAGCGCCCCGTAGTCGACCGGCAGGTCCTTCTCGGCGGCGAGCGCCTTGGTGACCGGCTGGTAGTGGACGCCGATCCAGGGGCGCGCGATCTTCTTGCCGGCGACCGCCAGGCGCAGGATCGGCTTGGCCACGTCGATCGGAATCGCAAAGCCGATCCCCTGCGCGCTGGTCGCAACCGCGGTGTTGATCCCGATCACCTGGCCGCCGCTGTTGAGCAGCGGTCCGCCGGAGTTCCCAGGGTTGATGGCGGCATCGGTCTGGATCAGGTTGTTCAGCTGGTCCGCCCCCGTCTGGGACGTGCTGCCCGCGGGGATCTGGCGCCCCAGGCCGGAGATAACGCCGCTGGTGACCGTGTTCTGGTAGTCGCCCAGCGGATTACCGATGGCGATCGCCACCTGGCCCGGTCGCAGCGCGGCGCTGCTGCCCAGCGGAGCGACCGGCAGCCCGGTGCCATCGATCTTCAGGATGGCGAGGTCGGTCAGCGTGTCGGTGCCCGCCACCCGGGCGTCGAACGTCCGCGTGTCGTTCAGCACCACCCGGAGGGTGTCGGCACCGCTCACCACGTGCTTGTTGGTCAGGATCCATCCGTTCGCATCGAAGATGAAGCCGGAGCCAGACCCCTGCCCCTTTCCGAACAGCCCGTTGCTCTGCGTGACGATGGTGACAACCGACGGAGCGACCTTCTGGACCGCGCTGATCACCGCGGACGACTCGTCGATCCGAACCGGGGCGGCGGCGCCCGACGCGGCCCCGCCCGCGATGGGGACTCCCCCCGATTGGGGGCGGATCAGGTCGGCGACCGCGAGGGCGCTGAGTCCGCCGGAGGCCAGGCCGACCACCAGTGCGACCGCCATGATGGTCAGCAGGCTCGGGCCGCGGCGCACGGCCACCGGGGCCGCGCTGACCGGCGGTCGGCTCGACCATGCGGGCGCCGCGTGCCATCCTGCGGCAGGCGGCGGCGAACCCGCCGACGGCCCGTAGCGCTGGTACTCGAGCGGCTGGGTCTCCCCCGGGTCGATCACCGATCCCCGCGGGCGCGAGTCCTTGGACACTGGTGCTGGGTTCCTCGTCAGGTCTGTGTCGGCCGATCTTGGCCCGCGGTCGTTGCGGGCAGCGGAGTGCCTGGGTGAAGTTTCATTGATCTTCCCTCGCCGCGGTCGGCGCGACCGGGCGAGCGAGACGACGTCTCACACGATCCGGCCGGACGCTCGTGGCGTCCGCTGCGGGCGGCGGCGAGGGTGCGGCGACCGCGCGCCGAGGCAGGTGGACCCGGAACGTGGCACCCTCCCCGACCATGCTGGCCACCTCGATCCGGCCGTCGTGCATCTCCACGATCGAGCGCACGATCGCCAGGCCCAGGCCGCTCCCCGAGGCGCGCGCCTCCCCGACGTTCGTCCCCCGGTAGAAGCGCTCGAAGACATGCGGCAGCTCCTCCTCGCGGATGCCGGGACCGGTGTCGCTCACCTCGACCGTCACATCATCCCGCCCGGCCACCACCCGAACCATCACCTGGCCGCCGGGGGGAGTGAACTTCAGCGCGTTGCCGATCAGGTTCGTCGCCAGCTGGATCATGCGTTCGCGGTCATAGCGGATCTGAACGGGCCGCGCGGGAACCTCTGAGGTGAGCGCCACCTGCCGGGTCTCGGCGATCTCGGCATGCGCCTCCACGGCGGCCCGGATCGGCTCACGCACGTCACCGATGGTCATCTCGAGCGGAATGATCCCGGCCTCGATCCGCGACAGGTCGAGGAGGTTGTTGGCCAGCCACTCGAGGCGTGCCAGCTGGTCGCGCGAGCGGTCCAGGAACTCGTGCCGCGTGCCGTCGTCGATCTCCCCTTCGCGCTGCAGCTCGGTGAACATGCGCAGGGCGGCGATCGGGGTGCGCAGCTCGTGGCTCACGTCGGCGATGAACTCACGCAGGCGGTCACGATCCGCCTCGAGGAGCCGGAGCGACTCCGAGAGACGCTCGGCCATCTGGTTGAACTGCGCCCCCAGTTGGTCGACCTCCACGATGCCCGATGGATGCGTCCGCTCGTCCAGCTGCCCCTGCGCGAGCCGCCGCGAGATGCGCTGCAGCTTGGCGAGCGGGATGGTGAGCTGGCGTGCGAGGAGGAGCCCGATCAGGAGTGACACGGCGAGCGCCAGGACCCCCACGCCGAGAAGTGCGCTGCGCACCTCGGCCAGCGTCTGCGCGCGAGACGTGAACGGGCTCGAAACGACCACGTGCAGCGCGAGTATCTGCTGGCCAGGCGCGGTGCGCGGTGGGTCCGGATCGGGCAGCACGATCGCCACGTCCGTGCTGGCGGGCTGAACGGCGGGGTCGGGACGCAGCCCCTCGGAGGTCAGCTGCGAGATGTTCGACGGCTCGGCACGAGCCGCCAGCGAGCCGTCGCGCTTGTTGTAGACCGCCACCGATCCCTGCGCCACGCGGTCGGCAACCAGCTGAGCGATGTCGTGGATCAGCTTCCCCTCGCGGAGCTCGCGGTTCTCCAGCTGCGACTGGTCAGCGGTGGTCCCCGACGCGTCGAGGGCGGCCTTCTTGATCAGATCGGCGGTGGCCTTGGCGGCGCCGTCGAGCCGGCTCTCGGCCTGCTCCTGGAAGTAGCCCGGCAGGATCTCGTTGAGCGCCAGCCCCAGGATCAGGAGGGCGATCAGCGCCACGCTGGCCACGGCGGCCACAAACCGAACATCCAGACGCGCGAAGAAGCCGCGTGCCGTCGACTCAGTCCTCGCTGAAGGCGTACCCCACCCCTCGCACCGTCCTGATGTACCGCGGCTGGGCAGGATCCGGCTCGATCTTGTCGCGGATGTGGCTGATGTGCACGTTGATCGTGCGCTCGTCCTGCTCCAGCGCGTCGTAGTCACGTACCAGCTCGAGCAGCTGGCTGCGGGTGTACACCCGCCCGGGACGCGAAGCGAGGTGACGCAGCAGGTCGAACTCGGTCGCGGTCAGGCTGAGCCGCTCGGTGTCGCGCGTGACGCGACGGCGTTCGAGGTCGATCACCAGGTCGCCGCGGCGCAGCACGCGTCCGGTCTGCGTGTCGGCAAGCTCCCCGTAGGCCCGGCGGAGGAGCGCCTTCACGCGGCTGACCAGCTCGCGAACGCTGAACGGCTTCACGAGGTAGTCATCGGCACCGACCTCGAGGCCAACCACCTTGTCGACCTCATCGGCGCGCGCGGTGAGGAAGATGATCGGCGCCTTCGTCTGGGCCCGCAGACGGCGGCACACCTCGAAGCCGTCGATGCCCGGCAGGCGGACGTCGAGCACCACCAGGTCGGGAGCGAGGTCCTGGAAGCGCTGGAGCGCCTCCTCGCCGGTGGCGACGACCTGGGCCGTGTAGCCCTCGCGCTCGAGCGCAACCTGCACGCCCCGGGCGACGGCGGGCTCGTCCTCGACGATCATGATGTTGCCGGACACCCCGTGATTATAGGAACCCGTCGCAGCGACCCGGGGTGACCGTGTTTGCGGCACGTCTGGCCCGCTGGTACGATCCGGCCCCCATGGCACTCGAAATCGCGCCCGACGCGCGCACCGTCACCGGCAAAGCCAGTAAGCGCCTGCGCCGCAACGGCCTCGTCCCAGGCGTCGTGTTCGGCAAGGGACGCGAGTCGATGCCGGTCCAGATCGAGGCGCGCAGCTTCGAGGCACTCTACCGCGAGGCCGGCCGCACCAGCATCATCCGGCTCACGACGCCCGGGGCGAGCCGGGCGACGAGCGTGATCATCAAGAGCGTCCAGCGCCAGCCGATCACCGGGCAGGCGCTGCATGTCGACTTCTTCGTCGTGGACCTCAAGCACGAGATGCAGGCGGACGTGCCCCTCGTCTTCACCGGCGAGGCGCCCGCGATCGAACAGTTCGGCGGGGTCCTGTTCACCCAACTCGACCATCTGCGCGTCCGCGCGCTGCCGGCGGACATCCCCCACGAGGTGAGCGTAGATCTGTCACCGCTGGTCGACCTCGAAACGGCGATCCACGTCCGCGACCTGGTGGTCGACGACAGCAAGGTGCACGTGCTCAACGATCCCGATGAGCTCGTGGCGCGCGTCGCCCCGCCGCGCGTCGAAGAAGAGCCCGAGGTGCCAGAGGCGGAGGCCGCGGGTGAGGGTGAGGAGCCGGCTGACGAGGAGGCTGAGACCGCCGAGGGCGAGGGGGCCTCGGGCCGCGACCAGGCCGGCGCCTAGCCCGCAGCGGAACCGGTAGGGGGCCGACGGCTAGCGAATCGCCCGATAACGCCGCTCGCCGGTGCGCGGGTCGATCAGCACCTCCATCAGCCGATGGCTCGTCGGATCGACGAAGCGCTCCGCCGTCACCTGGAACCGCGGGTCGACGGTCTCGCCGGTCTCGCCGCCGCCCGGCCCGGGGGGAGCCGAGTCGGTCTCGGCGGCCTGCGATCGGTATCGGGACCGCTCGAACGTGACGGCGACCACCATGACGCCGCCGGTGAGAATCGCCCAGGCCGCGCCCGGCAGGCCCGACCAACCGGTGGCCAGCGCCGCGAGACCACCGAGCATCGTGAGCGCGCCGGCGGCGCCGACCACGATCCGGACGATGGTCGCCATCGGTCGCTACTCGGTGGCGGGCTGCGGCGCGGCCGAATCGGGCGCCACCACCACGGCGGTGCCGTACGCGACGATCTCGGTCATCGTGTTCCCCAGCTCGGAGCTGTCGAAGCGCATCGAGATCACCGCGTTGGCACCCATCACCGTCGCGTTCTGGATCATCCGGTCGAGGGCCTGGCGCCGGGTGTCCTCGAGGAGCTGGGTGTACTCGTGGATCTCGCCTCCGACCAGCGAACGCAGGCTGGCCGCGATATTCCCTCCCAGCCCACGGCTGCGGACCACGAGGCCAAAGGTCTGACCCTTCGTCTCCGCCACACGCTGGCCGGCGATGAAGGGTGCGGTGCTGACGATCACGGTCGTGCCTCCTGCGGCGCGGGCGGAGTGGGCGGAGTGGGCAGCTCCGAATTGTAGGGGCCGGTCGGCGGAGCTTGCTCGCACACCGGCTCGGCGCGTTCCGGGGCCCGGCTGAAGGCCATACTGTCGCCGTGGACCAGAGCGAGCCGATGGATGCGTTTCGTGGGACCTCGACCGCGGACGCCGGGGGCGCGGCCGACAGGCTGTGGCCACTGATCCGCGTCCGCCAGGTCCGCCAGTTCACCGAGGAGCCGGTATCGGACCAGGAGCTCGGAGCATTGGCCGATGTGGCGCGCTGGTCTGGGAGCAGTCGCAACACGCAGCCCTGGCGCTTCATCGTCATCCGCGAGGTGCAGACGATCGGCGCGATCGCCGCTGCCTCGCTGCCGCAGACGCGATCGCTGGTGACCGCGTCTGCCGCGATCGCGATCACGATGCCCAGCCAGCCCGGGAGCGCGGTCTCCTTCGCCTACGATGAGGGGCGCGCCGCTGAACGGATCCTGATCGGTGCGCACCTGCTCGGCCTGGGTGCCGCCATTGCCTGGCTCGTGCCCGACGCCCGTCCGGCCGTTGCCGCCCTGCTCGGTCTGCCCGCGGAACGCAGCGTCCGGACGATCGTGGCCCTTGGCCATCCGAGCGAAGCGGGGGCCCGCCGGAAATCGGCCCCGGGCCGGGCGCGGCTGCCGCGCGACGAGGTGGTCTTCAACGAGCGATGGCCATCCGAGACGCCGGGCTCGCGCGGTGACTAGCGGGAGCGGGTGTACCAGACGTTGCCCGGGCCCGCGTAGCTGTTCCCGGCGCCCCAGATCGCGTGGGTCCGACCCGTTCCGTCGATCTCCATCTCGAAGTAGTCGCCATACGGCTGCAGGAACCCGGTGTTGAACAGGTACGCGTAGCCGGGCACGAACGTCGACAGCCGTTGGTCGGTGCTCCACGTCCGGCCCCCGTCCTTAGAGGAGCGCGTGAAGGTGTTCCATCGGGCGGTCGGATCGTTGCCGCCGGCATCATGGCCCCTGCGGTCATCCATCCAGCCGATGCGCACGTCGCCATTCCCCGTGGCGACGATCGCCGGGAAGACGTTGTTGGCGCCGTATGGTGCCGGCGACACGTCGACCGGCCTGGTCCACGAGACTCCGTGATTCGTGGACCGGGCGAAGTAGAGGCGCTGTGGCGCGCCGGGCCTCCGGTTGGCGTTCCAGAGCAGGTAGACATTGTCCCGGCCGTCCACGACGAGCGCCATCTGCGCACCCCAGTAGTCCCAGCCGCCACACCGGCAGTCGCGGGCGATCTGCGAGACGTCGATGACCGAGGTGCGCCAGCTGCGGCCGCCGCGTGCCGATGTCGTGAGATACAGGTTGATCGGTCCCTTCGGTCGCGCCGGTCGCTCGACTCCGTTCCAGGCGAAATACACGCGACCCTCCGAGTCGACGGTACCGCCACTTCCCAGCGACTCGCCGAGCTCGCGCGTGCTCTCCAGTGGCTGCCGCACGGTCCAGGTTCGCCCGCCGTCATGCGAGGCCGAGACGAAGATGTGGTAGCCAGCGTGGTAGGCCAGGTACACATCCTTCCCCCGCACCGCCAGGATCTCCTTGTCGGTTCCACGCTCGAGGTGCTCGGTGAGCACCACGCGCCATGTCCTTCCGAAGTCGGTGGAGCGGGCGACGTACTGGCTCGCCTTGTTGCCCTGCATGAAGGCCGCATACACGGTCCGACCGTCCGCCGGGTCGACCACGATCTGCGGGTCGTCCTGCCGCTGCCTGGAGGGGGCGATGGGGCGCGGTGTCGACCACGTGGCTCCGCCGTCGCCGGAAACCTGCAGCTCGGAGTGCGGGCTCGCGCATCCAGGGCAGGCGGGATCGTTCCCGTAGTGCGAGTAGAGCACGTACATGTGGCCGGCCCGGTCCGCCGCGATCGCCGGTTCCCAGTCATCTCCGGCAGGGAAGCCGAGACGCAGCGGGGCGCGGAACGCGGAGGGCGGAGCGGCTGCTCCGACGAGGAGGATCGCGGCAGCGGCCAGGGCAGCACCGCGGAGCCGTAACGAGGACACCATCCACCTCTCTCTTGCTGGAAGCGCGATGCTGCGCGGGCCTGGTGCGTCCAGTCAATGGCAATCGCACCGAACCCGGCGGATGAGGGCGTCCTGCGTTGCGTCGGCGCACCACCTGGTCCCGGTCTAGAATCCGAACGAATGGAGGCCGCCGTCCGGACCAGGGAGCTCACCAAACGGTACGGTCGCACGACGGCGGTCGATCGGCTGTCGCTGACCGTGGACAGCGGCCAGGTGTACGGCCTGGTCGGGCCGAATGGCGCAGGGAAGACCACCTTCTTCCGGTTGATCCTGGGCCTGGTCAAGGCCGGCGGTGGCGAGGCGCGCATTTTCGGTGCACCCGCGGGGTCCGGAGAGGGGCTGCGGCGGACCGGCGCAATCGTGGAATCACCCGCCTACTACCCATTCCTCTCGGGGCGCGACAACCTGCGGGTCCTCGCCGACTACGCGGGCATCGACCGCTCGCGGATCGCGGAAGCCCTCGAGCGGGTCGGCCTCACCGACCGCGCCGGCGATGCCGCCGGCCGCTACTCGCTTGGGATGCGCCAGCGGCTCGCGCTGGCCGGCGCGTTCATGAAGGGGCCCGACCTGTATCTGCTCGACGAGCCGACGAACGGACTCGATCCTCAGGGCATCTCCGCCATGCGGGACGTGATCCGGACGCTGGTGCGTGACGGCGCGACCGTGCTCCTGTCGAGCCACCTGCTCGCGGAGGTGGAGCAGGTGTGCGATCGAATCGGGATCATCCACCACGGCCGACTGCTCGCGGAGGAGTCGCTGGCAGACATCAAGGGTCCCGGGGCGCTCCTCGTCCGCGCCGTGCCGCTCGAGAAGGCGCGAGCCATCGCCGAACGGGTGCTCGGCGCCGGGCGGGTCGCGCTGCGCGACGACCTCCTGGAGCTGGCCGAAGCCCAGGATCGGTCGGCGGAGCTGAACCGCGAGCTGGTCCTCGCGGGTGTGGAGGTGAGCGAGCTCCGCCCGCAGGCGCGGAGCCTGGAGCAGGCCTTTCTCCAGCTGACCGGAGAGGCGACCCTTGCCGAATCGGTCGGCACGCGGTGAGCAGGCGATGACCATCGGTCCACTCCGAGCCGAGCTGATGAAGCTGCGCCGCTCGCGCTCGACGTGGGTCTTGGGCGGGCTGCTGGTGGTCGGCCTCGTCCTGTTCACCTATCTCCTCCTGTACCTCGTGCTCCAGCAGCCGAGCTCCGGACAGACGAACCCGGAGGTCGAGGCAAGTCGCAGTGCGTTGCAGGCCACGCTCGCGCCCAGTCAGCTCGCGACGACGGTGCTCAGCGACATCTCCGGGCTCGGCGGCCCGCTGGTGCTGATCCTGGGCGCCATGAGCATGGCCCGCGAGTACACGTGGGGCACGGTGCGGCTGTTGCTCACGCAGACGGCCTCGCGCGGCACGATGGTGATCGCGAAGCTGGCGGCGCTGGCGGTGGTGCTCTCGATCCTGGTCATCGCTTCATTCGTCGCCGGTGCATTCGGCGCCTGGCCGGTCGCGACCCTGCGTGGAGTGTCGACGAGCTTCCCGCCTGCCGGCGAGCTGCTGCGCGCCGCGGGCATCGGATGGCTGATCCTGGCTGCCTGGTGCTCGGTCGGGGTGACGCTCGGAACGGTACTGCGTTCGACCGGCCTTGCGATCGGCCTGGGGCTGGTGTATGCCCTGGTCATCGAGTCGCTCGTCCGGGCGCTCGCACGCAATCTCAGCTTCCTGGAAACGATCTCGCGCGGCATGCTGCAGCCGAACGCCAGCGCGCTCGCCGCGTCGGTGGGCCCACCGTCTGCTGCCAGGGGGCTGGGCGACGGGCTGACCCCCAACTCGCCCGGCGTGGCGGCGGCGGTTCTCGTCGCCTACCTGCTGGCAGCGGTCGCGGTGAGCGTCGTGACGGTGCGGATCCGCGACGTGAGTTGAGCGGCGACCCGCGCGTCCAAGCGCCGTGAGCCGTGACCTGAGCGCCGGCCCCGTCAGGCGGGAAGCAGCATCCAGAAGCGGGTGCCGCCCCGCGGGCGGGGCTCATGGCCGATCGTGCCGCCGTGAGCGCGGACCGCGGCGGCGGCCGTCGCCAGGCCCAGCCCGGCACCGGTTCCCGCGGCGTCGGGACCGCGCAGGAATGGCTCGAACAGGCTCCGTGCCAGGCCAGCCGGAATGCCGGGCCCCTGGTCCAGCACCTCGATGGCCAGCATCGCGTTCGGCTCGGCCGCCCCCCCTCCGGACGGCGAGGAGACGCTGGCATTGATCTCGACCTGGGACCGTGGCGGCGCGTAGGCGATCGCATTTGCCACCAGGTTGGTGAGCGCCTGCTCGATTCGCACGCGGTCGATCCGGGCCTCACAACTCGGCGCGCTGGCGACGAGTCGGGTCTCACGCTCCCGCGCCAGCGGGGCAAGCCTCCGCACCACCCCGTCGAGCAGCTGGTCGGCGGGGACCGGGGCGCGCACCAGTGCCCGACCGTCCGAGTCGCTGGCCGCCAGATCGAGCAGCGCCGTGGCGAGCTCCCCGAGCCGGACCGCATCCGCGTGCGCGGCGGCCAGCGCGGCGCGAAGCTCCGGAACCGTCGTCCGCGGATCGGATGCGAGCTCCAGCTCCACCTGCAGGGCCGCGATCGGCGTGCGCAGGTCGTGCGACGCGGTGGCGATGAACAGGCGCTGTCTGCGGACCGCCTCCGCAACCCGCTCGAGCATCCCGTTGAGCGTGGTGGCAAGGCTGTGCAGCTCGTCGCGCTGACGAGGGACGCGGAGCCGGCGTTCGAGGTCGTCGGCGCCGATCTCCTCCGCCTCCTCGGTGATCACCGCCACGGGCCGGAGCGCCCGGCCTGCGAGCCACCAGCCTCCGGCCAGCGAGGCGAGGGAAGCCGCGATGGCCACCACGATCACGGAGCGCGCGAGCCGGTCGAGGGTTGCGGTGATCGTGGCCAGGCTGCTCCCCGCCACGGCCCGCAGGCCATCGCCGCCCACCGCGGTGAAGATGGCGTAGCCGGCATTGGCCACCGTGACGTCGCCGATGCCGCCACTCGCCGCCGGCGGGGTGAGCCCTCGCGGCGCGGATGGCGTGGCGTCGACCAGGCGGCCACTCGCGTCAAAGAGCGCCACGAAGACCGTCTGCGTGCCGGTGTCCCCCTCCCGCAGACCGGTCTGTCCGTTCTCCGCCGCGCTCAGGGCAGCGGTGGCCCGCACCTCGAGGGCCTGGTCGAGTGAGGCGCGGAGCGCGGCCGCGAACTGCCACCACAGCAGCGCCCCGACCAGTCCGAGGGTCAGCATCATGGCGACGCCGTAGATGAGCGCCAGCCGCGCCCGAATCGTCATGCTGGGCGGGCAAGCCCCTTGATGCGCTCTTGCGGCGGCGGCCGCAGGACGTAGCCGACACCACGGATCGTCTCGATCACCGGGACGTGCGGGTCATCGCCCAGGTACCTGCGGAGCATCCGCACGTAGACGTCGATGATTCGCGGCGTCCCTTCGAACGCCCAGTCCCACACCTCCTCCAGGATGCGGGAGCGCGGCAGCACCTCGTCGGTGTGACGCAGGAAGTACTCCAGCAGGGTGAACTCCCGCGCCGTCATCTGGAGCGAGCGAGAACCGATGCTGACCCTCCGGCTTGCCGGGTCCAGGCGCAGCTCTCCCAGCTCGAGGACCGAGGGGCGCTCGCGCGGGCCGCGGCGCGACAGGGCGCGGAGGCGAGCGGAAAGCTCCGCAAAGGCGAAGGGCTTGACCAGGTAGTCATCTGCGCCGACATCCAGGCCTCGAACGCGATCGACGATGGCATCCCGGGCGGTGAGCAGCAGCACCGGCGTCCAGTCGCCCTTGGCTCGCAGCTCACCGCACAGTGCGAAGCCGTCGCCGTCAGGCAGCATCACGTCGAGCACCAGGACGTCGTAGACCGATTCGGTCGCCAGCCACCTGGCGTCCTGGACCGTGTCGGCGACATCGACCGGATTGCCATCACGGCGCAGCCCGCGGCCGATGATCCCGGCCAGGCGCGCGTCGTCTTCGAGCAAGAGCACCTTCATGGGTACCCACGGTGACGCGTGCGAGTTAATGCCAGATGAATTGCGGCCTCGATGCCGTTAACCGACCATTCATGGCCGCTCGTGCAGCGTGGACTGCGGCCCGGTCCCGGCCGGGCCTCAGCAACCGCACATTGGAGCTTCGCAATGAGAATCGCTCGAGTTCGCCTGGCAGCCGTCACCGCGGTGGGGGCAGTGCTGCTGATCGGGGCCGGAATCACGGCCGCCGGCAGTCCCGCGACAACGTCGTCGAAGGCCACCGCCGAGCCGTCGGAGACGACGACCGTCGACACCGATACCCTCCAGCAGGGCGACCAGACCACGCCCGACACGACGGCCGCCATCTCCGGCGCAGTGACCGCCACTGCGGCCGCTCCGAAGGCCGCCGGCACCAAGGCCGCCGGCACCAAGGCCTCCACGGCGGTCGCCGGCACCAAGACCGCCGGCACCAAGGCCTCCACGGCCACAGCCACCGATGCCGAGACCGCCGATGCCGCCGAAGCCAGCACGGAGGCTGCGAGCGCGGAGAAGGAAACGGCGGATGCCGGCCCGCAGGTTGGCCATGCCGACCCCGCAGGCAACGTGGACAACCAGTTCCAGGGCGAGCAGTAGAAGCCGAGCCGGTCAGCGCGCTCACTGGGGCCTGGGATCGCAACCACCCAGTCGCCCGGTTCGCCGCTGGAACCTGACGTGGAGAAAGCCGGCGCCTCGAGGGCGCCGGCTTTCTCGCTGGGTGGACCTCTGCGCTTCCCCCCGCGGCGCAGAGAGCCGCCCGCCTGAGACATGCAACGAGCGTGCCGGGCGTTATCCACAGCACCCTCGGTGCGCTCATCCGCACCTGCCATGGCCCAACCGCGCCGGAGCGCCCGGGCGGTGTGTCCTGGACCGCGAACAAGCATGAACGCCGCGTGAATGACGGCGGCGTCACCGTTTACCGATGGCTGACGCCTCCGCTCGCATGCTGGCCGGGCGAGATCCGATATAGGTCGGATCCAGTTCAGCCACTCACGAGGAGAACACCATGAAGCTCAATCGAGTCCGCCTCGCCGCAGCGAGCGCCGTCGGCGCCCTGCTGATCACCGGCGCGGGCGTTGCGGCAGCTGCCAGCCCGGCACCGGCCGCCAGCGCCTCTGCCGAGACATCGGCAGCCGAGACCGCCGCGGAGGCCACGACCGCCGCCGAGACGGCCGCCGAGGCCACCGAAGCTCCGGAGACGGCCGCCGACAAGGGTCCCGACGTCGGCAACGCCGACCCGGCGGGCAACGTCGACAACCAGTTCGAAGGCCAGCAGTAAGCGACGGAGCCTGCGCCATCGGGGCGTTCTGGGCACACGACGGGGCGTCGGCAATGCCGGCGCCCTGTCGCTGCATCCCGTACGGTCGTCCGCGCATCGGTCGCGTGCCCATCCAGATGTGCGCCACGGCGCGTCGCCCCCTCCGCCCTCGGGAGAGTGGAGCCGAAGGTGGGATTCGAACCCACGACCGACGGTTTACGAAACCGTTGCTCTACCCCTGAGCTACTTCGGCCTGCGCGGGAGGCCGAATTCTAGCCGATGGTGCGCCGCTGAGAGATCGAGCCGCCCAGCCAGGCGCCCAGCAGCAGCGGAACGGTATGGACCACCACGACCAGGAAGACCCCGGCACCGACGAGGATCCCCAGCACGGACAGGTGGAGGGCCGAACCGATGAGCCAGACCGCGAGCGCCGCCAGGAGGGCGGGCAGGATAGCCACCATTACCGCCGGACCCGGGGCCCCGACCTGCAGTCCGCCGACGACGCCGGCGATCGCCGCACCGATGATCGGCAGCCACCCCAGCAGGAGGCTCAGCACGAACATCCAGAGCGCGCCTGCCACCAGGGAGCCGCGACGACGCGGCTCGGCCAGGTCGGAGCCGTGGGGCGCCGTGCCAGTCATCGCGTCGGGTTCGGGGCGGTCGAGCATGACGGCCCGCAATCGCAAGGGGCGTGCCGAGGAGCGCGGTCCGGGGGACCCCTGGCTCGCGCCTCTCCCTACTCCGGTGGCGGCGCCCCGTGGATCAGCTCGTCGTGGTATCGCGGTCCGCGGTGGACGGGCGTCCGCGGGATCGGCGCGACGGGCGCACGCCCAGCACGAACCAGGACGTAGTGGGCGCAGACATCGGTCAACGGGCAGAGGCCGCAGATCGGCCGAGGCGCCCGGCATGTGTCCCGGCCGTGGCGGATCAGCTCGACGTGGAAGGGATACATCTCCGACGGCTCCAGGCTCTCCTCCAGGAGCTCGTGCGCACGACCGATGGGCGTCCGCGGAGGCAGGAGGCCCAGGCGCGAAGCGACGCGGTACACGTGCGTGTCGACCGGCAGCGCCGGTCTGCCGAAGCCGAAGAGCAGGACGATCGAGGCGGTCTTGGCGCCGATGCCGGGCAGCGCCGCCAGCCAGGCGCGGGCCTCCGAAACCGCAAGCCCGGCCAGGAAGCCGAGGTCGAGCGATGCGCGGGCATCGAGGATCTCGGCCAGGACTCGCTGGATGCGCGGTGCCTTGGTGGGCGCCAGGCCACCCGGCCGGATCACTTGGGTGAGCTCATCGGTCGGCGCCGACAGGACCCGGTCCCACGACGGGTAGCGCGCACGAAGCGCATCGAAGGCGCGCGCCGAGTTCACGTCGGCGGTGTTCTGCGACAGGATGGTGAGCACCAGCTCGCTGACCGGGTCGAGGCGCGGACCCGCCCAGCGCGGATGACCGTACTGCTCGCCGAGCCGCTCGAGCACGGCCGCGATGACACGGCGTCGGCGGCGCCGATCCGCGGCCACGCGCTGCCGGCTGGGACGCGAGCGTGCCACCACAGGCCCGCTCAGCCGATGGCCGAGCTGAGCGCCAGGCCGATGCCCACGCTGCGTGCCAGCCGGGCGGCGGCATTGGCCAGGAGCCGCTCCGACTCGGCCATCGCCTGCGCCAGCTCCATCGGACGATCGGCGATCGGCTGCACGACGTCGATGACGCCGCTCGCCTCGAGCACGCCCGCGCCCGGCCCAAGGGCGCCGCACAGGAGCGCCACCGGCGTGCGCCGTGCGCGAGCCAGGGTCGCGACCCGGATGGTTGCCTTGCCATGCAGTGTCTGCTCGTCGGCGCGCCCCTCGCCGGTGATCACCAACTGCGCTCGCTCGAGCGCAGCGCCCAGCCCGGTCAGCTCGGCGACCACCTCCGCCCCGGGCTGCACGCGCGCGGAGGTGAAGGCGAGCAGGGCGGCGGTCGTTCCCCCGGCGGCACCAGCCCCGAGGACATCGGCCACCAGCCGTCCGGTGGCCGCCTCGATCGCCCGCCCATAGCGCGCCAGCGCGGCGTCCAGCTCGGCCACGGTCGCGGGATCCGCTCCCTTCTGGGGTCCGTAGGTGGCGGCGGCGCCCTGCGGGCCGCAGAGCGGATTGGTGACGTCCGAGGCGACGACCAGCTCAATGCCGGCCAGGCGGGCATCGAGGCCCGCCGGATCGATCCGCTCCAGGCGAGCAAGTGCCTGCCCTCCGGGCTCCAGCTCGGTGTCGTCGGCATCGAGAAAGCGGACGCCGAGCGCGGCGAGCATCCCCGTACCGCCGTCGGTGGCGGCCGATCCGCCGAGCCCGACCACGATCCGCTCCACGCCCGCCTCGAGCGCGGCCCGGATCAACCCTCCGGTCCCGCGGGTCGAGGCGGAGCGGCAGGTCTGCGGGGACCGCGCGTCGGGCGGGATGAGCGACAGCCCGGAAGCGGCGGCCATCTCCAGGAACGCGGTGCGGCCACCGTCGAGCAGCAGCCACGGCGCCTGGATCGGGGCCCCGAGCGGCCCGGAGACGCGAGTCACCCGCCGCTCGATCGCCTCGGGGAGTGCCGCCTCGATGGCCATCAGGGTTCCCTCCCCGCCATCGGCCATCGGCTTGCGGACCACCTCGTCATCGGGGCGGGCAGAGGTCCAGCCCCGAGAGATCGCAGCGGCGGCCGCCACGGCGCTCAGCGCTCCGCCGAATGAGTCCGGGGCGACGACCACGACCAGCGGCCTTCCCATCGGTCAGCCGACGTTCACCGCGCCCTGAGGGCGCGGCGCTTCTCCTGGTAGGCCGCAATGCTGGTCATCGGCGGCCGGATCTCGTCGCCGATCTCGCGAACCGCCAGGCCGTATCCGGATCGCGGCCGCGCCTCGATGAGCTTCATGCTGCGCCCCATCTCGGTCAGCAGCTCCAGGCGGTTGCGCTCCTCGAGCTTGCGGATCGCCGCCTGCATGATCACGAAGCTCATCTGCGACAGGTTGCCGAGCGGCTGGTTGCGGTGGATCCGCCGCTCGAGATCGACCTGGCCGATGGCCGACAGGCCGGCCTGCTCCAGGATGTCGATCAGCAGCCCGATCTCGACCGCGTAGCCGGTGAAGAACGGCAGCCGCTCCAGCAGCGCGCGCCGGCCGGCGTACTCGCCGGAGAGGGGCTGGATCAGTCCGGACAGCTCGGGGAAGAACAGATTGATGAGGGGCCGCGCCATCAGCTCGGTGACCCGCCCGCCGCCCTCCGCCACGAGCTTGGACCCCTGGCTGATCGGACGCTGGTAAAAGCCTTTGACGTACTGGATCCGCGGCTCGCGGAGCAGCGGCCCCAGGAGCCCGTGCACGAACCGGGGCTGAATGTTGCGGATATCGGTGTCGATCCAGGCCACGATGTCGCCATCGAGCGCGTAGAGGCTCTTCCACAGCGCCTCACCCTTGCCTCGCCGGCTGCCGAGCTCCGGCAGGATCTCGGTGTGCAGCTTGACCTCGACCCCCAGGTCGCGGGCGATCGCTACGGTCCGGTCCTCCGACTCGGAGTCGACCACCAGGATCTGGTCGATGAGCGGGTAGCGGTCCATCAGCATCGCCTTGACGCGCTTGATGACCAGGCCGATCGTCTTCTCCTCGTTCAGGGTTGGGAGGCCGACGCTGACCGTCAGGCCCTGCCGCTCCTTCATCTCCACCAGCTTGCCGATGTCCCGGAACTCGCCGGCGTGGAACGTGTTCTCGGCAAACCACTTGTCGACCACCATCGGCAGCGAGCGGCTGCGCTCGACGTACGCGTCGGCGGCGGCCAGCGTTCCCTCCGCGGCGCGCAGCTGGTCGAAGGTGGCGACCCCCAGCGCCTGGCGGGTCTTGACCACGATGACGGTCGGCTTGGCCCTGGTCACGACCGCCTCGGGGACGGCGCCGAACAGGTATCGACCGTCCGAGGCGCCGCTCTCGGCCGGCTGCGCCGCGGCGCCCATGATCACCAGGTCGTGGCGCGCCGCCTCGGAGACGATCGCCGCCCGGACGGAGGTGGCCTCCACGATGGAGCCGCTCGTCCGTCGCCCGCCGCCGTGATCGGCGATGAAACGGTCGAGCGCCTCTCGCTCGCGCTCCACGGCGCGCGGCCCGATGCCGCGCGGCACCACGTGCAGCACCACCACCTGGGCTCCGAAGCGCTTGCCCAGATCCCGCGCCAGGCGCATCGCGAGCTCCGCGTGCGGACCGCCGCGCACCGGAACCAGGATCGAGCGGACGTGCTCCAGGCCGCGCTGCTTCACGACCGCGATGTCACACGGTGACTCGCGCACGACCGCGTCGATGGTGGGCGAGAAGACCGATGTCGGGCCCGGGCTGGTTCCCGCCCAGCCGAAGATCACAAGATCGGCGGACTCCTCGGTCACCGCCTCGATGACTCCATCAGCGGCGCGCCGCCCGATGCGCACCATGCTGCGGATCTGGACTCCCTCCTCGTCACCGAAGTCCAGCACGCGCTGCAGCAGCCGACGCGCGGTGCGCGCCTTGGTCGCTCCCTCGGAGAGCGAGATCCCTTCCGGCACCTGGACGATGCCGAGCGCCGTGATCTCCGTCGGGCGCCCGTTGCTGAGCCCGGATCCGATCCGCACCAGGTCACGCGCCGTCCGCGGGTTGGCGAGCGGCAGCAGGATCCGGTACGGCTGTCGCCGACGGGGCGACATCAGGACTCTGCGGCGCGCATCGCGCGCCATCGGTCGACGAGGTAGGGCTTCAGCTCCTCGAACTGCCGCGCCTGCCCGTCGATCACCCGCTCGGCCTGCTCGGTGCTCATCTCCAGCGTCTCGGTGATGAAGCCGGCGGTCCGCCCAAAGTAGATGGGCGTCAGCGCGGCGAGGATCCGCTCGTGGTCCGCGCCGGGTGACTGGTAGGCCGCGAGGGTGTCGTACAGGCAGCGGACCCACAGCTCGGCGGGGAACAGGAAGTCAGCCGGCTCTCCGCTGATCTCCAGCGCATCGAGGCGCTCCAGCTGCTCGGGGGCGAGCATCTCCGCCCACGCCTCGCGCATCGCGACCCGCGCGGTCTCGAAGCTGTCGAGCAGCTTGACGTGGCTGACGTCGATCGGCTCAGGGGACACGACCCGCTCGAAGCCGTACTCGGGGATCGGGTGCGAGCCGCGGACCCGGAGCCATCGGTCCTCGTACAGGCCGGCCAGCCGGAAGAGGGTGCCGACCACCTGGCGGAACATGGGCCCCAGGTCGGACGCGGGATCCTTGGCGTCGTGGATCTTTGCGCCCAGGCGCGTCTGGCAGACCGCGAACCCCTCGTTGATCGCTGAGTGGGTCATCCAGATGTCGATCCCGAACCGCGCGGTCAGCTCGTCGAAGCTCGAGAGCTCCAGGTAGCGCTGGACGAGATCGCCGCTGACCCCAAAGTCGCCACCGATCGGCTGCCGGATTCGTCGCCCGTAGAGCGCCCGGGTCAGCGGGTAGGCGATCTGGTTGGTGATCGTGCCGTCCCACTTGTAGCGCGCGTAGAGCGGGGTGACGAAGTCGTAGCCGCCCTTGAGGATCGGTCCGACCAGCAGCTCCACCCACTCCGGGACGATGCTGCGCAGGTCGGAGTCGACCATCACCATGGCCTTGACGTTCAGCTCGCGCGCGATCTCCAGCAGCGCCCGCACGGCGGTGCCCTTCCCGCTGGTGCCCTGGTAGGTGACGCTCACCCTCCGCAACCGATGGCGCGGCGAGACGAGGATGATCTTCTCGATGTAGTCGGGGCTCTCGGTGCTGACCGCCACGCGCGGCGTGTCGTCCGGCGAGCCGCCATCCGAGTTGACGAGCACCGGCTTGAGGTCGGGGAAGTACTGCACCATGCCGGCCGTCGCGGCGCGCACGACATAGCCGATCGTCTCGGCATTGCCGAAGCTGGGAATGCCGACCATCAGGTCTGCGCTGCCGATGCGCCGCACCTCGGCGAGGCCCTCGGCGTCCAGTGCGGATGCGGGTCCGGCGCCTCGTGCGTCCGTTGGGGGAGCGCCGACGCCGCTGCCCGCCGCGCCGGGCTGGTTCGACGTCAGGGCATCCTCCTGTGGTCGTCGCTGCGTGGCGTGCTCGGGCCGCCTAGCCTAGCACCGCCCCCGGTTCCCGGCCACGGCGCGCGTCTTGGGGCGCGAGCGCGCTCGGCGGCGACCGGGCCGCTGCGCTGGGACCGCGCCGCCGGTCAGCGGTCGCCGATGAAGCGCCTCCGCTTCGGGCGCTGGCCGAACATGCGGCCGAAGATGCTCGGGCCGTGCTCGTGGGCGGCCGAGATCTCGATCCAGTCCTCGCTCACCTCGCCGGGGTGGTAGCGCGAGTTCATGTGCTTGGCCACGTAGTGCGTAAACCCGTTCGCCCGCCAGGCGAGCAGCCACGAGTCGATGGGGAGCCGCACCGCGGGGCTGATCCGCACTCGCACGTTCTCCTCCACCACCGAGCTGAGCAGCCGCCGGCGCTCCTGGTAGGGCACCTCGTGGAGCAGCTCACCGTCGAGCTCGACCAGGTCGAAGACCACGAACGCCCGCCGCGTCTCGTTGGCGACGGGGTCGGGAACCTCGCCGGCGAGCCCCTCTTCGGCGAGCGTCGAGGCCCAGTGGCGCGCCGCGCTTCCATCTCCCACGAAGGGCTGCGCGGTCCACACTCCGTCGAGGACGGCCTGCTGGGCAGCCACCGATGGGCCGATCACCTCGCCCGCCTCACGATACTCATCGTCGACGGGCGCGCCCAGCCGGTCGGTGAGCCGGGCAGCGCCATCGGTCACGCGCGCCAGCAGACGGTCGCCGCGCCAGGCGGGCTCGAAGAGCCATTCGACGCTGGCCACGATCGTGTCGCTGCGGGTCGCAAGCTGGGGCAGGCGCGAGGTGTCGAGCAGCTGATCGGTCATCGGTCTGCCAGAACTACGGCCGGCTGCGCCGGGTGGTTCACCATCTGGGCATCGCGCGTCAGACCGGGCCGTAAAGCCGGAGTTCGCCCTCCTCGATCTCGCCGCCGACCAGGGCCTTGATCGCGTCCCAGGCGTCCAGGTCCCACTCGCCGACGAAGGTGATGGCGGTTCCCTCCTTGCCGGCGCGACCGGTGCGGCCGACGCGGTGCACGTACGTGTCCGCGTCCTCGGGCAGGTCGTAGTTGACGACGTACGGCAGGTCGGTGATGTCCAGGCCGCGCGAGGCGACGTTGGTGGCCACCAGGAACTGGATCTTGCCAGCCTTGAAGCTGGCGAGCGTCCCCGCGCGCTCTCGCTGCGAGAGGCCGCCGTGAAGGGCGGCGACGTTCTTTCCGCGCCGCTTCAGGGTGGCGGCCAGGCGGTCAACGCCGATCTGCGTGTGGCGGAAGACCAGGAGCCGATCGAACCCGAACTCCTCCGTCAGCTCGATCAGCGCCCGCACCTTGTCCTGCTCGGCGACGTAATAGACGAGCTGGCGCAGGGTATCCACCGTCCGGACCTCGGGGCGAACGCTCACCTGCTCGGCGTCACGGTCCATGAACCGATCGCAGATGCGCAGGATGGCGTACGGCATCGTGGCCGAGAAGAGAGCGGTCTGCCGCTGGCGCGGGCAGCGCGCCAGGATCGTCTCGACATCGACGATGAAGCCCATGTCGAGCATCCGGTCCGCCTCGTCCAGGATGACCGTGTGCACCCGATCGAGGCGGAGCTCGCCGCGGCGCACGAGGTCAAGGACTCGCCCGGGAGTGCCGACCACGAGATGCGCGCCGCGCCGCAGCCCGGCGATCTGCTTCTCCATGCTCGATCCGCCATAGATCGCCACCGGAACCACGTTGCGGAACGCGCCGAGCCTGGCGATCTCATCGGTGACCTGGACGCACAGCTCGCGGGTGGGAGTCAGGACCAGAGCCTGGACGTGATGCTGGGCCGGGTCGATCTTCTCGACCATCGGTATCCCGAAGGCAGCCGTCTTGCCGGTGCCGGTCTGCGCCTGTCCGATCAGGTCGCGACCACTCCGCAGGGGCGGAATGGCCCGCGACTGGACCTCGGTCGGCTGGACGTAGCCCATCCGCTCCAGGGCACGAGCGATGGTCACCGGCACCTCGATCTCGCCGAAGCGATGCGCGCGTGAGGCGGCCAGGACAGCCTGCAACAGCTGCGCGTCCTCCGGAGCTCCGCTGGAAGGCTGACCGGGACCGTGAGCGGGTTCGACGGTGTGCGTCGCCGATGCCGCGCCGTCAGCGGCCGAGCGTGCGCTCGATCCGTTGCTGCTGGGGTTGCGCCGGCGGCCGCGAGCTGCGCGGCGGGCCGGGATTGATTCGGTTTCTGGCAAGAGTGCTCCGGATGCGATGTTGTTGGTGATCGCGCGTCCTCCGGCCGGGTCGGCGCACGTTCGCGCGATGCGCGGCGCGTGCAGCTCGGTGACCCGGGGGCGCGATCCGGGGGATCGTACCACGCCGCCGAAGGCGATCCGAACGGAGCCTAGGCCACGACCGTGGCGGACGGGCGCGGCCGCTGACCTGGGTCGCTGGATTCGGGTCCGCCGGCCTCGCCACCCGCCTGCCCGTCGACTTCGATCGCTGCCGCCTCCCGATCCCGGTAGCCGCCCGGGTGGCTGGCGCGCCAGTTCCACGCGTCGGAGAGCATCTCGTCCAGGGTCGAGTGCTTCGGCTGCCACCCGAGTTCGCGGCGCGCCCGGCGGGACGAGGCGACGAGGACCGGTGGGTCACCCAGCCGACGCTTCACCACCCGCGCCGGAATGGCGCGCCCCGTCACGCGCCGCGCGGCCTCGACCACCTCGCGCACACTGAAGCCGGCCGCCGAGCCGAGGTTGTACACCTCGAGGGATGGCTCGGCGTCATCGGTCGCCTCGAGGGCCAGCATGTGCGCCGAGGCGAGGTCGCGCACATGCAGGAAGTCACGAATGCACGTGCCGTCCGGAGTCGGATAGTCCTGCCCGAAGATCTGCACGTGATTCGCCTCGCCGGCCGCGACGCGCAGCACCAGCGGCGCGAGGTGGGTCTCCGGCCGGTGGTCCTCGCCATTGCGCTCGGTGGCCCCCGCCACGTTGAAGTAGCGCAGCGAGATGGCACGGAACCCATGCGCGGCGGCGAACCAGCGCATCGCCCCTTCGAACGCCAGCTTGGTCGCGCCGTAGGGACTGATCGGCTCGGTTCGGTCTCCCTCGGCGATCGGGACGCGGCGCGGTTCGCCGTACACGGCCGCGGTCGAGGAGTAGACGAGCCGGCTGGTGCCGGCGCTGCGCATCGCCTCCAGCAGGGCCACGCCGCCCGAGACGTTGGTCCGGTAGTAGAGCCCGGGGTCGGCCATCGACTCGCCGACCAGGGATCGGGCCGCGCAATGGAGGACCGCGTCGATGCGCTGCTCGCGGAGCACCAGGTCCAACAGCGCGCCGTCCGAGATGTCGCCGACCACGAGCTTGGCGCCGTCGACCACGGCGGCGGCGTGGCCGCTCGTCAGGTTGTCGTAGACCACCACGTGGTGGCCATCCTCGACGAAGGCCTCGACGCTGGTCGATCCGACGTATCCCGCACCGCCGACGACGAGGATCCTCAATCCAAGGCTCCTGCGGGCCTTCCCGCCCGCTCGCGACTCATCGAACCGCAGCGGCCGCGAGCTGCGGCGCGTCGGAGGCCACGCTCAACAGCTCCGGGCTCAGCTGCGTCGACACCCGGGCGGCACCCGCCTCGAATGCGGCCGCGATCTCCTCGGCGGAGCGAAAGCGTCCGCAGGCCTTGACGTCGACCCGGATCCCGAGGCTGTCGCGAGCGATTCTGCTGCGGCCGATCGAGCGCGCGGCGGTTGCATCGCCGGTCCCGGTCACCACCAGGTCGGCGCCCGCGCGCTCGGCGAGCAGGCAAGCACGACGGAGGTGCGGCTCGGCGATCGGGTCCGGGCCGAGAATCACGCCCACCTCCGCCAGCGCCGAGTGCGCCATGTCAATCACGGCCAGCATGTCGTTGTAGACCGCGTCCTCGTCGCGGGAGACGAGCGCTCCCACGTTGAGCACGAAATCTATCTGCGTGGCGCCCTGCTCGAGCGCCTTGCTCGCCTCGAACGCCTTGACTGCCAGGACGTGGGCCCCGCTCGGATAGCCGACCACGGTGCCGAGTCGCACCCGCGAGCGGCCGAGCTGTCGCTTGGCCGCTTTGACCAGCCACGGGTTGACCGTCAGCGCGGCGAGCTCGTGCTCGATGGCCAGCGCGATCGCCCCGTCCAGATCGGCGAGCGATGCGTTCGGCGTGGTCAACCGATGCTCGAGCCGTCCGGCTCGGCGGGGCGAGGCGGTCATCGCGCGAGTGGGTCTCCTGGATCGGTCCGGATCGCCGATTGTACCAGCGAGCTAGGCCGATGCCCCCCGACCTCCACCGCCGGTGCGGTGCGTGCTGTCACCACCGCGATGCAGCTTCCGCGCAAGCGCCGTCAACCGCTCCTCGGTGTTCAGCGCGGGATCGTCCAGCACCGCCTCGGTGAGCGCGCGCAGGACCCGGCCGACCTCTGGCCCCGGACCGATTTCCAGGGTGCGTGCGATGTCGGTGCCGTTCACCGCCAGGTCGCTCATCCGCAGCGGAGAGCTGGCAATCTCCGCGGCGACGCGCTGCTCGAGCTCTGCGATGCCGCCGCGAAGCGGCTCGCGCGTTCCCGAGGCGG
Source organism: Chloroflexota bacterium (assembly GCA_003243965.1). GTDB lineage: Bacteria > Chloroflexota > Limnocylindria > QHBO01 > QHBO01 > QHBO01. The sequence continues at coordinate 283,473 of QHBO01000016.1, forward strand.
CGTTGTCGGCACGCCGCAGGGCGAACAGATCGGGGAGCCGTTGTCTCCCGACGCGGCGGATGAAACGCCGCACGGCGGCATCGGTCCAGTCCCGGCGATAGGCGAACATGTGGTGCCGCACCAGCTCCGAGACGCGGGCGGCATCGGCGCGCGAAAGGCGCAGCCGGTCGGCGATCCCGCCGGCCAGCTCTGCTCCCACCGTCTCGTGGCCCAGGAAGTGACCGTCGCCGCCGGTGCTCGCCTTGCCGACGTCATGCAGCAGCCCGGTGAGACGCAGGATCGGGTCGTGGCCCGGAAGCGCATCGACGGTCCGCAGCGAGTGCTCCAGCGCGTCGCCCGGGAGCGACTTCCGCTGCTCCACACCGCGGAGCGCGGCGAGCTCCGGCAGGAGAGCGGTGAGCATGCCCAGCCGCTCCATCCGCCGCAGCGCATCAGACGGCGGATCGTGGGCGATGATGCGCAGCAGCTCGTCGCGAACCCGCTCGCCGGACAGCTCGGCGGCGGCCGGCGCGTGGCGCCGCAGCGCGGCCTCGGTGGCCGCCTCGATGCGCAGCTCGAATCGCGCAGCAAAGCGGACGGCGCGCAGCAGTCGGAGCGCGTCCTCCAGGAGCCGGAGTTCCGGGTCCCCCACCGTACGCAGCACCCGGCGCCGCAGGTCGGCGCGGCCGCCGTACGGATCCACCAGGTCGCCGATGCCGGCCTCGACGTCCCGTGGCCGCCACGCCACGGCGTTGATCGTGAAGTCGCGCCGCGACAGGTCCTCCGTCAGGGAGCTTCCCCAGTGGACCACGTCCGGGCGTCGACGGTCCCGGTAGCTTCCCTCGCTGCGGTAGGTCGTGATCTCCACGCGCGGCGGCCCGGCGAGCGTCACCGTCCCAAACGGGTTCTCCCAGCGCGCATCCGGGAAGAGACGAGTGACCTCCTCCGGGGTGGCGGCGGTCGCCAGGTCCCAATCGGCGGCCACTTCACCATGCAGGATGTCCCGGAGCGAGCCGCCGACCACCGCCGCGTCGTGGCCTGCCTCCGTCAGACGGCGCAGCGTGCCGGCGACGAACTGCGGCAGGTCCAGCTTCAGGGGCTCGGCGGCATCGGTCTCCACCGGCGTATCGTCGGACCCCCGCCGGGCGCCGCGCAACCGGGCGCTCCGAGTCAGGTCGCCGCGCCCGACTCGGGAGTCGCTCCGGGCCGGCCACGGCCGCACGGCACGTTCAGCTCAGGCGGACCCGGCTGTCCAGAAACAGGTAGGTACGCCAGGCGCCGTTGCGCTCGTCGGAAAGGTACGTCCCGAACAGGTAGCGCACGTCGGCGCGAGGGGCACGGGGCTCGCGCAGCAGGCTCATGCGCGCCTCGGCGAGCGTCTTGGCCCCCTTGCGGTGGTTGCAGCTGCGACATGCGGCCACCAGGTTGTCCCATTCGTGCCTGCCGCCGCGGTGTTTGGGAACGACATGATCGATGGTCAGGTCGCGTCCCGGGGCGCCGCAGTACTGGCAGACGTGTCGGTCGCGCGCGAGGACCTCGCGACGCGACAGCTTGACCCGTGGCCGCGGCCGTCTGACGAGGTACACGAGCCGGATCACCGATGGCGCGGCAATGGCGGTCGTGGGCGTATGGATCACCTGGTGGTTGCGCTCCAGCAGTTCTGCCTTCTCGGCTCCGAGCAGGTTGAAGGCACGCCTGATATCACAGACGTTGAGCGGTTCGTAATTCTGGTTGAGGACGAGCACCGGTGCGTTGAACACGCCATGCCTCCAGCGTGGCGATCATAGCAACCAATCCCCCTCTGTTCCGCACGCGGAGGGGCTCTCCGGGCTGTACCTCGATGGCGCGCCCTCGGCGTCCCGCCGAGCGGGCAATCGGCGCCGGAGATGGACCCGTCCGGGCGCTCCGGCGTCGGATTCCCGTGGACTGCGCAGACCGATGCGTGAGCCGGCCGGAAAGGCTCTCTGGAGCGCCCGCTTGCCAACCGGGCGTCAACCGGTCACTCCCGTGGAGTCACGCAGGATGCACGAGTACAATTCGCCCCAGAGCGGTCGAGCGCGTGGCGCCGGGCCGCGAACATTCACCATCGGTGAGATGAACGGCTGATGACAACCATCCAATCCAGCACCTTTGCGACCAAGGTCGGACTGGCGCGCATGCTCTCCGGCGGCGTGATCATGGACGTCGTCACCGCCGAACAGGCGAGGATCGCCGAGGAGGCGGGGGCGGTGGCCGTTATGGCCCTCGAGCGGGTCCCGTCGGATATCCGCAAGTTCGGCGGGGTGGCGCGCATGAGCGACCCGCGGCTGATCCAGGAGATCAAGGCGGCGGTGTCGATCCCGGTGATGGCCAAGTGCCGGATCGGGCACTTCGCCGAGGCGCAGGTGCTCGAGGCGCTCGAGGTGGATTACATCGACGAGTCCGAGGTGCTGACACCTGCCGATGAGGAGCACCACATCGACAAGCACGGGTTCCGCGTGCCGTTCGTGTGCGGCTGCCGGGATCTCGGAGAGGCGCTCCGCCGCATCGGAGAAGGGGCGGCCCTGATTCGCACCAAGGGAGAGGCCGGTACCGGGAACATCGTCGAGGCGGTGCGCCACATGCGGGCGGTGCAGAAGGGGATTCGGCAGCTGCAGTCGATGCGCCCCGACGAGCTGTTCGCCGCGGCCAAGGAGCTGCGCGCCCCCTACGAGCTGGTGCGCCAGACCGCCGAGCTGGGGGAGCTGCCGGTGCCCAACTTCTCGGCGGGCGGCGTGGCAACCCCTGCCGACGCGAGCCTGATGCGCCAGCTGGGGGCCCAGGCGGTGTTCGTCGGAAGCGGCATCTTCAAGAGCGAGAACCCGGAGCGTTACGCTCGGGCGATCGTCAAGGCCACCACGCAGTTCGACAATCCGGAGGTCCTGGTGGAGGTCAGCGCGGGCCTCGGCGAGCCGATGCGCGGACTGGAGCTCTCCGAGATTCCGGTCGAGGAACGCCTGGCCGTTCGCGGCTGGTAGGCGCGTCCATGGCACCTCGCTCGCCCGACGGCGGCGACCTGCGCGGCCCGATCTCGCGGATCGGAGTGCTGGCGCTGCAGGGCGCGGTTCGCGAGCATGAACGGGCGATCACCGAGATCGGCGCCGAGGCGGTGCGCGTGCGACTGCCACGCGACCTCGCCGGGCTCGATGCGCTGGTCCTGCCCGGCGGCGAGAGCACGACGATGCGGAAGCTGATCGATGCCTACGGGCTCCGCGAGCCGATCCTGGCGCTGGCCCACGCGGGGGCGCCGATGCTCGGCACCTGTGCCGGCATGATCCTGCTGGCCGACCGGATCATCGACGGCGACGAGCCGGTCTTCCGGCTGCTCGACCTGGCGGTGCGGCGGAACGGCTACGGACGGCAGCTGGACTCCTTCGAGGCGGACCTGGAGACGCCCGGGCTGCCTGGCGGGCCGCTGCATGGCGTCTTCATCCGGGCACCGATCGTGGAGGATGTCGGGCGTGCCGTGGAGATCCTGGCGCGCGACGCAGACGGGCGCCCGGTTGCTGTCCGACAGGGCCAGGTGCTCGCCACGGCCTTCCATCCGGAGCTGACCTCCGACCGGCGCCTGCATCGCCTTCTTCGTCAGCTGATCGCGGACCGTGCGGAGGCGCGGCGATGACGGTCGAAGCCGGCACCATCCGGCCGGCACGCCTCACGGATCGGCCCGCGCTGGCGGACCTCTCGCGCCGCGTCCACCAGTCCCCCGACGCGCATCGGCGCAGCCTGGGAGTGCCCGCTCCATCGGCGACGCGCTCGCGACTGATGCTCTCGACGCTGATCCCGTCGTGGCTCCCGCTGCGGGCTCCATCGGTCCACCTGGTGGCCGAGGCCGACGGCCAACTGGTCGGCAGCTGCCGCGCGATCGAGGAGCCGCACCGCGACGACTGGGTGATCATCGAGCTCGACGCGGCCGATGGACCACTGGCGATGGAGATTCGCTACGAGCTGCTGCGCGCCCTGGTCGAGGAGGGCGGCCGTCGCAACGTGTCCCGCTACCATGCGGCCTGCGCCGACGTGCGGGAGAACCTGGAGCTGTTCGGTCAGGCTGGCTTCATGGCCTACGCACAGGAGGAGATCATGTATCGGCCGCCCGAGCCGATGCACGGGCCGCGCTCGTGGATGCGACGCCTGGTGACCGGCGACGGAAACAGCATGCGCCGAGTCGACGGTGCGGCGCGACGCGAGGCGGGCAGTGCGCTCCTGGCGGCGGGCGCTCCCGACGCCTGGCATCTGTTCGACCTCTGGTCACACGCCACGCCGCCGGCGATTGCTCGGGTCGAGGGCTACTCGGCGGCAGACTGGGAAGCGGTCGCGCACGAGGCGATCGTTCCGCGCAGCAGCCTCAATCCGCTGCTCCACTTCTCCGGCGTGGCGGCCTGGTACGTGCCCCATGACCAGCGCGCCGGTGCCTTCGTCCAGCACGGTTCGTGCAAAGAGGGGCCACACTACCTGCGCTTTCTGGTGCGGGACGGGATCGATGGCGCGGACCTGCTGCGCGTCGCGCTCGCCGGGCTCGCTCCCGAGGCAATCGCCGCCGGAATCCTGAGCCCGGTGCGAACATACGAGGTGACCGGGATGCGGGGTGCGCTTGCCACGGGGTTCGAGCCGATCGGTCGGGTCACGCTCCTGGTGCGCGAGGTGCGCGCCCAGATCCGCCAGCCGGCGATGGTGCCGGCCGTCCATTAGCTGCGAGGAACGCGCCACGAGCACGCAACCCAAGGCCCGCCGCCGAGCCGGCAACTCGACAGGAGGCATCGCCGCTGACGTGGCCCATCGCGAAACGACCGACGACCTCGACGCGCTGATGCAGGCCCTGCCCGATGAGATCGTCGAGCCGCTGCGTCCGCTCTCCACGCGCAACGACCTGCTCGAGGTGGTGATGGACCTCGGGCGGCGACCGCAGGCGCGCTTCACCATGGACGAGAAGGAGCTGCTCGACCGGGAGATCACCGATGCCGACATCGCGCACGTGGTGGACCACATCGGCGCCTTCGGGGACGATAACCGCGCGGGAATCGAGCGGACCCTGCATCGGATCAGCGCAATCCGCAACCGTGCGGGGAAGGTGGTGGGGCTGACCTGCCGCATCGGCCGGGCGGTCTTCGGCACGATCGACATCGTCCGCGACATCGTCGAGAGCGGACAGAGCATCCTGATCCTTGGTCGCCCCGGCGTGGGTAAGACGACGATGCTGCGCGAGGTGGCGCGAGTGCTCGCCGCGGACCTCGGCAAGCGGGTGATCGTGGTCGATACCAGCAACGAGATCGCCGGCGACGGCGACATCCCGCACCCCGGTATCGGCGACGCGCGGCGGATGCAGGTTCGCACCCCCAACGAGCAGCACGCGGTGATGATCGAGGCGGTCGAGAACCACATGCCCGAGGTGATCGTCATCGATGAGATCGGGACCGAGCTCGAGGCCGCCGCGGCGCGCACCATCGCCGAGCGAGGCGTCCAGCTGGTCGGCACCGCGCACGGCAACACGCTCGACAACCTGATGCTGAACCCGACGCTCTCCGACCTTGTCGGCGGCATCCAGACCGTGACCCTCGGGGATGAGGAGGCGCGCCGACGCGGGACCCAGAAGAGCGTGCTGGAGCGGAAGGCGCCGCCGACCTTCGACGTGCTGGTCGAGATCGTCGAGCGGGACCGCTTCATCGTCCACCGCAACGTTGCCGAGACGGTCGACGCCATCCTGCGCGGCCACATGATCCCGCCCGAGTCCCGCTGGCGCGACGAGCGTGGCGAGGTGCATGCCGCCACCAAGTACGACTATCGGATCAGTGAGACGAGCTCCGGCAGCCCGGTCTTCGCGCCCCTGGAGCCGATGGGCGGCTACGGGGCGTATTCCCGCCCGCGACCGGCCAGCAGCGCGAGCGGGGCGGGCGGCGGCCTGCGCGCGCTTCCGACCCGGACCGGGCCGGGGCGCGGGAACGGGCGCGGGCTGAGGCCGCTCCCCGGCGAGCAGATCGGGGGCGAGCGTGGAGCGCCCGGCTCCCTCCCCGAACCCGAAGAGCGGCTCGAGCCCCCGCCCGGTGCCAGCCACTCGCGGTCCGCGACCGGGTCGCGCAGGCCAATGACCATCTTCGGCTTCGGCGTCAGCCGAAAGCGCCTCGAGCAGGCCGTTCACGAGCTCGGTGTGCCGGTGACGGTCGCCCGGGAGCTCGATGACGCCGACGCGGTGGTCACCCTGCGGAATTACTACCGCCGCAAGCCGTCCGCCCTGCGAGAGGCAGAATCGAACGGCATCCCGATCTTCGTCCTGAAGACGAACACCACCCTCCAGATGGAGAGCATGCTGGCCAGCGTCTTCGACCTCGAGGCGGACCCGCAGGACGCGGCGCTGCGGGAGA
>QHBO01000017.1 GCA_003243965.1 Chloroflexota bacterium
CCGGAGCCGAGCCACTCGCCGGAGCCCAGCGAGACACCGGAGCCGAGCCACTCGCCGGAGCCGACCGAAACGCCCGAGCCGAGCCATTCGCCGGAGTCGACCGAAGCGCCGAAAGCCGCGCCGATGATCGCGCCACCCAGCGATGGGGAGAGCGTTGAGTCCGCAGAGCACGGCTCCGACGCCGAGAAGCGTGACGCTGCCACGCGCTCGTCGGGCGAGCAGGGTGCGTCGGGCTCGACGGACGAGAGCAGTCGCGGCGACTGAGGCCGAGACAACCACCGGACCCGGCGTTCAGCGCGCCGGTTCCGGGGCACTCGGGGCCGCCGGGCTCCCGGTCGAATGCCGCTGATGTAGCCCCCGACTCATGGCGAGAGCGCCAGCCCCAGGCGGCGCGCGCCGAGACTAGACACCGCGCTGCCCTGAGATCGTCTCCACCGAGCGACGCGGCGGGTCCACGATGCCGATACTGCGTGCATGATCGAGGTGCTCTGCGGCCTGATCGGCGTCCTGGTGGTGGCAACGGTGCTGTGGGACGTGTTCGAGACCGTGGTGCTCCCTCGCCCATCCCCGACGCGCGTCCGTCCGGCGCGCAACCTGGTCAGGCTGACCTGGCCGATCTGGCGTTCGCGTGCCCTGGGGCGGGACACGTCGCTCAAGCGGGAACGGGTGCTGGGCACCTACGCCCCGATCTTGGTGCTGATGCTGCTCGCGACTTGGATCACCCTGCTCGCGCTCGGATTCGGAGGCATCTTGTACGCGCTGCGCGCCGGGATTCGCCCCGTCCCTGATCTCGCGACGGCGATCTATTTCGCGGGCGAGTCGGTGCTGACCCTGGGGTACGGCGATATCGTCGCCGTGGACTCAGCGGCGCGAGTCGCATCCCTCCTGGCGGCGGCACTCGGCCTGGGCGTCCTTGCGCTGGGGATCACCTATCTCTTCTCACTCTACGACTCGTTCCAGAAGCGCGAGGTGCTGGTCGTGCGCCTGGAGGCTCGCGCCGGCGCGCCGCCCTCCGGAGTGGCGCTGCTCGAGACCTACGGATCGCCCGGTCGGCGGGACGCGCTCGGCGACTTCTTCCTCGCATGGGAGGCATGGGCCGCGGAGGTCCTCGACACGCACGTCGCCTACCCGATCCTGGCCTACTTTCGATCGAGCCATGACAACGTGTCGTGGGTGAGCTCGGTGGGCGCCGTGCTCGACGCGAGCGCGCTGGTCCTGACCACGGTCAGCGACGGGCCGAGCGGGGAGGCGCAGATGGTTCAACGGCTCGGCCAGCACTTCGTGGAGGATCTCGCCAACTTCTTCGGGTGGCCAGCCGATCGGTCACCAGCGGTCGAGCGCCATGAGTTCGACGCCGCACGGCAGCGGCTGCTCGCGGCGGGCTACCGCTGCCGAGACGCCGACGAGGCGTGGTTGCAGTTCCAGACCCTGCGCTCGGCCTACGCGGCGCGCCTGAATGCCATGGCCAGCTTCTGGGTAACTCCGCCGGCGATGTGGATCGGGGACCGCTCGGCGCGGCACGCGGTCCCTGACCTCGGGCGCGCCCAGCGCTGAGCCCAAGACCATGGCCCACTTGGCGGCCCCAATCCTGCACGGAGGCGTGGCGTGGGCTGTTTCCCCCGGATGAAGGAGGCGTTTCGACATGGCCGAGCGTGAGGACGGCGGCTTTCTCCAGCGAGTGAAGGATGCGCTCGGCATCGGGAAGCGTGAGGAGCAGGAGCCGAGCTCCACCACCGACAGCTCCGGCACACGAACCGATGACTACGTGGCCACCGGAGACTCCGGGACCGGCGTGGGCGGCACCGACTACGGTAGCGGCGCGATCGGCGCGGCAGGCGAGGGCGTGGCCCCCTCCGCCGTCGTGGACGACGCCGCTCACCATCTCCCCGATGAGCCGAAGACCGCGCGCGAACATATCGGCGCCGACGCGGAGGAAGGCAGCCCCCCGAGGCCGGAGCTGGACTGAAGGGCGCTGCCGGGCGCGGTTGCTCAGGCCCGGAAACCGATAGCGGCGAGCAGCAGCGCCAGTCCCCATACCAGGAGCGCAATCCCGGCGACGACGACTGCCAGGGCGCCCGCCACGAACAGCACGTGCTCGCGGGTCGGGGCATGGGGATCGGCGGCGTACGTTCGCAGCAGCCCAAGGTTCTTGGTGTTCGCCTTCCAGCCGAAGTCGAAGGCGTCGCCGAAGATCGGCACCGAGCCGATGACCAAGTCCAGCGCCACGTTCATCACCATCCGCGCCACGACGATCCGCGGCAGTTGACGCTGGCGCGCGCGCAGGATGACCAGCAACGAAAGCGCGGCACCGATCAGGTCGCCGAGTCCAGGGATCAGGCCGAGCAGACCGTCGAGACCAATGCGTCGGTCGGTGCCGGGCACCCGGATCGCATTGTCGAGGAGCCAAGCCAGGACCTCGACATCGGCAAAGTCGTCGTGCGCGCGCTTCGGCGGCAGCCTGGTGACGCGATCCATCCATCCTCCCCCGGCAAGCACCTGCGCGCACGCGACATGCGCTGAGCGCGCGGCCTAAACTCGCCGCGTGCCCGAGAGCCTGCACGATCCCGGCCCGGAGGCCGCCGCGCAACGCGTGGCGGACATCGCGGATGCGGCGGGCCAGCCGCTGCGCATCGAGGCAGCCGCGGTTCGGGTGGGGACGGCGTCCTGGACAGACCCGACGATGACCGCGCCCGGGGTGTTCTACCCGGCCGGGGCAACGAACGCGGAGGATCGGCTCCGCTACTACGCCTCGCGCTTCCCGCTTGTCGAGGTCGATGCCACGTATTACGCCCTCCCTTCCCGCCGGATGGGCGAAGCGTGGCTGGAACGGACGCCTCCCGATTTCACGTTCGACGTCAAAGCCCATGCGTTGATGACCGGGCAGCCATCGGAGACCAAGCGGTTGCCCAGGGAGCTGCGCGACGAGCTTCCGAGCGAGCTGGTCGACAAGCGACGGATCTACGGGAAGGATCTGCCGCCCCAGATCTACGACGCGGTCTGGGAATGGTTCCGCGACGCGCTCCTGCCGCTCCACTCCGCCGGGAAGCTGGGCGCGGTCCTGTTCCAATATCCGCGCTGGGTATTTCCCTCGAGCGAGGCCAGGGATGCGATCCGCGAGGCGCGCGAGCGGATTGGAACCGACATCCCGATGGCGGTCGAGTTTCGGAACGCCAGCTGGCTCAACGAGCGCAATGCCGAACGTACCCTGCGCTTCCTGGAGTCGCACCAGATTCCCTTTGTGATGGTCGACGCACCGCAGGGAATGAAGTCGTCACTCCCGCCGACGGTGGCGGTCACCTCGCCGCAGCTGGCCGTGGTGCGGTTCCACGGGCGACGCACCGAGACGTGGGAGGCCAAGGGGATCGCGGTCGTCGAGCGCTTCCGGTATCTCTACTCTCGCGACGAGCTCGGCGAGTGGGTCCCCCGGATTCGCGAGGCCGCCACGCGGGCTGCGGACGTGCACGTGCTGCTGAACAACTGCTACGCGAATTACGGGACCACGAACGCACGCGAGATCGCCGCGATGCTGGAAGCCACCGGCGGGCCCCGACTCGCGCCCGACGAATCTGAATGAAAGGGCCGACCAGGCACGCTTCCACGCCGAGGAAAAACGGCGCGCGTCGATGCTCGACGCGCGCTGGGACGTTCCGCTCGCGGAGCTACCGCTCCCTGGCCGCTGAGGCTGCGGCGCGCACGTGCAGGCGATGGATGGCGTAGTCGTCCAGGAAGGCACGCTGGGCCGCCGTCTCGACGGCCTCGGGGTGGCGCGCCCGGCGCACCGCCGCCACCGCCCCATCGGCGGACAGGCCCGCAGCGATCAGGGCTCCGGCGCACACCGTGCCGGTCCGTCCGACGCCGCCCATGCAGGCGACCGCCACGTCACCGGTTGATCGCCCCTGTCGGATCAGCTCGACGATCTCGTCCATCTCCTCCACGCTCCGCGGCGGAGCGCCGTCGGGCATCGGTCGGCGGACCACCTCCAGACCGAGCGCATCCGCCGTGCGCACGGTGGCAGGGTCGCCCCACCGCGCCAGCTCCGCGTCCTCGACCAGCAGGACCAGGCGGTGCACGCCTTCGCCGATCAGCGATGCCAGGTCGGCCCGCAGATCGCGGCGGTAGACGAGCCCCGGGTACCTCACCGATGGGCCGTGCTTTCCGGGCAGGAACGTCATGCCCAGCCGGCCGGATGGCGGCTCGCCGAGATCGTCAGTCGGCAGCCAGTCGATGCGCAGGGTTGGATCGAGCCGCTCGTCCCCCTGCGGCTCAGTTGAGATGGCCGTTCATCCGGCTGCAGAAGTGGCCCTGCGGCTCGAGCGGCTGGCCGCAGAAGGGGCACGCGGGGCGCCCCGAGGCGATGAGCGTACTGGCGCCATGGATGAACGCGCGCGCCCGTTCCGGAGCGACTCGCACACGCACGAGGTCCGGCCCGTCTTCGGCGTCGTCACCGACGACGGCGTACTCACCGTCGTCGCTCAGTGGCTGCGCCTCGACCATGATCCGGGCGCTCTCGGGCTCCCACGCAACCGCCATCGGCCCGACCCGGAAGAGCTCGACCAGCGGCTCCTCCAGCGGCTCCTCCAGCGGCTCCTCATCGGTCGAAACCGCGGTGGCAACCGACGGCTCGCCGCCGCCGACCCTCTCCAGCATCTCGGCGAGACGCTCGGCAAGTGCGGCCACCTGGACCTTCTCGAGGCTGACGCTCACCAGCGCACCGCCCTTACGGGCCTGCAGGTAGAAGGTTCGCTGACCCGGATCCCCGACTGCGCCGGCAAGGAAGCGGTCAGGGTCATCGAAGACGAAGAGGCGGCGCGTCATCCGGTCCATGCTAACGGACGCACAGAGGGACCGGAGATGTGCCCATTCTCCGATCCCTCGTCCCCCGCAATGCTCCGACGAGCCGTGCCCGTGCCAAGCGTCGGTGCATCACCGTAGCGCTGCCCGAGCGGCGCTGTCAACTCTCAGTTGACCGAAAGCGCCTCGCTGGTGAGCTCGTAGGCCCCACGATGATCACCCGCCGCCGCGCGAAGATCGGCCCATTCGCGCAAGACCTCGCGGATCCGAGCCGGAGACGCTCCATCTCGGGCCAGGGCCGCCGCCTGGGCATACCGCTCCTCCGCCTCAGGTGCCGAGCCGGCCTGGCGCACCGCGCGGGCATCGGTCAGGGTCGCGGCAAGCTCGGCGAGCCGGTTACCGGTTGCGTGCGCCAACTGGGCAGAGCGACCCGCGAGTTCACGGGCCTCGTCACGCTTCCCCCCGGCGAGCGCGACGCGAGCCTCCGTCTCGAGGACTGCGGAAAGAAATCGATCATCGGCCATCTGGACCGCCTGGCGGTGGGCGTCTGCCACCAGCTCGGCGGCCCTGGCGAGGTTGCCCGAGGCGAGGTACGCGAGCGCAAGGTCATTCTCGATGGAGGCCACCTCGGCCACCGCTCCAGCGGCCCGATACAGTGACAGGGCCTGCAGTCCGGTACGAATCGCCGCCTCGACGTCGCCCGTCTCGCGATAGCTGATGGCGAGACCGAACAGGAACGTGGCACGCGCCCGGGCATCGAGCTGATCGGCATATCCCCGGGCCGCCTCGAGATAGCCCAGCGACCGCGCATGCTCGCCCACCCGGGACTCGATCGCCGACAGCGCCATCAGCAATCGCATCTCGAAGTCAGGCTCGACCCGCAAGCCGCCGCGGACCCGCTCCAGCAGCGCTGCGATCACGTTCCTGGCCTCCACCTCGTTGTCGGAGAGGTACAGGCCGTAGCCGAACCAGTAGCGGGCGAGGGCTGCGTCCGGTTCCCGATGCATCGCCTCGAACAGGCGCGCGGCCTCGGCGGCAGGTCCCACCGCGTCGCGCCCGCGATCCAATCGACAGTAGCCTTCCGCGAGGCCGCGGAGCGCCTCCGCGCGGGCCTGATCGTCGAGTGGCTGCTCCAGCAGCGTCGTGTAGCCGTCGATCGCGGCTTCCCAGTCCCCGGACGCGAGCCGCATGTCGACCTCGAGGCGACCCCACACCGGGTTCTGCTCTCCCAGGAAGTGGCTCGCCGGCAGGCCGAGCCGCTCCGCAAGGAAGTTGAGCGCGACCATCGACGGCCGCGCGATGCCGGTCTCCAGGGCGCTGATGTAGGCCTTTGTGTAGCGGGTGGCGGCCAGCTGCTGCTGTGTCAGTCCGGCGCGCTGCCGCGCCTCACGGATGCGCAACCCGATGCGTCGCGCGAGTTCGGCGTCCTGCTCCGTGGCGCGCGCGACTGTCCGTGTGCGTGGCATCGCGGGCAGTTTACACGCCGTGGCAAGCCCCAGTTGACGCGTTGTGCACGAACCAAGGTACCTGAGACCCCCGGCGAATCCAGTACCCACGGGTCATTGGCCGATGGGCCTTCCGCCCCGATCGTAGGCCGCGGTCCTCGGCCGAGCGGCCGAGGAGCTAGAAGGGAGAACCTCATGAGCCTCACGCGCATCGCACGCGCCCTGGTGCTCGCCGGGTCGCTCGCCACGCTCGCGGCACTCAGCCTTGCTTCGGCGGTCCTCGGCGTCACGAACGGTAACGGCTGGCCCCACTAGGCCCGCGCCACTTCGCAAAGGATGGAACCGGGGCGGCCCAGCTGCCCCGGTTTCGCTTGTCCGCGACCTATTTTTTCGAAGCCTGGAAGTAGGGGTTGGTCCCCGCCGCGTGATCGGTGGTATCGACCACGCCGGTGATCTCCGGCACCTCCCGGCGGATGGCGACCTCGATCCCCTCGCGCAGCGTGACATCGACCTGGGCACATCCCTGGCAGCCCCCACCCATCTCGATGTACGCGGTCCCGTCTCGGACCTCCAGCAGGGTCACGAATCCGCGATGAGCGCGGATTCCGGGGTTGACCTGGCGATCGATGACATCCTGCACCGCCGTCGCCACCGGGTCGCGCCAGCCTTCGTTCGGGTTGTCGATGCCGAGCCCGCCACCGGCGCCTGATCGGTCGAGCACGACCGCGGCCCCGTCGAGGTGCTGGGCGCTCTCGACGTCGACGGCGATCGTCAGGCCACCGAGCGCCAGCACGAGATCTGCCGACGTCGCCGCCGACGGATCCTCGAGCGCGATCTGATAGTCGAAGCGCGCTCCGCGTCGTCCGGCGACGCGGAGCCGCAGAACGGCGTTCGGGAAGCTGTTCGCCTGGCGAACGGCGTCGATGCGGTCGCGAGCCTCAGGGGAGACCGTGATGAACGGGACGTGGGCCATCGGCTCAGCCTACTCCGGGTGGGCGCCACTGGCCGATTCAGCGGCCGACCCGGCAAGCGTCAGAGCGGCGGCAGCTCCTGGCGCAGGCTGAGCGCCTCGGCAAACAGGTCGCCCACCTCGGCCAGACGTGCGCCGGCGCTGGCGATGTTCCATCTGTTCGGTCGCAGCAGCGGATCCTCCAGCTCCTCCCAGCGGATCGGCATCGAGACCGGTGCCCCGGGCGCCGGTCGAACGACGTACGGGCCGACGAGCGTCTTGTTGACCGCGTTCTGCGTGTAATCGAGTCTTGCCCTGCCGCCGCGTCCCTGCTTGGACCATTCCCAGCTGACGAGGTCGGGGGCGGAGGCACCGACCGCGCGCGAGATGCGCTCCACCCAATCGCGCGTCTGCGCGAAGGTGTAGATCGGCTCGATCGGTATCCAGACCTGGATGCCGCGTTGCCCGGTGGTCTTGGGCAGGCCGCGCACGCCGAGGTGAGCCAAGGCGGTCCGATACAGGCGCGCCAGCAGCAGGACGTCCTCCCAGCTGGAGCGCTGCCCCGGGTCGATGTCGATCAGCGCATAGGTCGGGCGATCCGGCGCCTCGGTTCGCGACGTCCACGGGTGAATCTCGATCGCGGCCTCTTGGGCAAGCCACGCGAGGGTCGCCGCGCTGTCAACGACCACATAGTCTTTCGTCCCCTCGTGGCCGGTGTACGTCCAGCGTCCGATCCATGGCGGCGCGTGGCCCGGGACATCCTTCTGCCAGAAGCCGTGGCCGACTCCGATGCCGTCCGGATAGCGATGCAGGTTGACCGCCCGCCCCGCCAGGTGACCGAGGAGCACCGGAGCCATCGAGACGTAATACCCGATCAGGTGTCGCTTGGTGACCGGCGGCTGGCCCGCCTCGGCGTCGGGCGGAAAGAGCACCTTGTCCAGGTTCGTCAGCCTGACCTGGTGGCCGCCGACCGTCCAGACGCCCTCGGCGGGCAGTTCGGCGAGGGCCTTGAGCTCGACCGCGGTGGTGGCATCGGGCGGTGGTGCGACACTCCGCCGACCGACGACGCGGGATTCTGCTCGCCGCCCCGCGCGTGCCGTTTCCCGCTCGGCGGTTGCGGTCGCGCGCGCGGTCGGCACGGCCAGCTCGCGGTGGACCGTCGCAGGGTCGCGGTCAAGCTCGAGTCCCTTGAAGGCGGCCTGGCGCAGGAGGCCGTCGCTGGTCCATTCCGCGAACTCGGCGCGAATCACGACGCGGGGCTCAACCCATAGCGCCTCTCGCAGCCGGGGAGCGGGGTCGAGCGGAGACGTATCGCGTCGGATCGTGGCGAACGTGTCGAGCAGACGCCGGCGCATGCGGGCGTCGATCCCGCTCCCCACCTGGCCAGCGTGCCGCAGCCGGCCGCCGTGCTGGACGGCCACGATCAGCGAGCCGAGGTCCTTGTGGCTGCCCCGCCCCGGCAGCCAACCGGCGACGACCAGCTCCTGCTCACGCCGCAGCTTCAATTTGAGCCATTGCCTGGACCGCCGGCCCGGCTCGTAGCGGCTCGATCGATGCTTGGCGACCACGCCCTCGAGGCCCCGCTGCCGTGCTGCATCGAGGAATGCGAGCCCGTCTCCGACCACATGCGACGCGTAGCGCACCATCGGATGGTCGCGGATCACGCTCTGCAGCAGGCGCTTGCGGTGCTCAAGCGGCACGCTGAGGAGGGAGCGACCGTCGAGGTACAGAAGGTCGAACACCTCGTACACCAGGGGAATGGCCTGCACCTCGTCCGGCGACAGCTGCGTTCCGCGTGGTGCGTGCTTGTCGGCGAGCCCGAGGCCGCGGATTCCGGTCCGCTCCTGGAGCAGGGAGAAGTGCGGGTTGCCGTCGCGGTCCAGGGCGACGACCTCTCCATCGACCACGGCGTCGCGGCCGGCCAGCCAGCTCGCCTTCCCCGCCAGGTCCGGGAAGTACAGCGCGGCGTCGTTGTGGTTGCGCGTCCACAGCCGCGCCACCCCGTCATGGACGACGGCTTCGACTCGATAGCCGTCCCACTTGACCTCGAACAGCCAGTCGTCGTCGCTGAAGGCGTCGGTCGTGAGGGTCGCCTTCATCGGCGGGATGAAATCCGCCAGCGGTCCCTCGACCGCCTCCGACAGGTCGATCTCGGCGGACTCGAGCCGCGTCCCGCCGCGCTGGATGGCGGGCGCGCCACGCGCCACCTCGTCGTTGGTGCGGCCGGTCTTCACGCTGGCCGGGTGATCCTCCGCGTCCCAACCGGGAACGGCGAACTCGTCGCGCTTGTGAATCAGGAGCCACATGTCCTTGTCATCGCCGGACCCGGGGCCGCGCGCCGAGGTGCGGACCAGCGTGAACCGGCCGCGCAGCTTCTCACCGCGCAGACGCAGCTTCAGCTCGCCTGCGCGCACCGCGCGGCCAGGGTCATCGGTCTCCTCTGGCTCGAACATGCCCCAGTCCCAGACGATGACGTCGCCGGCCCCGTACTGCCCACGGGGGATGACGCCTTCAAAGTCGAAGTACTCGACCGGATGGTCCTCGACGTGAACCGCCATCCGTCGCTGGCCGGGGTCCAGGGTCGGGCCCTTGGGCACGGCCCAGCTCACCAACACGCCGTCGATCTCGAGCCGCACGTCATAGTGGAGGCGCGTTGCGCGGTGGCGCTGAACGACGAACCGCCGCTCGCCAGTGGTCCGCTGCTCGCCCGCCGGCTCGGGCGTCGCGCCAAAGTCCCGCTTGCGTCGATAGCGCTCCAGCGACATCGGTCAGACCGTGGCCGGCACCAGGTCACCCACCTCCGCCAGCGATCCGACCACCAGGTCGGCTCCGGCCGCGGCCAGGGCTGCAACACCAGCCGCCCCGCTGGTGACACCGATCGCATACATCTTCGCCCGCTTCGCGGCCAGCATGTCCCACGTCGCGTCCCCGATGTACCAGCAGCCTGGCGCTCGGACGCCGAGCCGCTGTGCCGCCTCGAGCAACAGGTCCGGCTCTGGCTTGGCATGCGCGACGTGCGACCCGTCGACGATCACGGGCTCGCGGGACAGCGCGAGCGCCTTGACCGACCGGGCAACCTGGCCGCGCAGGCTCGAGGTGGCGATTGCCCACGGCACCTGCCGCTGGTCCAGGACCTGGAGCAGCTCGCGCGCACCGGGCACCGGTCGTGGATCGGTGTTCAGGCCCGAGTACACCTCCCCGGAACGGCGGTCGATCTCGGTGGCGCGCCGGTCGGAGAGCGGGCGGCCGGCCCGGCGCGCCACCTCGCGGGCCAGGTACTTCCCGTCCGAGCCGATGAGCGGCGCCACGTCCCCTCGCCCGGCGGGGATCTGCGCCTCTGCAAAGGTGATCAGCCAGGCGCGGATCCGCGTCTCGACGGTGGCGACCAGGGTCCCGTCCAGATCGAAGATCACCGCCTGGGGTCGAGGCAGCTCCGGGAACGGGTGGCTCATCGGCACACGGTAATTGCAAGTTGCCTTCCCGGTGGATCCCCCGCGGCCGCATACTGGGCCGACATGGGGCACGTGGTCGTGGTCGGCTCCATCAACGTGGACATGGTGGTCGCCGTGCCACGCCTGCCGGTGCCCGGCGAGACCATCCTGGGCGGCACCTTCAGCCAGCATTTCGGCGGCAAGGGCGCGAACCAGGCGGTCGCGGCGGCGCGGATCGGCGCTCGCGTTTCGATGATCGGCACGGTTGGCGACGACGAGCTGGGCGAGCGCGCGCTCGAGGCGCTGGAACGGGAGCTGGTGAATATCGACCGCGTCAGGCGGGTCCCCGGCCCGACCGGGGTGGCGCTGGTGGTGGTCGGCCCTCGCGGTGAGAACCAGATCGCCGTTGCCCCGGGCGCCAACGCGGCGCTCACCGAGGAGGAGGCCGAGTCAGTCACCGGGGCCGATGTGGTGATCAGCAACTTCGAGGTTCCGGTCCGGGTCGCAGTGGCGGCCATCCGCGGAGCGCGCCTGGCGGGGGCGGAGGGCATCCTCGATCCGGCTCCGGCCCACGCGCTGCCGGCTGCCCTCCTCGAGTTGGGGCCGATCCTCACGCCCAATGAGCACGAGCTGGTGGTGGCGATCGGCAACGATGACCCGACCGAAGCCCTCGCCGAGCTCGCAGACCGCAGCGCTGGACCGGTGATCGTGACCCAGGGGCCGGCGGGGGCGCTGCTCGCGCGCGGCTCCGATCGCCAGCACTTTCCGGGCTACCCCGCCCGGGGGGTGATCGACACGACCGGTGCCGGCGACACCTTCGTCGGCGTGCTCGCCGCTCGGCTTGCGGAGAAACGGCCCTTGTCCGATGCAATCCAGGCCGCGAACGCTGCCGCGGCGCTCTGCGTCTCGCAGCCAGGTGCGCGAGGCGGAATGCCGACGCGGGCGGAGCTCGACGCGTTCATCGGCCGCTGAGAAGGCCCGCCGGCTAACCCGGTCCGTGATGCTCCCGCCGATGAAGCCGCGCGATCAGGGCGTTCATGAGCGGGATCGCCATCTCGGGATGCTCCTTGAGGAGGGCGGTGAACTCCCAGGCCACGAAGAGGACGCAGTCCGTGTCGTCGACGGCGGTCACCGTCGCGCTCCGCGGGTGCTCCTCGATCAGTGCGAGCTCGCCGAAGAAGTCCCCGGCCGCCAGCTCACCCACCGGGCCTCCTGTGGCATCGGCACGCTCGACCTTCACCCGGCCCCTGACGACGATGTACAGCGCCGACGCAGGTGACCCCTCGCGAATGATCACCTCGCCACTCGCGTAGGAGCGTTGCTTGCCCTGCTCCGCGAGGCGTTTCAGCGTCCGCCGGTCCAGGCTGGACAGCAACGGGACGGATGCGAGGGTCTGCTCGAGCTGCACGGGGCGATCCTCAGGCGGAAGTCTGCGCATCGTAGCGCCAGAGCGCGTCGGCGGGAAGGGCTCGTCCGGTGTCGCCCGGCAACGGATCGTCGCCTCGCCGCCTTCCCAAGCGGCATGGTACCGACGTACTGTCTGGGTACTAATCCGCGACACAGGTCTCATTGGTGCGACATCTGCGACTCCACTGCCCCGCCTTCAGCGTCGACGTTCGCCTGCGCAGGCTCAATCGTCGCTGGCTGGCGTCGGCCGATACGCCCGACGGTCCGACTCTTGGCTGGGGGATGACCGCGTTCGAGGCGCTCTGGATGGCTTTGGCCCCGTTCGAGGATTCGGTCGACGAGCTGCTGGCCACCGTCCCTGAGGAGCTCGGCCCCGGCGACTATCTCCGCTAGCACCGACAGGTGACCAGGTGGCTCATGCGCGGGCCGCGTTGAATCGGTCCAGCCGGGTCACGCTGTCTGCGATGCGCGCCGGGCCGATTCGCCCGCTCCGCACGAACCCCTCGATCAGGTCGATCGTACGCAGCACGATGCCCTCCTCGTAGAGCTGCTGGTTGGCGATGGTCAGCAGATCGATGCCGGCCTCGATCGCCAGTGCCACCGCTTCCGCGTATCCGTACTGCGCCCGGATGGCGCCCATCTGCAGGTCGTCGCTGATGACGACTCCGTCCCAGCCGAGCTGGCTCCGCAGGATCCCGGTCACGATCGGTCGCGAAAGGGTGGCCGGATGCCGGGGGTCGAGGGTGGCATTGAACACGTGCGCGGTCAGGACGGCATCGGTCAGTTGGTCGGCGATCAGGCGCCGGAACGGCTCGAGCTCGATCGGCTTCCACACGGTCGTCACGTCGACCACCCCCAGGTGGGTGTCGCCGGCGGCGCTGCCATGCCCGGGAAAGTGCTTGACGGCGGTCCGGATCCCGACATCCCGATGTCCGGCGATGAACGCCTCGGCCTGTGCCACCACCAACCGAGGATCGGCGCCGAAGCTGCGGTCAAGGGCGCCGATGATCGGGTTCGACGGGTTGAGGTTGAGGTCCGCCACCGGCGCGAGGTTGAGACCGATCCCGACCTGACCCAAGGTCGTCGCCACCTGGCGGGCGTAGCGCCGCGTGAACGCCGGATCGTTGCGCGCGCCGAGCGCCGCGGCCGACAGCGTGGGTGGGAATCCGTGGCGCGGATCGAGGCGCGCCACCCGGTCGCCCTCCTCGTCGACTGCAACGATCAGCGGTCGGCCGGCCGCCGCGTTCCGCAGTGCGGCGACCAGGTCGCTGACCTGCCTGGGCGAGACGATGTTGCGCAGCGGCGAACCGGTGGGCGTGTCGAAGTCGAACAGCACCACGCCGCCGAGTTCCCGGTCGCGGATGTCGGCCAGCGTGGCGGCTGCCTCCGCCGGCGTGGTGCCGCGGAAGCCGACGAGCAGCATGCGACCGATCTGCTGCCGCAGCGTCAGCCCGGCAGCCGCCGAAGGCGACGCCGAGGCGCTGGGACCGGGAGTCAGGCTGATCGGGCCACCCGACGGCGGCGGCAGCGCGGAGCCGGACGCGATCTGCGAGGTAGAAGCCCGTCCCAGGCCGCAGGCCGCCAGCGCGGCGGCAACGGCACCCCACCCGGCGACCTCCAGAAAGCGTCTACGGGTCAGCCGCAGGTCGTCCCGGGTCATCATCGGCGAGCATACGCCCGCGGCAAGAGCAGGTTGAGGATCACGACGGCCGTCCAGCGGATGCAGAATCGAAACTGACCGCGGCTCCGGTCGCTGGTCGGGACGCCGCGTCCAGCATGACGGAGGAGCACCATGACGATCGAGATACCCACGACCGCGGAGACGGAGAAGACACCCGACGCCCTCGTTGCTCGCATTTCCGAGGCGAGCCTCGGCATGTACGACGTCATGAGCGTGTATGTGGGCGATCAGCTCGGGTTGTACCGGTCGCTGCGCGACGGCGGACCAGCGACCGCCCCTAAGCTCGCGTCGCGCGCCGGCATCGACACGCGGTACGCGCGGGAGTGGCTCGAGCAGCAGGCGGCGACCGGCTTCCTTGAAGTCGACGACATTGCGGCTGGCGCGGATCAGCGCCGCTACTCACTCCCAGAGAGCTACGTCGAACCGCTGCTCAATCTCGACAGCCCCTACTCGATCGCCCCGCTTGCCAGATCCCTGGTCGCGTGCGGCAAGGTCATCCCGCAGCTGATGGAGGCATACCGTACGGGCGGCGGTGTCGACTGGTCCGCGTACGGCCCGGACATGATCGAGGCCCAGGGCGACTTCAACCGCCCCTGGCTCCTCAACTCCTTCGGGTCGCGGATCCTGCCCGCGATTCCGGAGGTCGACGAGCGGCTGGCCGCCGACCCAGGTGCCCGCGTCGCCGACCTCGCATGCGGCGTCGGCTGGGCGGCGATCGCGATCCCAAGCGCCTACCCGAAGGTCACGGTCGACGGCTTCGACCTGGACGAGTCCTCGATCGAGCTCGCGCGAGAGAATGCGCGCCAGCGCGGCGTGAGCGACCGGGTGACATTCGAGCGGAGAGACGCGGCCGATCCATCGGCGGCGGCCCAGTACGACCTGGCGGTGATCATTGAGGCCATCCACGACATGTCGCGACCGATCGAGGTCCTGTCTGCGGTGCGGCGCATGCTGCGGCCCGGCGGCGTCGCGCTGATCGCAGACGAGAAAACCGGGGACGCCTTCACCGCGCCGGCCGAAGAGCTCGAGCGGATGTACTACGGCTTCAGCATGTTTGCCTGTCTGCCGGCCGCGATGACCGAACGGCCGACGGTGGCGACGGGGACCGTTATCTCCCTTGATAATCCCGGGCAACAGGCGGTAGGCTCGGTGTTCGGGAGCGAGCGGAATAGCGCACCCATTCGCGGCGAGGCGAGATTGTGACTCGGCTAGAAACGTGGTTAGGTTTCGCCCTCATCGGGTTTGTGGTCGGCGCCATCAGCTTGGCCTTCGGCACCTTGGGCTGGCCCATGGCAGCGGGCGTGGTGGCCGTCGCCGCTCTAAGCCGCGTCCGCATGCCGGCGCTCGCTGGAACGTTGGTCGGGCTTGCAGGAGGCATGGCCGTTTCGGCTTGGCTGGGGTCGGTATGTCCCGCAGGTGCCGTATGCAGACCTGAGGTCCCA
The DNA here is from genome assembly GCA_003243965.1 of Chloroflexota bacterium. GTDB lineage: Bacteria > Chloroflexota > Limnocylindria > QHBO01 > QHBO01 > QHBO01. The sequence goes on from QHBO01000017.1 coordinate 15,147, forward strand.
ACTGCCTACATCAACGGATTCATCGTGACCGCCGCTTGTTTGGGCGCGGTGGGGTCGTTCATAGCTGCCCGTCCGCCCCGCGGAAAGGGCGGGACGATCCGCGGCTAAAGGGGCAGCGCGGTACGAGACATGAGGAGGATTGGCGTGTTAAAGCTTCGCGCGGCCATCCTCACGACTACGTTGGCACTAGTCATCCCCACGATGGTCGCTAGCGCTGCGGGGACGCTTGTTGGACGAACCGACAACCCACCCCCGCTCATCCATTCCCGGACATACACGGTACAGGGGACCCAGCTCGCCGGCGTCTGCACGTTTCCCCAAGCTCCCCTTGCAGTCCCAGACGGGGCTGCAGCGATAGAGCGTCGCCAACCTGCCGTGGACGATGGAAATTGCCTGGCGGTCTTCGAGGAGGGGGTACCTACGGCCGTGCCGCCGGCAATACTCCCGGCTCGGTCGAAATGAGCGCGTTGTCGTCTATGCCCAAGGGCAACGACGGTGGGAAGGTGCACCCTTGGCACCTTCCCACCGTCGCTTCGGCTGTTGCGCTGGTAGCCGGCCTCTGGGGGTCATGGGAATCATTGATCGGCCGGTCATACGACGCAGTTATTGTGTCCGCGGGATCAGATCGGGCCTCAGCCAGTGGCGACTACCATTCCTTAAACGAGCCTGGCATGTCGGGCCTGACGGTCGTATTGATCGTGTTTGTACTATCGGGTCTCGTCCTCGCAGTGGTAGGAGCAGTACTCGAGCAGCGCAGAGTCCGAATCGGGCCTTGGCTGGTGCTCGCCGGCGCTCTTCCTGCCGTGGCAGTGGCTCGGATGAGCTTCACCCTGGCGGCATTCGGGTGGGCCGGCATGATCGCAGTTCTCGCCGCGGCGATGGCGTTCGCTCGATACCGGGCGTGACAGCGGATGAAACCCGAATAGCCACCGCCACCGAAGAGGACAATCTCGGGGCTGCGGAGGGTAGCTGAGTGCTCTGGATCGGAAGTTCGAGCACGTACTTGCCGAACTGATGCCGCAGCTCGGAGCAGTGACGAGCGTTCCAGGCGGGCCAGCGACCGCGACGAGATCGGCGCGAAAGGCGACGCGCGCGGCCGGTTCCCTGGTTGGCCGCCGGCCGGTCATTGGGCGACGGCACCGAATCGGTGGATGGTGGGCGACACTGGACTCGAACCAGTGACCTCTTGCATGTCAAGCGTTTCGGGCTGAGCGCTGTGCACGAACGTAACAGGCGGCCAAGTCCCAGGACGTGGCGTAACACGGCGTCATCGTCACGTCGGATCCGTCAGCTCACCATCAACAGTGGGTGGGCCACCTTATCGCTCGTCGGCCAGCGAACGGGACCGGAAGGCGCTGACCTCGTCCAGCGCGGCGCAGATGCGGCTGACCTCGCTCTTGCTGATGCCGGCGATGCCGAGCGTCCCGACCAAGTCCCCCACCCGTCGGGTGCTGACCCCGAGCACATAGGCCCCCTCGACCACCGCCAGCAGCGCGCGCTCGGCCCGTCGCCGCGGCTCGGGCAGGCTCGGAAAGTAACTGCATGTCGCGCACGGGCGGGATCGACGGCGCCAGCGTCCCGACACGGGTGTCCCAGCGTCGGGTCGCGATAGCCGTTGCGGTGGATCAGGCGTCGCTCGGGATTCCGTTCACCCTTGGGCAGGCCGGCGAGATCGCTGACCTCGGCCTCCATCACCGCCTGCGCCAGCACCCGGACTCCTTCACACAGGAAATCAGCGTCACCATCGGCGATCGCTGCTGACTCCACGAAACTCAGGGCACCTCAGAGTCTCCACCGAAATCAGTGCGGTTCACGGCGAGAGGGCTCGACCCGCCAGCACCGACCTTAGCGTCCGTTCAACACGGCTCCGTTGCGCACTCGTCGGCGCCAATCGCTGGCTCACCCACACAGGGTGAAGCCCGCTGTGACCGCGGGAGCCGGGATGTCGCGTCAGACTCGATGGAGCTGCCGGCCGGATGAGACTCGGCTGTTTGACTGCCTTGGTCCATTCCGATCGCGAACCACTGAGAGCGACAGCCAAGTCGCATCTGGCACGGACCTAACCGTGAGCCCGTCCAAGGTACCGCTCGACTCAACCGCAGCCCAGGATTGCAGGAGAGCATCGATGCCGGTCCCAGGCGGGATTATCGGCGTCGCGTGCATTAGCTTCAAGAACACCCTGCGGGCGAGGGGCCACCTGGTGTCCGCGGGAACCTGCACAAGCAGATCAACCATGCCCTCGTCGCTCGCCTCAACGAGGGCCTGCACCCGGACATCGTCTATCACTCCCCGGCAGGACCACTGCGGGAGGTTGTCCGGCGCGCCTTTACCGAGTGCGGCGCAGTGGACGCGCAGCGCATCCCAACCCTGCGAGATCGCGGAAACCACTGCTGGTTCGGCCGCCCCTCGCGGTGAACAGCCCGCAAGAAGTGCCGTCGCCACACCAATGCTCGCCAGCCACCGAGCACGCGGGACCATCACGATGACCGCGACGAACTGAGACCTTCGCGACCTGTCGCCTCCACGCTCAGTCTCCAACTACGGCTCTGAGCCTGGCGCAAAGACGAAGGACTCCTGCGTTATGCGCCAGCCTTCTGGCAGGCGGGTCAGTTCAAACGTGAACTCCACGATGTTCGCCGGACGGGACCGCACGACCTTGCGTTCTACCACTTGGCCGACGTCAGACCATGTCGTCGCCGTGACCGTCAGCCTCGCGATCGACCCGCTGATCCCAATCTTGCTGAAGGTCAATTTCGAAACGCCTCCTCCGAAGAATCGAAGTGCTCCGCCCGCCTGCGCTCTCAAGGAGGCATCCAACTGGTCGCTCCGCTGGGTCAGTAGCTCGCCGCTGTAGACGCTCCTCAGACGGCCGTTCGCCTTCGTCAGGGCCTCCGGAAGCGCTTGCGGCGAGATGGCTCCATCCGAGGTAGCGCCGAACCCCTGCATCAGGTCCATCCGGCTGCGAATGACTGCCTCGATCGCGCGCTGATCGCCAGCTGCCGCTGCGCTAGACGGCACCCAAATACCTGCTATGACGAGACCAATCAAGATGCCCGCGATACCAAGTCGCCTCCGAGTCCGGTGCGTCATCGACGTCTCCGCTTGCATCAGTTGCCTGAGTAGATCCCGACCTTGTAGATCGTGGTCGTTCGCCACTGACTGTTGTAGGGTCGCAGCGACCAGAACGCGTGGTAGCGGTTGTTTGTGTGCGCGTCCACCAAGTCGCCGTACCAGCCTTTGTCAGGGTCTGTGCCGTGTGCGACTTGGATGGCGACGTGATCCTGCGTTCCGTTGCTGTCCCAGTCATAGAAGACCAGGTCGCCTGGTATCAGCCCATCGTTGATATTCGCAGCGTCGCCGCTATCCGTCCCCGCGAGGAATCCTCCGGGGTAATGCCAGATCTCAAACCAGTACAGATCGTTCGCGACGGACCAAGAGTGCGTGTAGCGGTAGAAGTGATAGTAGCTGTTGTAGAACACGTACCAGTTGTGATCGTCCGTTGTGCTCCCAGTCGGATAGCCCACTTCTGCATACCCACCGCCCGATTGTAGCGAGTACGACACGAAGTTGGCGCAATCGTTGCCGCTGCCTGTGAAGCACAGGCGTCCGGTGCACCAATTCGAGCTGAGCACCCACCGGTCAGCGAACGAGGCTGCACTCACTGGGTTGTATGCGAATGCGCCTGATGCGAAGACGAAGGTCAGGGAGGTGAACAACACCACGCTGACGACGCCCCGGGTCCACCAGCGATAGCGCTGGACGGCATCGAGCACCAGATCCTTCACTAGCCCGAACCTCCGCGAGATTCACCCTGACGGCAGTCGCCTCCCGCCGAGTGTGAAGATGTGTCGCCCGGGCTGGCATCCACCAAGTCTGATGATTCTTCAGCACAGACCTGATGATTCTGAGAGACCCGTGCGGCAGAATCTACCCATGGCACGGCGCGTATCCAGCCCAGCCCTGGTTGGTCGTAAGAAGGAACTCGAGACACTCGGGACCGCGCTTCGCGGCGCCACCGCGAGCGAAGCCTGTGCGGTCCTCATCACCGGGGAAGCGGGAATCGGCAAGACTCGGCTGCTCGCGGAGTTCCAGCGCGCGTGTCAGCACGCCACGTTCGCGGTCGGTCACTGTTTGGAACTCGCACCTGGAGAACTCGCGTTCGCTCCGTGGCTTGAGGCGTTAGCCTCGCTGCCAATTCGCGGCCCGGATGAAACGCTGCCCGCAGACGTCGAGTTCGCCGAGCTGCTGGATTCGTCAACTACCGCACCTGGACGAGCGGGTCGCCGCCCTGAAACTTCCCGCGCACGCCTGTTCGTCGCCGCGAGACGGCTGCTCCGTGCCGCCGCCATCCAAGGACCACTGATCATTGCGCTCGAAGACCTCCAGTGGGCCAGCCGGTCGACCATCGAGCTTTTCGAATTCCTCGCGGCCGCTCTCCGCGACGAGCGTATCCTGCTCCTAGGGACCCTCCGTATTGAGCGTTGGCCGGTCGTTCCGCAGCGGGACGACGTTGAGTCTCTGCTGCGCGAGTTCGAGCATCTCCCCCGATGTGAGGTCGTGGCCTTGAGTCCCCTCACCGCCAGGGAGAGTCGCGAACTCGTCTCGGCCATCACAGGTGACGCACAGGATCCAGCGGTCATCGAGGGACTGGTCAACCGGGGTCATGGCAATCCGCTCTTCATCGAGGAGTTCGCTGCCTTCGTGGCGGCCGGTGGGGAGGGTGTCCCGGAGTCGCTACGTTCTTCCCTCATGGCGCGCCTCAGAGAGCTGTCACCCGCCGGGCGCCTCGTCCTGGAACTCATGGCAGTGGCGGGCCGATCGGTGCCCTACCGACTGATTGAGTCAGCCAGCGGCGTCCGGGGGGATGAGCTCGTCGCGGCCGTACGCGACCTGACTTCCCACGCCTTTGTAAGCTCGGACGTAGGCGGTCGAGAGGAGATCGCCCTGCGCCACTCCCTCGTTGCTGAGACGATCCTGGAGGAGATGTTGCCGATTGAGCGTCGACAGCGGCACGGGCAGCTTGCTGACGCTCTGATAGAGACCGCGACAGGTCTCCCGACGCCATCGGCCTCTTCAGCGGAACTCGCCCATCACTTAGAAGCCGCCGGTCGATTCGAGGCGGCCCTGTCCGCAGCGATTGTTGCGGGTCGGGCGGCGTTTCGCACCACGGCACACGCGGAGGCAGACCGCCACTTCGCGGACGCTCTCCGCCTGCGCGAGGCCGTCAGCACCTCTCATTCGGAGGCCGCCGAGGACCGCACTCCCCTGCTGATGGAGGCGGCGGAAGCAGCATTCGCGGCTGGAGAGGGCGAGCGAGCAGTGGCCTTGATCCACGCTGCCCTCGACGCCAGCGGGTCACCTGCCAATCGGCAGATGGAGGGGAGCCTGCGGCGCCGGCTCGGTACCTATCTGCTGTCTGTCCTGCGCGACGACGAGGCGGTCGCCGAATTGCGGCGGGCGTTAGACCTCATCCCCTCTGAGCCGAGGTCGTCAGAGCGCGCGCGGGCTCTCGGAACACTGGGTGCTGCCCTCATGCTGGGCGGGCGATATCGAGAGTCACAGCGGCTGTGTGAAGGGGCCTTGGAGGCCGCGCGGTCGGTCGGCGACACGTACCTGGCAGGGCAAGCCCTCAGTTTCCTTGGCGTGGACTTGGTGAACATCGGGGAGCTCGCCCGAGGCCTGGAGGTGCTCCGCGAGGCAGTGAAGGTCGCCAGGAAGGCGGCCCGAGCGGAGGGCGTCTTCGAAGCGATCATTAACCTGTCTGAAATGCTAAATCGGACCGATCTGCTGGCTGAGGCGGTCGCCGTCGCCTTGGCAGCCCTGCCGGAGGCGGATGAGGAAGGCCTCACCAGGAGGATCGGGACCGGTCTGCGCGCAACAGCTGCAGGGGTCCTCATAAGATCGGGGCGCTGGCAGGCGGCCGCCGCCCTTATCAACGAGGGCCTCGCGCTCATGGCGACCGGCGAATGGTTGGCCGCTCTGTTGGCTAACCGTGCGAGACTCCACATCAATCATGGCCGGTTTGCAGAAGCCAGAGAAGACGTGGATCGCGCTATCGGCGTGGCCCACAGTGAAAGGGTTGATCTATGGCCGGTCCTCGCCGCCGTGGCAGCCGAGCTGAATATCTGGTGCGGGGATCTCCCAGAAGCTCGGGACATGGTGCAGCGGGGCCTCGCAGCCTTGACGGACACCGATGCCGATCAACTCCGGAGCCCGCTTCTCGCGGTAGCGGCTCGGATCGAAGCGGACGACGCTGAGCGCTGCCGGGCGCTGCGTCTGCGGACACCGGCATTGATGGCCGAAATGGCCGCAGAACACCTACGCCAAGCGGCGGGCAAGATCCTCACGAGTGCATCGTTGCCGCAGGGCATCCGGGCGGAACTCGCCTGCTGCCGGGCCGAAGCCGCCCGCGCGCTGGGCAAGCCAGATCCGGACCCATGGCATGCCGCCGCCGGGCTGTGGGGTGCGGTCGGTCAACCATACAACCGAGCTTACGCGCAGTTCCGCGAAGGAGAGGCACTACTCGCTCTGGGAGGTAACCGATCGAGCGCACGTCAGACACTACGAGAGGCGCTGGGGACGGCCCGCGACCTCGGTGCGATCCCGCTCCAGCAACTTCTCCTTGACTTGGCCAGGCGGGCGCGCCTGGACCTAACGCCTCCGCGGCGACCCGAGCCTGTCGCGATGGCTGCCGGCCTCAGCGGCCGGGAGACCGAGGTATTGCGCCTGATCGCGGATGGGCTTACCAACCGTGGAATCGCGGCTGCCCTCTTCATTTCGGAGGCGACGGTGGCGACGCACGTCTCACACATCCTGCGGAAGCTCGGTGTGGCGTCCCGACTGGAGGCCGGGCGCGCGGCTCGCCATCTCGTCATCGCAACGCCCGACACGCCCCTTGATCCAAGGTAGCCCAGTCGAGTCCTTCCGTTCTCACAGGCCTTCCTCACCGTGAGGCAAGTGAGGGCGGTTCGGGAGCGGCCGGTCAGTCCCCAGTAGGCCGTGGGGCGTTCGTACCGGTAGCTGGCCTGTCCCTCACCAGCGGCCGCCTTTGGGCAGCAGCCCAGGCCGCCACAGACGGACGCGTCCTCGACCTCGACAACATCCGCGCCGAAGAGCCTCGTGTGTTCGTGGACGGCTGCCTGGGCCGCTGCAACATCCACCTCGGCCGGGCGATGGTCCACCGACAGCCGGGCGGGGCGCTGCTGGAGGCTCTCGGAATCCGTGTCGGTACTGCGAAATCCCGATTGCACCGTTCACTGGAGGCCCTGCGTAAGGGTTTGATGCGCACGCCAGGCGGAGCCTCCGAGGAGGGATCGCTGCTGTGAGGGGCCATGAAATCCAGTCGCGGCTCGCCCGCGAATTCAGGCGTCCCGGTCAGCGTCCTCCAGCCGAACTGCTCCCGGCCATCTTGGCGGCCACAGGACGCATCGAGCAGGAACGTCGCTGGACGACGTGGGTTAGCAACTATCGCCGTCGGGATTCCGCTGGCGGGAATCGGGGTCGCCGTTGCAGCGCTGATCTGGCTGCTAGCAAGCGGGTCCATCGCCCCCGGCAACCAGTCCGAGGTCACGCAAACGCCGTTAGGCCACGTCGGCGTTCTTCTCCGGACTGGTTGGGGGCGCCGCGCAACCCGGCTTGCGGAGCCCGGAGGACGGCGACTCGAACCGGCCGGATTCAGTACCGCGCGCAGAAGGCTGCCTCGAGAGCGGTAGGTCCTGAGACGCTAGCGACGATCGCCCAGCGCCAGCCGGCGATGAGCGTCCCGCGCGACTCGTCGGCTGCCGAGGCGCCGTAGCGGCGCAGCATCGCCGGCGAGCGCCAACCGGTCAGGCGATTCAGGTCGCCCTCTCCCCCACCGGCACTCATCCACTCGTAGGCGAACGTGTGCCGCAGCTGGTGGGGATGCAGGCCGGCGATGCCCGCCCGCGCGCCGCGTCGGTGCAGCATCTGCATGACGCCGTCACCCGAGAGCGGGCCGCGGTAGCCGAGCCACAGCTCGGGGCGCGAGGCGTGCGGATGCGCGCGCCGCAGGCGCAAGTAGCGATCCAGCGCGCGGGCGGTGCGCTTGCCGTACGGGCAGGCGCGCTCACGGAGCGCTGTAGTCAACCGGCAGTAGGCATGGCGAAGCAGTTATACGGTCAGATTGAGCGTGGAGAGGGTGGTTAGTGGGCGACACTGGACTCGAACCAGTGACCTCTTGCATGTCAAGCATTTCCGCCGGAGCGCTGTGCTATGAGCGTGGTGGGCCGAGCGAAGAGGCCTCAGTCATGCGATGACGCACACCCGACATGCCATCGCCTCGAATATGATCGTTGCTGAGGTGCTGTCCCGCGCCCCGTGCAGGCCCACCTCAGGGCAACGTCTCCATATCGCCCGGCTAGCGGTTCGCCGACACGGTCCTGTCGGCGATGCGCTTCGGGTTCGGCAGTCAGCTCGCTCGAGCAGGCTTGCTGAGGAGGCGGCCATGCCCACGACCACCTGGTTGAGGCGGTGCGCGATTGGTTCGGTCAGATGCCTTCGTCTTCTTCGGAGCCACCGGCGATCTGGCTTTCAAGCAGATCTTCCCGGCCCTGGCCGGGCTGATTCGCGACAGCGACTGGAGCGTTCCGATCATCGGAATCGCCCGCCACGGCGACTTGGCCGCCCTGCGCGACCGCGCCGGCCAGAGCCTGGAGGCCCAGGGGATCGCGGAGCCGGCGGTGCTTCGGCGGCTGCAAGATCAGCTGCGCTTCATAAACGGCTCGGACGACGATCCAGACACGTTTCGTCGGCTGCGGGCCGAGCTGGGCACGGCCCAGTATCCGCTGCATTACCTGGCCATCCCGCCCGCGCTCTTCGGCGAGGTGGTAGGACGGCTCGGTGAATCGCACTGCGCCGACGGAGCGCGCGTCATCGTCGAGAAGCCGTTCGGGCGAAACCTGGCCGGCGCCCGCCGGCTGAATGCGACGCTTCATACGGTCTTCGCTGAGGACCAGATCTTTCGGATCGACCACTACCTGGGCAAGGAGCCGGTCCAGAACCTGCTCTACTTCCGCTTCGCCAACCGCTTCCTGGAGCCGATCTGGAATGCGAACCACGTCGCCTCGGTGCAGATCACCATGGCCGAGGCCTTCGACGTGGCCGACCGTGGCGCGTTCTATGACAGAGCGGGGGCGATCCGCGACGTGGTCCAGAACCACATCCTGCAGACGGTGAGCATCTTGGCCATGGAGCCGCCGTCGGGTCACCGCACGGAAGCCCTGCGGAACGAAAAGTTCAAGGTCCTCGACTCAATCCAGCCGCTGCGGGCTGAGGACGTGGTGCGCGGCCAATACCAGGGCTACCGGAGGGTAGCCGGAGTCGCCGATAACTCCAACGTGGAGACCTACGCGGCGCTGCGTCTAAGCGTCGACACCTGGCGCTGGGGCGGCGTGCCCTTCTATATCCGGACCGGGAAGTGCTTGCCGGTGACTGCCACGGAGGTGCTCGTTGAGCTCAAGCGGCCGCCGGTCAACGTCTTCGCCGAAATGCAACCCGGGGACGCCAACTACCTCCGCTTCCGGCTGACCCCGGACATGTCGATTTCCATCGGCGCCAGGGCCAAGAAGCCCGGAGAGCGGCTGGTCGGTGAGGAAGTCGAGCTGTACGCGTCGCACGAGCGCGGCACCGAGCTGCCGCCATACCAGCGGCTCATCGGCGACGCGGCCCAAGGAGACCAGACCCTTTTCGCCCGCGAGGACACCGTGGAGGCGGCGTGGCGGGTGGTTGACCCCGTACTTGATCTCCAGGATCGGCCGATGCCATACCGGCGCGGGACATGGGGGCCGAGGGCGACGGAGGCACTCATCCCGCCACCTGGGCGGTGGCACGCGCCGGTGCCCGCAGCGGACGCGCCGCCGCCGGCGTGAATCCCCGACCTCGATGGAGGGCACGATCCGGCCGATCCGAACGGCATCTTTCGGCCACAGGCCCTAAAGTTAAGGACAGCGAGATCCCCGAAGGGCGATCCAAGGGGGGCGCGGGGCGTGCTCTTGACGTCAAGCGGGTCTAGTCGCTCAGTTCAGCCAGGCGACGGAGGTCCCTCACGGCGTTCACTGACCCAGCACCGGCGACGCGCCCATTCCGAACGACGAAGGCGAAGGGGAAGCTGGTAACTCGGAAGGCGCTCTGCAGAGCGCGGACCTCAAGCGCGTCTCGGATCTGTGCGGAGACTGCTGTACCGGTTACCGGAGCTGTCCCGACAACGACGACCGGTATCGGGACAGGGTCTTCGGTTGACGCCAGCTCGCTAGCCAAGCGGGAACAGGGTTCACAGGACTCTGTAAGGAAGACTGGGACGAAGTCTGGGCCAAGTCTCACCTTCCCGAGCAAGGTAACTGCGTTAGCCGGGACCGATCCCCCCACGAGCTCCTCTGGCCTCGCGGACAGCTCGCGCCCGGCACGGGCTCGATTGAGAAGAGAGAAGTATCCAACCGAAAGCGCGATGACAACGATCCAGAGGAGGAGGTTACTCGCGATCAGCAGTTCCACTGCCGCCGCTCACCCAAGACTCCTGGCAACCCGCATGAGCGCCGAGACGTCCAGCCCCTTTGCGTCCAGCCGATACAAGACGGTGCCTTCGGTCCACGCGACGCTGACGAGACTTGTGTCCCAAGAGGTCGCCTCGCTTCCCGGGTCGCCAATCGGCACACCCGTGCGCCACTGGGCAGGTTGACCATGAATGTCGACGACACCAGTCGACACACCGCCGTCGACGGGTGCTGACTGCTTGAATTCGAATTGGGACGGCTGCTGAATCGCGGTCTGCTCGACGGTAAAGTACGCGCCATTCGGGCCCGTGAAAGTGGCGATCAGAATCTGCCCTTTCTCCTCGTTCGCGAGACGCCAGGACTGCAGCGCCGACATCCAGTACCCGGAGGGCACCCAAGCGGGCTCACGCGGCGAGAATACGACTGCGGATCGCGCCTCCGTCCAGTGCGCATGACGCCGCTCTACCGCCTTCGGCGGGCGTTTCTCGGTGCCCTTGGGAGTTAGCGCGCGATCGGTCATGATGCCTGGCCTAGCACGTTGCACAGCTCGAGAGATGCCCGGTGCCGCACCCGACGCAGTAGTCCGCGTAGCAGATGCCACAGCAGAAGATGTTGAAGTAGGCGCACTCCTGATAGCTGCCGTATGGACCGTAGCAGGTCCGGCACTTGAGGCGGTAGCAGCTGCTGCAGCTCGTGTTGTTAACGCAGCGACAGCATCCACAGATCTGCCAGACGCTTCTGCAAACCCACGCACCGCACGTGTCGGCCAGCGCGGGTGTGATGCGCAGGAACGGAACCAGCAGTATCCCGAGGGCGAGTGTCCCAGCTTGTAGGAGGAACCCACGCCGTGATTCGAAGCTCGTCGTTTGACCGCGTGCGATCCGTGCGCTGGGCACGGTGATCAGGCCGAGGGCAATGCTGCCCGCCACTGCGGCGAGCAGAGCAGCCTCGACAACGAAGGTGGCGGGAACGCCCGCAACCGTCAGGTGGTGCGCCGCGATGAGGACCGTCAGCGCGGCGATCGGAGCCAAGTACACAAACCGGCGAGCAGCGCCCAGCCTGCGAAGCGGGTCGAATCCCCCGAGGCAGCCGCATGATTGCGAACCGCGCGCCATCGAGAGCACGTGGTACGCACCAGCTGCGGTGACCCAGACGAACGCCGCGGCGATCCCCTCCGTTGGGGTCAGAAGCAAGCCGACGGCGACAACCAACTCGCTCAGGAGGGTGAGTGCAGCAGCGAAATATGCCCGCTGGACGCCAAGCCCGAGCGTCCGAGCATATTCAATGGCTAGCCCACGCGGTCGCAGCAACTTGAGTATGGCCGCCAGGACAAACAGCGCGGCCAAACCAGCGCGAAGATCGAACCAGACGGACACGCGTTCCCCCGCAGGCCTATCGCCGTGACGATAGGCCCGGCGGCCGATCGGGTCAATCCCCGAAGCGCCATAAACGTCGTCCTGATCGCGCCCTCTCGCGCACTCGGCATCAGCGGGGTAAGCACCTATCTCACCGCGCTCGGATTGCGGCTCGCGGCGTGCGGCGACCGAGTCTCTCTAGTCGAGCTGCGACCGTCCGCGATCGGCGGATCGTCGTCCCAGTCGAGCAGAGGCTTCCGACGGTGCCAGGTTGGTTACAGCAGCCCAGCCGCCGCCGAAGGGCTGGTGGATTCGCTCGTCCGGGACGGCGACGACGTGGTGGTCCACAGTCATGCGGACGCGCTCCTGCCTTTCACCAGCTCGCTCGCACGCCGATGGCACGCCGCGCTGCTGCACACCGTGCACTATCAGGAACCGAACACGGTCCAGTTGCTGAATGAGCACCAGCCGGCCGTGATCGCGGTGAGCGAGGCCATCGCGCGGGACCTGCGCGCTGCCGGGTATCAAGGTACGATCGATGTCCTCCACCATTTCGCTGAGGACCGCTGGCTCGGTAAACGCCACCTTAGCCGCGCGGCGGCCTCGCTTCGCCAGCACGCTGAAATCTCCCCGACTGCTCCGGTCCTCCTCTTCGCTGGGCGTGCCAACTCACCGGTGAAAGGGGCCGACCTACTTGTTCGCAGTATCCCTGAGGTTCAGGATCGAGTCCCCGACGTGATATTCGCGTTCGCGGGGCCCTATTGGCTGCCGCCGGACGTGCAGAGAATCGCCGACAGCCATGCAGCCGCCGTGCGCCTGCTCGGCTTCCTTTCGCCAGTAGCGCTGCACGCGGCGTATGCGACCGCCTCAGTGGTGGCGGTGCCGTCTCGCTACGAGCCGTTCGGTCTCGTGGCTCTCGAGGCTCAGGCAATGGGTACCCCCGTGGTCGCTTCCCGCGTGGGTGGACTGCCCGAGGTCGTTCACCCAAGCCTCGGCCGGCTGCTTCCGACCGACGCGTCGGGTAGCGTCGCGCCGCGAGTCCTGGCAGACGCTCTCGGCGAGATGCTCAAGCGGCTGCGCTCGAATCCCGCTGTTAGAGAAGACCTGGTGGCCTGGATTGCGGAGAACTTCAATCCTGCGGACCACATCGCGCGGCTTGGGGCGATCTATCGACGTGAGAACCTCCGGTCGCGCCAACATCGCCGTCACATTTGGGGCGCCCCAGGTCAATTGATAAGTATGAAGGTGAGCGAGGCGCGCGCCGCAACGTGGGCAGGTGAGCAGCCTCACCATGAGCCAGTCGTGCGATTCGATGCCGATCAGGCGGCGGCATTAGCTCGTGAGCACGCGGCCGTCTTTGCGACCTCGAGTGCTCAGCGCGATGAGATTGCCAGCGAAGCGGCCAGTCGGGCGTGGGCCGGTCGGGAGCGATTCCGCGGTGTCCACGGCAGCCTCGAATCGTGGATGTTCGGGATCGTGCGCAACGTCGCCCGCGAGATGAAGCGTCGAGAGGGCCGCGAGCAGCGCCTGTGGTCGAGCCTGTGGGGAGCGGCGAGGTTGCGAACTGAGGAGATGGAAGCCCGCGTGGTGCAGATCGAGGACGTGCGCGGCGTTTTCGCTCGCCTGCCCGCCCGAGAGCAGACGGTCCTCTACCTGCGGTACTGGAAAGACCTCTCGTACGACGAGATCAGCCGCCGGACAGGCATCCGAGCCGCCACCTGTCGACAGCTCGCACGGCGGGGCCTCATCAGGCTGGGGAGGTATCTGTAGATGAGCAATCAAGACTATCGGCGAGGGCGCAGTGCCATCGGCGCCCTGGCTGGGCGCCGCCGAATGACGTTGAATCGACGGCGTCGGTCTGGCTTCCAACTCCTCGCGGTCGCTGGCGCCGCAATCGCCACCGTGGCCATCATCGCGATCATCGCCGTGGGTTGGCTCTACGGGCCGGCGGGCGGCACGTCCATGCCCGCCGCCAACGCGGTCAGGCAGCCGCTGCCGGCCGCCGTGGCGGGCAGTAGCCAGGAGCGCCAGATCATCCCGGCGATCGAGACCCGCTACCGCGATTGGCAGGCCGCCCAGGCGGACGTGGGCTTCCCCATTCAGCAGCCGTCCGTGCTCCCGGCCGGTTACCACCTGTCAGCGCTCCAGGGATTCGCCATCAGCGCCGGCCAACCCCCTGTCGATGTGATCGCCACCTACGATGGTCCTGGCGGCGCGACGCTCGTCTTCGACCAGGCGCCGATCACCCGACCGGACCTCTTCGACTTCGAGAAGTCCATCCGCTCCCCACCGGCTGACATCGCCCGCGGGCGGCTGACGGTCAACGGGGCGCCGGCGTACTGGATGCACGGCGTTTCGACCTGGACCGACAGCGGCGAGCCGCTGGGCTGGCGATCCGACCTGCTCGTCCTCAGCTGGCTAGCGGATGGGGCCCCATACCGTTCCGAGATGCGCTTTGACGCGAGCGACCTATCGCTGGAGCAACTGACGAGCATCGCCGGATCCGTGCGATAGCCGCCACGGCTCCCCGGAGCGCTGCAGTCAATCGACCGGCTGGCAGTCTCTAGCAGTTATGCAGTCTCTAGCAGTCATAGGGTCAGATTGAGCGTGGAGAGGGTGGTTGGTGGGCGACACTGGACTCGAACCAGTGACCTCTTGCATGTCAAGCATTTCCGCCTGAGCGCTGTGCTATGAGCGTGGTGGGCCGAGCGATAGCACCTCAGTTATGCGGTCACGGTTTCCGCAGGCCGGCGCCTTCGAACCGCTCGCCCGAGAGCCAGGGTTGTTATGGCGTCCCCGGCAGGTGCCGGGGACGTGCTGGCAAACATTCCGATCGTCGGCCGAGACCGGCTGGATTTGGAACCTCGGTCGGCGTGACCAGCGGCAGGTCGGGACTTTGAGGTCGGAGCTTCAAGAGGGCTCGAGACGACCTTCATGTCACACCGTGACCCGAGATCACTGTGCCGATGGGCAACCCCGCCGTCAAGGCCGGACTACAAGAAATTGGAAGTGTCTTGGGCGGGAGGAGTCGAGCCTACGATGTCCTGATCCAGCGTCAGGCGCCTTATCGCTTGGCCACTCCCCACTGTCCGAGCACGACAATCGCCGTGTGCGTGCCGCGATTCTAGCGAGTCAGGTTACCCGTCACAAATGTGGTCAGGTGACCATTGGCTGGGTCACCTGACTCGTTCGACTCCGAGCGCCCTGAGGGATTGTGTACGTTTCGCGGCCCCAGCTAGCGGGTGAGCGATCTCATTACCAGCACGGCCTCAGCGAGGAGGTGCGCGAACCTGGTCTGACCGACGGCGTGCTGACCCCGCAGGTAGCCGGCGGGTCGGCGCTGTTCAGCTGGGAGGGCGAGTCCGTCAGTGAAGGTCTTGCGGAACTGCCGCATCGCGTGTTCTCCGCCATGAGCTAGCGCGTTCCTGACAATTCTTACCCTCTCGAATGGCTGTGCTTGTGAGTCCGTGAGCGATGCGAATGGCTCGCCACTCGCGAAGAACGCTTCCGCCCGGTCCCTCGTCAGTCGGTACGGCAGCCAGTCGACGTAGCGCCTTGCTAGCGGGGATCGCTTTCAGCATGATCGTGGAGACCACCAGCTTGCGATATCGGTGTTGCTCGGGTTCACGTACAAGATCGCAGACATTGACGACCTGATCCTGAATAGCGCCGGTGTAGTTGTCGGATACGCTGGCTTTCTGCTCCTCCGAACTGCGTTCGACGAGGACCTCACGACCGAGGGAGCGATCGACACCACCGCTCCAAGCTGAGGAGCGGTCGTCGTCCTACCGATCGCGTCCTGCTGGCGGGAGAAACTTGACACTGGCGCAAGCGACCCTGGTCGACTGAGGTCGCGGACCGAAGGTGGTTAGTCAGAGGCCGGCCCTCGTTCGATGACCGTGCGGACGGGCATGGCTCAGTATGGCATCGGACAATGTCTCCTCGGGCGGACGGCGGGGTGGCGACAGCGGCTGGACGACGGAAACTCGACGTGGAGCGGCAGCAGGGCATCGCTGTGAAGAGACTCGCGGGTGGATCGATGCGCACGATGTGCTGCGCGATTGGTGTACGGCTCCGTGATCGGCATCGCGGACTAAGGTGGCTCCCGGGTCCGGGCTCACTCTGTCTGACTTCGTAGCCCGTGCGGCTGACATGGTCGAACCGGCTCGCTCCCGCCGACCCCGCCTGCTGATGGCTCTAGCTGTCCTTGTTCTCGGCCCAGCCGATCCTGAAGGCCTACGCCCGCAAGCACCGGACCGCGCCGCTCAAGTAGGGCGCGACCGCTGGAGGCCCGGGACGCGAATGGAGTCGCGCTTCCGGGCCTTTTCCATACCGGTCGATAAGTGGCCGGTAAGTGGTGGTCGGCACAAGATGTTGTGGGCCAGGGCTGCGCGAACCACCACGGCTGGTTATCATCTCGGCCATGGCGATGCAGGTCCCGCTGCCGCTCTCAGACGAGGACGGCCCCCGCGCCCGGCTGATCGTGCCGGAGGCCGTTCAGGCCCCCGAGTCGCCCGCGGCTGAATTGGACCCCGCTTCCGACCTGACCGCCAGCCTCGCCGACCAGACGTTCGGGACCATTCTCGCCGACCCGCCCTGGCGATTCGTGAACCGGACGGGCAAGGTCGCTCCCGAGCACAAGCGCCTGTCGCGCTACGAGACAATGACGCCCGGTGAGATCAAGGCGCTGCCGGTGGCCGACTTCGCGGCCGACAAGTCGCACCTCTACCTCTGGACGCCGAACGCGCTCGTGGCCGACGGGATTCCATTCACCGACGGTGAGTTAGCGTTTGTGGCCGCTTCTCTATTCCTGCCTAGCTTTGCCCCATGAGCGAGAAGCGAACGACTGCTCGGGCATTCCACGACGCCGTCGGAGTCGAGGACTGGCGGGTCCTTTTCTCTGGCGCCCACGCCTACTTCCACGTCGGATCGTTCGCGGAAGCAGCAAGGTTTGTGGCCGCGATCGCCGAAGTTGCGGAGGTTGTGGGCCACTTCCCCGACGTGGACGTGCGACCCGAGGGAGTCACAGTCCGGACTGCCTCCGGGGAGTACGGAGCTCTGAGCCATCGTGATGTCGAGCTGGCACGCCAGATTTCGGCAGAAGCTCGGAAGTTGGGGAATCCGCCAGGTATCCGCCACCGGCGATAACCCCCAGAACACCGAGGAACCTGGGAAAATCTGCCGACCGGAAGACCAGCGCGCCGAGGCCGAACAGATGGAGGCCGAAGATCGCCAGGGCGATGCCGGTCCAGCCATTGTCGAATGAAGCATGTTCTGGACTGTGGCAGCCGCGTCTCCTGGGACGGCTAGGGTCTGGATGACGCCGAAGAGTGCGAATGGCGCTATGACCTGGAGGCGGTCGTCGCCATGTGACACAGCGGGCGGCGGGGCTCATCCCCCGGTCCCATCGCCCGCCCATGCATCGGCGCAAAGTGGGTCGACCCGACACTAGCGCCCCCCCGCCGCGCAGCGGGAAGCTGGAGTAGGATCCCGCGATGCGGATCGACGATCCACTTCCGGACCACGTCGCGCGCAACCGTGCCTACTGGGACGGCATGGCGGACAGCTGGGTCGCGCCCGCGGAGCGGCACTGGGTCCAGCCGGAACCGACCTGGGGCATTTGGGGTATCCCGGAGTCGGAGGTCGGCCTGCTGCCGACGCAGCTGGAGGGCCGCGACACGATCGAGATGGGCTGCGGTACCGCCTACGTCAGCTCGTGGCTGGCCAGGCGCGGCGCTAGGCCGGTGGGCATCGATAACTCGGCACGACAGCTGGAGACAGCGCGGCGACTCCAGCGGCAGCACGGTCTGGACTTCCCACTGCATCTGGGCAACGCGGAGGCCACGCCGTTCTCGGACGCCAGCTTCGACTTTGCCATCAGCGAGCACGGCGCCAGCGTCTGGTGCGACCCCTATCGATGGATCCCCGAGGCGGCACGGCTGCTGCGCCCAGGCGGCCGGCTCTCCTTCCTGATGGGCAGCCCCATCCACATGCTCTTCGCGCCGGACGAGGACGACGTGCCGGCCGGGAAGACGCTGCTTCGACCGTACTTCGGGATGCACCGCTTCGAGTGGCCGGACGATCCGAGCGTCGAGTTCCACCTCCCCCACGGCGAGATGCTCCGGGTGCTGCGCCGCAGCGGGTTCGAGGTGCTGGACCTGATAGAGCTCCAGGCGCCTCCGGACGCCACCACCGGCTTCGCATACGTGACGCCGGAGTGGGCACAAAGGTGGCCGTCGGAGGAAGTCTGGATCGCGCGCAAAGGTCCATCCGGCGATCGCTAGCAACCCCGCCGGGGACGTTTCGACAATAGCGTTTGTCACAGCGACAATATCGTGCTTGATGCCGGGAGTGAGCAAGGCGAATGCAGGGAAGGATCTGGAGGTCATCGTCTATCCCGAGGACGAGTATCAAACGAAGATCAGCACGGCGCTCGTGGCGGGCAGCCCACCGGACCTGGCCATGATCGAGAACCGCAACTGGATGAAGGTCGGCTACGTCGTCGACCTGAGCGACAAGCTCGACGAGTGGGGCGTTGGCCTCGACGACTACAGCCCGGGCGGTCTCGCGCCCGGGGCCCCGGAGAGTGACCCGGCGGATGGGCTGTACGGCATCGGCACCTTTTTGGGCGGGTTTCCCATCGTTTACAACAAGGCCATGTTCGATGCGGCAGGCCTGGACTACCCGTCTGTCGACGATTCGATGACCTTCGCCGAATACGCCGACCTGTGCCGACAGCTCGCCCAGCCGAACCAAGACCCCACGCAGACGGTGTACGGTTGCACGATGACGCCCGACCCGTACAACTACTACCCGATCTACGGGCCGGACGGCCACCTGCCGTTGACCGTGCCGGCCTTCACTGGCAATCCCTTCTTCATCTTCCTGCTGCGGCAGTACATGCGGACCATCCCCAAGGAGCTCGACGAGGCGGCGCGGATCGACGGAGCCGGCTTCTGGACCATCTGGCGAATCGTCCTTCCGCTCTCGGTTCCGGCGCTGGTCGTCATCGGCGTCTTCACCTTCCTCGGCGTCTGGAACGACTTCTTCGGGCCGCTGCTCTACCTCGACGACCAGAATTGGTTCACTGTCCCGCTCGCCCTTGCCCGCGAGGTGACCCGCGTCGGCACGGAGTGGAACATCGTCATGGCCGCAACCCTGGTGGCCATGCTGCCACCGCTCATCGTCTACGCCTTCAGCCAGAACAAGCTCATGGGCGGAATCGCATCGGTCGGCATCCGTGGATGAACGGGAGGCGCGCTCGAGCGACGAGGCGCCGCCCCGCATCCTTCGGGGTTCGGGCCCGGACCGGTTCGTGTGGGCCACGGGGCTCGAGGACACGTTCATCCCGCAGGCTCGACCGGGCCAGCGGCCGATCGACGAGTACGAGCTGATCGGCCACTACGATGCGTGGCGCGAGGACATCGACCTGGCCGCCACGATCGGCTTCGACGCGATCCGCTACGGCCTTCCGTGGTACCGGCTCCAGCCGGAGGGAGGCCGCTTCGACTGGGAGTGGGCCGATCGCGTGATCGACCACCTCGCGCGGCGCGGCCTCGAGCCGATCCTCGACCTGGTCCACTACGGCACCCCGCTCTGGCTCGCCAGGGGCTTCCTCGATCCGGACTACCCGGCGATGGTTGCCGAGTATGCGGGTGCGGTGGCTCGCCGCTACGCGGGCAGCGTGCGCTGCTACACGCCCGTCAACGAGCCGCACGTCACCGCCCTGATCTGCGGCCGGGCGGGCCAGTGGCCGCCGTACGGGCGCGACGATGCGGGATACGTAGCGGTCGCCCGCGCCGTGTGCCGGGGCGTGATCGAGACGGCGAGGGCAGTTCGAAGCGAGGTGCCGGAAGCCGTCATCGTGCACGTTGAGGGAACGGGCTACTGGATCGACGACCGAGTCCCGGATTCCGCGGTGAGCGACGACGAGCGTTGCCTCGCCACGCTCGAGCTGCTCACCGGCCGCTTGACCGATGACCATCCGCTGCGCCCCGAGCTGTCGGCCGCCGGGCTAACCGATGCCGACCTCGACTGGTTCGCCAGCCATCGGCTCGAGATGGACGTCCTCGGCCTCAACTACTACCCCGATGGCAGTGTCCACCGGCGCATCGCCGGGGCCGACGTGCTGGTCCCGCACTGGGGCGGCACCGAGTACCTGGGCCGCGCGGTGCGTGAGCTGCACGAACGCTATCGGATCCCGATCTTCATCAGCGAGAGCGGCTGCAACGAGCTCTCATCGGGGCGTTTCGACGGGCCGTGGCGGCGCGCGAACGAGGTAAACGACGCCGATGCCGCCGCGCCGGCCGACCCGTCCGCCTTCCGGCGCTGGTGGCTTGAACAGCTGGTGACCGAGATCGCGGCCATTCGTTCCGAGGGGGTTCCGCTGGTCGGCTGCACCTGGTGGCCGCTGATCGATGCGGCCAGCTGGGCGTACTTCGGCGGCGAGGGGCCGGTCGATGGCTACATCGAGCCGGGCGGGCTGCACGCCCTGCGGCGCGGCTCCGACGGCAGGCTGGCGCGCGAGGCACTGCCCATCGCGCACCGGCTGCGAGAGGTCATAGCCGAGGAGCGGGTGGCGTGACGGCGGGCCGCCTTTCGGCCGCGGCGCTGGTGCTGCTGCTGGGAGCGGCAGCCGGAGCGCTCGCAGCGGCAGTCCTGCTGCCGCGAGCGGACCTCGGTGCCGCGGTGGCGGCCACGCCGGGCGAGGAGCCGGTCTCGAGCTGGGTGGAGGCTGCCGGGCCGGCCGGGATCCAGCTCTACGTGCCGAGAACCGCTGGAGAGCCCGACCGACTCACCGTGCACGGGCGATCGGACCCGCCCGGTCGAGGCTCGTTACCCGTCCGGGCTGATCGTGCTCCAGGCCCATCGCGACGTGCTGCCGGAGGAGAACACCGGCGAGCTGGTGACGGTGTCAGGCGCCGACAACGCGTGGTGGCAGACCGCAGACGACGGTCGACGGCTCGCCGTTCGATTCGAAGACAGCCTGGTGCTCCTCTCGGGCCTCGATGACGAGGAGCTGGCCTCGCTGGCGGATGCCCTCGAGCAAGCGCCGACGCTCGACGGGGGAGGCGAGGAGTGACGCGGCTCGCGATCCTCAGCCTCGCCGCGCTTCGCGCGAGCGCCGGGTTCGTGGCGCTCGTGGCGGTCCCGGACTGGCGGGCAGGCCTCCCCGCGGCCGGTCCCCTGCCACCGAGCTACGCGAACCCGGTCATCGGCACCGATTTCGCCGATCCGAGCGTCCTGCGCGCCGCCGACGGCTGGTATTACGCCTACTCAACCGAGCAGCTGACGGTGGAGCGCATGGCGAACATCCAGGTCGCCCGCTCGCGCGACCTCGTCGAGTGGCAGCTCCTCGCCGATGCCCTGCCCACCAAGCCGGCGTGGGCGGCCACGACCCGCGACTTCTGGGCCCCTGGTGCGATCGAGGCCGACGGCCGGACTTACCTGTACTTCGGCGCGCTCCACGACACGCGCGCCGGCATGTGCCTCGGCGTCGCCGTGGCCGCCAGTCCCGCCGGACCCTTCGAGCCCCAGGCCGATCCGTTGCGCTGCGAGGGCGGTGGCTTCATCAACATCGACCCGATGCCATTCGACGACCCCAAAACCGGAACCCCGTACCTGTACTGGGGCTCGGCCGGCTCGCCGATCTACGTCCAGGAGCTCGCCGGGGACCGGACCTCGTTCGCAGACGGCAGCGAGGCCCGCGGCGTTCTCGACCCCGACCCCGAGGCTCCGTACGAGGACCTGGTCGAGGCTCCGTGGGTCGTCGAGCGCGAAGGTGCCTACTATCTGTTCTACTCCGGCGACTTGTGCTGCGATCCGGTCGACCCCGAGTACGCGGTCATGGTGGCGCGCTCCGACGCGCCGACCGGCCCGTTCGAGAGGCGCCCGAGCGGCCGCGTCCTGCTCGAGTCCAGCGACCGCTGGCTCGGTCCGGGCCACAACGCGGTCGTCACCGACGCCGCCGGGGACGATTGGATCGTCTACCACGCCATCGATCCGGCGCGCCCCCTCCAACCCGCCATCTATGCGGTACGCCGGCCGATGCTGATCGATCGCCTCGCCTGGCGCGACGGCTGGCCGTTCCTCCCATCCGGCGGACCGACCATCGAGCCGCAGTCGCCGCCGGCCGTGGAAACCACCGAACGATGATCGAGGCGCCGGCATTCGGTTGGGCCGTGGGCATCGAGGACACCTTCATCGGGCAACCGTCCGGTCGCCGCAGACGGGTCCTCGATGAGTACGAGCTGATCGGCCACTACCGCCGCTGGCGATCCGACCTCGACCTGATCGCCTCGCTCGGAGTTCGGAGCATTCGCTATGGGGTGCCGTGGTATCGGGTCAACCCCGATCCCGGCCGCTTCGACTGATCATGGAGCGATCGCGTCTTCGCGCACCTGGCGAAGCTCGGGATCCGGCCCATCGTCGACCTGGTGCACTACGGAACGCCGCTGTGGCTGCGCGGCTCCTTCCTCGATCCGGACTATCCCGCCCGGGTGGCTGAGTACGCGGTCGCCATGGTCGAGCGCTACGGCGGCATCGCCGGCGGCTGGACGCCGCTGAACGAGCCGGTCGTCAGCGCGGATTTCTCCGGGCGGCGCGGTGTGTGGCCGCCGCACCTTCGCGGGCAGAGCGGCCACGACCTCGTCCTCATCACGCTCGCGGAGGGCATCGCGCGCACGATTGCCGCCATCCGCTCGGTACGGGCCGATGTGACCATCGTGGCCGCAGAGCCGTGCGACGTCGCCATCACCGACGAGCCATCCCTCGAGATGCTGGTCGCCGAGACCTGGCAACACCACTTCCTGCCGCTGGGCCTCGTGCGTGGACGCGTGGACGGGGCGCATCCGCTCTACGGGCGTCTGGTCGGATCGGGCGTGTCGGCGGAGCGCCTCGAACGGCTGCGCACCGATCCGCAAACGGTCGACGTGGTCGGCGTCAACTTCTACCCGAGCATGTCGTGCCGGCGGCTCGTGACCATTGGTCGGCGCCTCGTACGACAGAATCGGCGCGGTGGGGCGAAAGACCTGGCTGACGCGCTGGTGCGCTTCCACCGCCACACGGGCCTCCCGATCATGGTGACCGAGACAAGCGACGTCGGACGCGTCGAGGACCGCGCGCGCTGGATGGACGCATCGGTGATGGCGGTTGCGCGGCTCCGCTCCGCGGGCGTACCGGTGATCGGCTACACCTGGTTCCCGGTCTTCAGTCACGGCGACTGGCGCTGGCGCCGCGGCCCCCATTCACGCGACGCGTACTGGTGCCATATGGGCCTGTGGGATATCGATGAGCGTCTGCGGCGGGTTCGCACGCCGCTGGCCGACCGCTTTGCCACGCTGGCCGCGGGCGGGCCGCCGCGATGGGAGGCGGCGGCATGACGTCCATCGTTCGGCGTGCGGGCGGAGGTCGGAGGATCGGGCTCATCGCGCTCGCCGTACTGATTCTCGTGGCTGGCGCGGCGTACCTAGTCCTCGTCGGGAGCGTGCCGGCCTACCGGAATAGGTGCCGCGATACAGTTATGCGGTCAGATTGAGCGTGAAAGTGGTGGTTGGTGGGCGACACTGGACTCGAACCAGTGACCTCTTGCATGTCAAGCATTTCCGCCTGAGCGCTGTGATGCGGGCGTGGGAGGCCGAGCAGAATGGCCTCAGTTATACGATGACGCCCACCAGACGTGCCCCAGCGCCTGTGACGTGTTCACCGACGCCGGCGAACGTCATTTCCGCACATCTCGGTCGCTGGGTCTCAGAGGGCCACCTCGATTGGCTACGAGAACGTGCTAGGCCGCAGTGGGCTTAGAACCCGATCCATCATTCCAATCGCTAGGACCTTGACCTTGCGGGCCTCGCGGCGTGCAGCCGCGAACTCGGACTCGAGCCTCATGGGCTGCCTGTCCATTTGAGCGGTCTGGAGCGAGCCGATCAGCAGTCGAAGACCCACCAGCACAGGTCGTTCCGCAGCCGCTGATCGTCGAGGACGAGTTCGCGGATCTCCGAGGGCAGTCGATCGCGTTGCCACGAGCACTCGTGGCGTCCTGCCTCTGCGCGGTCACCCTCGGCAGCTGACGCGCGCACGGCTCGGATCGCATACGCCGCCGCACCGAGCTCGTGGGCGGCGACGTGTGCGACGGCCGCGGCCTGCCCGGCAGCGTACGCGGCATGCCGTGCTGCCCCACTCAGGTCTCTGGCCGCGGCGTTGGCATGGCCGGCCGCCGTGCGCGCCTGGGTCATCGCGACCTCGCCACGCGTCCAGGCGCGCCCCAGCTCGATCGCCCGCCGCGGTCGGCCGTCGTCGGGCCGCTCCTGCTCGAAGAGGTGAAGGACGTGCTCGGCACAATCGGCGGCCCAGACGGCGAGGAAATGATGGTCGGCGTGCGAGAGCGTCCCGCCACGACGCACCGTGATGAACCGAGGGTCTCGGACCTTGGGCAGGATCATCGACCCACCTCCACGTTGCGCTCAGTTCGCTGCATGTCGACTCGTTTGGCGATCCCAATCGTCGCCTGACGGCCCTCGCCCTGCAAGCGACGACAGGCCGACCACGGCCGTCTCGACCCCGGCCATCCGCTGGCCGACCGCGAGGCCACCATCGAAGTGCGCCGGCAGCGAGCCGATCGGCTCATCGCCGGCCATGGCATCCATGAGCGGCCGGGCCGGGTTGACGGCGCGGACGTACCCGGTGGGGGGAGCCGGGAGTCGGTGTGGATCAGACCAGCGCGCCGTCATGCCCGTGGCGTCGGGCCGCGGCGGGCCGATGACTACTTGGCCGTTTGGGCCATACGGGCGGTGGTGGAGGCCGTCCGGAACGCACGCCTTCGGTGCAGAACAACCTGATGGCGGATGGCGGGGCGCGACCCTGGCCTAACGCATCTGCCTAGCCGACGCGCGAGCGGCCGGGCCCCTTCTCTCACCTACAGGATACCGCGCACCGGGGGGCTTGCGGCAAGACCCGGGGCGTGCGGTAGAGTCCCGGCCTTGCACAAGATTCCACAGACTGGGAGGCAACGGCATGCGCGTCTTGCTATCCACTTGGGGCTCGCGAGGGGACGTCGAACCACTCGCCGCACTCGCCCTGCGGCTGCGTGAACTCGGTGCCGAGGTGCGGGTATGTGCGCCGCCGGATGAGGAGTTCACGGCCCTCTTCGCGCGGGTAGGCGTAACGCTGATCCCGCTCGGCCCCTCGACCCGGTCGATCGCGGCCAGCCTGAAAGCGCCGTCGCCGGACGCAGCGTTCCGCCTCGCGGCCGAGCTCGTCGCCGCGCGGTTCGGGACACTCCCCGCGGCGGCCGAGGGCTGTGATGCGCTGGTCGCGACCGGCCTGATGCCGGCCGGAGCACGGTCGGTCGCCGAGTCGCTCGACATCCGCTACGTGCTCGCCTGCTTCCACATCTTCGGCCTGCCGTCGCGGCACTTCCCACCGGCCGCGCGACCGGGCAAGCAGTCGCCACACGATGAGACCGACAATCGGGTGCTGTGGCGGCAGGACGGGGAGCGCGTGAACGCGTTATACGCGGAGCCGCTCAATCGTGGCCGCGCCGCGATCGGCCTGCCGCCGGTCGACAACGTCCGCGACCACGTCATCACCGAGCAGCCCTGGCTGGCGGCGGACCCAGTCCTCGCCCCGTGGCAGGACCTCACCGATCTCGACCTCGTCCAGACGGGGGCCTGGATCCTGCCCGACGAGCGTCCGCTGTCGAATGAGGTGGACGCGTTCCTCGACGCGGGCGAGCCGCCTGTCTACGTGGGCTTCGGCAGCATCGCCATGCACACCTCGGAGGACATCGGCAGAGTGGCGATCGAGGCGACCCGCGCACATGGCCGCCGCCTCATTCTTGGCCAAGGCTGGGCCGACCTCGTGCTGGCCGACGATCGGGACGACTGGCTGATCGTCGGCGAGGTCAACCAGCAGGCACTGTTCCGGCGCGTGGCCGCCGTCGTGCACCACGGCGGAGCAGGCACGACGACGACCGCCGCCCTGGCCGGCGCCCCGCAGGTGGTGGTGCCCGAGATCGTCGACCAGCCGCACTGGGCTCGGCGGGTGGCCGAACTCGGCATCGGGGCGGCACACGACGGTGCCGTGCCGACCTGGGAATCCCTCGCGAGTGCGCTCGGGACGGCACTCTCCCCCGAGACCCGCGCACGCGCGACCGCGGTGGCCGCCCGGGTCCGCACCGACGGAGCCGCGGTGGCCGCGAGGCGCCTGCTAGAGTCGCGATGAGGCTGCCATGAACTCGCTCCGAACGCCGACTTCCTAGATGATGTGGCAAGGCGGGCCACGTCGTACGGTTGAGGCAACGAGGACAATCCATGGGCAAGATCACCGCGTCGATTAGCACGTCGGTCGACGGATTCATCGCCGGTCCGAACGATGGCCCCGGACGCGGGCTCGGCGAGGGTGGCACGGCCCTCCATTCCTGGGTGTTCGGCGGGCCGTGGGATTACGATGAGGGGCCTAAGGGCGAGGCGACCGGCGAGGATAAGGCCTTCCTCGATGCGGCGATGGCTGACCTCGGCGCGGTCGTCGCGGGCCGCTGGACCTATGAGGCAGCCGAACACTGGGGCGGCACGAACCCGTGGGGGCTTCCGGTCTTCATCGTCACCCACCGGCCCGAAGAGCAGCCGCCCGGCGACGACTTCCGGTTCGTCGGGTCGCTCGCCGAGGCCGTCGATCTGGCGCGCAACGCTGCCGGCGACAAGGTCGTGAACATCATGGGCGGGGCCGATGTCATCCGTCAGGCGCTTGCCTCGGGCGTCGTCGAGGAGCTGACGATCATCGTCGCCCCGATCGTCCTCGGCCGCGGGAAGCGCCTGTTTGACGGCTTCGAGAACCGGGTCGAGCTCGAGCACCTCGGCGTCCGCCAGTCCCCGTTCGCGACGTTCATCGACTACCGGGTGAAGCGCGCGTGACCTCCAGGTTGGCTTCAGGGGGCATGGCGCTCGATCGCGGACGTGACCAGCTCACCATTGGGTCGGTTGGCGCCTGCTTAGATCCAAGGTGGCTGCACGTCCACAGTGCTGCCAGAACCCACTTCACCGGTTCACCGTACATATCCCCGACATGGACAAGCGTTCGGGAATGTCCCCGAGCGCGTTTCGGGCGTCAGACGATTTGCTCGGCCAGCCCGATGAGAATGCCCTCGGGGCCTCGGACGTAGCAGACCCGATACATGTCTTCGTACTGGACTACTTCGTCGACGAGCTGAGCGCCGTGCTTCCGGAGCCGCGCGAGCGTGTCGTCGAGATCGTCCACAGCGAACATGACACGCAGATAGCCCAGCGCGTTCACCGGCGCGTTTCGGTGATCGGCAACCACGGGCGGCGTGAGAAAGCGCGAGAGTTCGATCGCGCCGTGGCCGTCCGGCATACGCATCATGGCGACCTCGACGCGCTGGTCGCGCAGTCCAGTGACGCGCCCTGACCAGTCTCCTTCGATCATCGCGCGACCTTTGAGTTCGAGGCCCAGCTCGGCAAAAAAGGAGATCGCGGTATCGAGGGATTCAACCACGATCCCGACGTTGTCCATGCGTTGAAGCGTCACGCGGTCCCCTCTAGAGGTGACGTCCCAGACCTGCTGGAAAAGTTGAAGACGGCGTAGTCTCCGAAGCGGTGGTGTTGGAACCGCAACGAGGAGGTACGCCGTGAACCACAGAGTAGCCGTCAGCGAGCGCCTGGTCGAGCAGATCGACGCCATCCTGCTCGACGGAGTGACCGACCCCGATCGTCTGGCCAAGCTCGGCCGTCTCGGCGCACAGCTCATCATCCAGCGCGCGGTCGAGGACGAGGTGGCCGCCTTTCTGGGCCGCCATTCGGTTACGGGACTCTTACGCGCACCGCAATTAGGAGCAAGCCCAGGGCAGAAACTCCCAGAACTGCGTCCAGCGCGTACGCGACAGCGGGCAAGGACCGCTCTCGCGTAAGCAGGAGGAGCGATAGAGAAATCGCTCCAGCCATCACGGCCGACCCAAACGCAATGAGCTTGACGCCGATAACGGATGGACGTCCCATTTGCAGCGCGCGGGCAACGGCGAGAGCCCGAGGCCGATAACGAAGAGAGCTCCGCCTAGAGCAGTACCGGTGCCTAGAACGAGCCAGCTCATCGGCATCCGAAGTAAGGCAAGGCAACCGTTGTTATGTACCCGGCCATGCTCACTTCCTGGTGGAGAGGAGCACCGATGTATAGATAACGCTCGCGAGCACGCTCGCGGTGGGCGGCAACCAGATCAACTGCATCACCAGCGATCGCCCGCCACGAAGGTACAGGGCCGCAACGAAGCTGACGCCCGGCAGAACGAAACAGGCGACGAGACCGGCCAGCTCCAGCGGACCTATGAGAATCTAGTGCCGCCCCTCTTTGCGTGCCATGTTGCCATCGGCCCACGCCGATCCCCAGCCGAAAATAGCACCGATGACCCCCAGGATCCATACGGAAGATGGCGCATAGGTGAGCGCCATGGCGACCGCGACTGCTATCCCTTCCAGCGTCCATGCCACTGAGATTGCGGTCGTACCGCGCCGCTTCGCGACAAAGTACAGCCACGCCAGCACGCCGACTGCCAGTCCGGCGACAATCCAGGCAATTATCATGGCTGGCGCTCGGCAACGGGCGTTGCTCCAAGCCTCGCAGCCGACTCGCACGGGGTCGAACTGTCGGTCCTCAGGACGTGGCGCATTGGATCACGCCGTAGGCGACGCCTGCGGCGGCCAAGACATTCAGAAACCCGAAAACGACTCTGCGGCGGCAGACGGACCCGTGCGTGCTCCAATGAGCCCAACGGTGGACCAGGCGTTGATCCGGCTGCCGCTGGAGCGCGGGTGACCGGTAGAAACAGCCGCGCGGACCACTATCCAGCACGTGCGTGCTACCACGGCTTCAGGCGCGGACCAGCCACCATCGCGCGCGACGATCAGGCAGATGCGATCTCGAACGGGAGAGCACCGCGCTGGGAACGCCTCAAGCAGTTGTTCGGGGATCGGGATCGACGACCAGGATTCCAAAGGCTCTGCTCCGGCGGGCCACGACAGCACGGCTCTCGTGGAACTCGCGAGCGGCCGGGCGAATGTTACATACCTATGCCGGTTACGCTCGGTCGCCCCACGCTCCGTAGCACAGCGCTCGACCGGCCTGCGTGTCAACCATCTACCCTTTTCCGCGCCTAGACACCAGGGCCAATCACGCTGCGGCCTCGTCGGCGGGACCGGCGTTCCCGACGGTCGCCGGTGGGGCGGGCGACGATTCCGGCCGATCGCCGTTCGGGGCGACGACCAGTGCGCGTCGTCGTCCTCTTGCAGGCCGCGCGGCCACCCGTCATCCCGGAAGCCGACGAAGCTATCGGCGAACGAGCCGCGGACCGTAGCGCTCAGGCGGGTCACGAACGCGATCGCTGCGAGCGCGCCGCCGACGGCGACGACGGCCGCGGGAGCGAGCGTCGAGGCGTCCACCTCACCAGCATCCGCCCGAACTCAACGCGGGCGTCTCCGTCATGTCGTCGTTCCGTGAATCCGTCAGCCCGAGATGCTCAGTGAACTCGTCAGTCTCCCCAGATTGGCCGTTCGGTGCCAGCACGCGGCGGCCGAACTTGGACAGTTCGGAGCCACTGAGGGTCGCGGAGTCACAACGCTGACTGCTCCTCGACCACAGCGACGATCTCCTCTCGTCTCGGTGAGCCGTGTGTCCGAATGCGGCCGCGGCGATCAATCAACACAGCCGTGGGGAACTTGGAAATCGAATAGAGACCGCCAATTGAACCGTCGACATCGGCGATGACGGGCCCGGGCAGAGAGTAGGTCGAGGCCACCTCGGCGCACGACGAGGTAGTGCCTCGGCACACGACGACGACCGCCCCACGAGCCTTGATGCCCAAGGCCTGCGTCTCTTCCAGGGTGGTCGCACAGGAATCACAGCCTGCCGAGATGAAGAGGAGTGCGGTAGGACGGCCGACCAGCTCCGAACTGCTGAACGATGCGCCGTGAATGTCAGCGCCGCTGAAGGCGGGAGCCTCACTCCCGGGAGCGAAAGCGGTCTCAACGCCCGACACACCTAGCTCGAGGCGCAATTCGTGCACGGCCCGAGTGAGAGCGAGTAGCAGAAAGCTGTGTAAGACCACGAATGTCGCGGTGATTCCGAGCACGAGATACAGCCCGAGTTCGGTGCCCATCACGGCCTCTCGTCAGGCGCTGCCACGTCACCCGTCACACTGGACGTCGATAGCAAGATCTTGCTCCACGGGATCCGTTCGCCGAGGTAGATGAGCCAAGAGCCGCCCGCGAACAAGTAGGCCGCCAGCAGGAGCGCGCTTATGAGGCGAGTCACGCCGTGGTCTGACGTCGCGAGTTCCAGAGTCGTTGGAACGTCAACGACGGCCTGAAGCAAGAGGCAGGATGCCGCGGCAAGGCTCAACACCACAAGGCGGATGACGGTGCGGATCGAGATCAACTCGCGTTCATCACCAAAGCAGCCGCAGGGTATCGCACGCCCTCGGTGCAAGTTGAGTGAGGTAGCGCCGAGAAATACGGCAAGCAGCGCCAATGACAGCAACAGGCTGGCGGTCAGATTGACGGCGGCCAGGGAGATGAAGCCGAGGCATGCCTCGGTCGGGATAAGCAGGTAGCCGAGGAGCCTTGCCATGCGGTCAGGAAGCAGGCCGTAGCTTGCCACATTGTCTGCGAATGCCGCCGGCGCACGGATTTTGGAAGCAGACGACACGAGGAACACAGCGCCAAGAACCCAGCTGGTCGCCACGGCCACGTACGTCAGCGCGCTTATCAGATCTTTACCCGACGTTTCACCGGTCCACACACATCTTTCTCGCCTCCGTTGAGGCACGATCCCTAATGCGTGGGTGAGGCGCTCGCGGCCGGTCTCGGACCACTTACCACGCGCGCCACGAACGATAGCTCAGCAGCTCCCACATGAGCTGTAACCTGCCAGCAGCCTTCTGTTGGAAAAATGAGGTCGCTAGCGTTAAAGCCAGCATCGCCATACCCGGATGTATCCGCCCGCATTGGAGAAGACGTTCCATCGAGCCGATGGCCCTCCAGGACGAGCGGGCCGACGACTCCGTCCGCTCGCCACCACGGAAACTTCATATGAATGGTCCCGTCGGGATCCACCTGATCTTGGTCCGCCGAGACAATTCCATTTGGCCAGAGAACCGTACCTATGTGGCCATTTCCGTAATGATCGAGCCCCGGCCGGTCACCGGGAGGTCCCAAGCCGTTCGGTATCGTAACCGGGCAATCGCTCATCGGGCGGCTGGCGGTTGACGGTGCGCTCGGGGTTGGAGTTGCACACCCGATTGCGAGCCCCACCACCAACATCGCAATAGCCCGGGTTGCCGACATCTAGTTGCCTGCCATCGGCGCAGGCGGAAGCGCCTGGCTGTCGAGACCGCAGCAAGGCTGATACTCGACCCAAGAACAATAGTTGCTTGTGCAGCCCCCTGTGCAACCCGACCAAGTAGCGTAGCACTCACAGCACTGGTAGTAACCCCTCCCCCACGGACAGGTCCAGCACCAACTGCAGGTACAGCCAGAGCAGGATGGCGAGGGAGCGCGGCACAGATGGCAGCACGCGTAGTTGTAGGCCTGCGCCTGCTGCGGAACCCCAATGAGGGCAAGCGATAGCCCGAAGACAAAGCCAGTGGCTCTACGGAGGAAAGTGCGGCGCGCAACCTGCTCCGACAGCCTGCCGATCATGTCATCAGCCATCTGCAGCCACCGCCTCATCGGACCCAGATCGTGCTACATCTACGGTCTCGCCCAGATCGAACCCTTCCCAATTTAGATTGTTGCCCAGCGACCCGACCTGCAGCTTCGCGGACCAGATCTCTGGGCCGTTGGAGTTGAAACGAACGCGACTGAAGACGCGGCGCGCGGCATCAACGTGCTCAACGACGCCGCCGCCAAATACTGCAATCGCACGAGGACCAGTCCAGAACGACAGGCTGTAGCAAGTCGTAAAGTTCTCTATCACGAACGTTGCTTTGAGCAACCCGGGTGTATGGAGCCCTTTCATGAGCACACGCCGGTAGTCCATGTAGACAAGCGGCAGCAACCAGGGATGCTTCAGCCTAAAACGCGTGATAACGCAGACAATGGGCTCTTGCCCCGAGGCGTAACTCAGCCGGTCGCTTGACGGCACCAAGTGGAGCACCTTGGCCGATTAATAGCGCGAGGTGGCCACGAGCACTGCGCCGCACACTGCAAGCGCAATGCCGTCGAGTCTCGCTATCCCTGCGGTCGCGGAGAGCGACCTGAAGGCAACACGGCGAAAGACCAGACGGCTGTCGGCAGGACTAACCACCGCCAACACCGCATAGACACCGGACCAGAAGGCCAGCGCGCTCGCGAGGGTAACGGAAATCAAGGGCACCGGAATAGCGTCGTGCAGGAGGAACACGATCGCCAACCACGCGTGCATGGAGGCAAACGGTGAGTGGTTGAAGACAGCCACGCCCCGAATCAAGCCGAACAAGAGAAGAAAGGGCGTCGGCTTGATTCGCATAGCCCATGTGCTCGGCACGGCCCACTGGACATGCGGAAGCCACGATCGGCCGACAATGGACTCCACTCCTCCAACACCGGCCATTAATGAAGCGGCGATCAGTATCCGCGATTGGGGATCGACCGCTACCTGGCTAAAGAACTGGGCTCCTAGAAAGGCGACTAGGGCGGTGAGCGCGAAAGCCCCGGCGAACAGCCCGACAAAGTACGCGCCAATGCCGAATCCCCTACCGTTTGCCGTAGGCGTCGCGACCGCCGCCGCGTTGACGCCGCAGACAGACACACACTTGGTCGCCCCGGTCAGTAGTGTCAGAAATGCAACTGCGGCAGCCACGCAACCATCACCGGAACCTCGTCCCACCCGCCGGACGCAATTCTACTGCTGTAGTCAAGCACTCCGGTAGCGAGCTGTCGTTGCGGTAGTGCATCAGTTTGAGCGGGCACCGGCTTGACCCAGCGCCGTGAGCCGGCGCATGCTTGAGCGGTGAAGAAAGCAGAAGATGCCCCGCGACGTGAATCAGCGGGCGAAGGCGACCCTGGACCTGTTCACCGGAGAAGCCGAGCTGATCCCTGAACGGGTGAAGGACCCTGCGGCCGTCGAGCTGGGGCGTCGCGGCGGACTGAAAGGCGGCAACGCGCGGGCGGCCAAGCTCACCCAGGAGCAGCGGAGCGAGATCGCCCGGAAGGCTGCTGCGGCGCGGTGGAGTTCGCAGCCGACCTGAAGGCTAGGCCAGCTCCACCCACTTGAGGTAGATGTACTGCGCGTCAAACGAGTAGTAGACGCGGATGCGCGGCATCCCGGTTCTCGATGGCTCACAGATGACGACCCACAGGTTTTCGTCAACCTGATCGAAGGCGGTCGGATCGCGCGCAAGCCCCCACTCCGCAGCACGCCAGAACGCATCCCACCGCCTCGCATCGGGGATGATCGAGGCTCGTCCGGCTGCGAATCCTGGCTCTTCTCTGGTGGAGCGGACGGGCTTACACCCAGCCATTCGACCGGGCCAGTTCCCGGCCTCGCTCGATGTCCCCTTGGGATGCGCGCCCGAGGAACGCCGTCTCATAAGGAATGTTCTCCTCGGCGGACGCGAGTTTCCAACCCATGTGCAAGTGAGTCTCCTCGCTCGCGGCGGTGCCAGAGGTGTTGCTCAACGCCTCCAACACTCCATCCACGAATCCTAGTTGCTCACCTGAGAAGAGCGACGTATCGGCAGACCGTAGCGGCACATATCGATCCATTGGCGTCTCGGCGCCGACATCCTCCTTATCAATACGCAGGATGCCGTCACGGATCATCCCGTTCCTCACATCGACTAAGTGGCGCGGCGCTGGACCGAGGGGCAGCTTGAAGTAGGGGTGCCCCGTTATCGGTGCGCCCAGGTGCAGATAGGCTCCGAAGTCCGACTTGAACAGAAGCTTGTTCAGCTTGAGAGAGCCCATGTGCGGGTCATCAAGCGATCGCTCGGCGATGTAGAGGATCAGTTCTCGGAGCTTCCGGTCATCTGCGGCGATGGTCGGTCGAGAGAACGTATGTTCCATATCAGTCCTCCTAACACGGACTCTAGCACCTTGTCAATAGCCGGACACCCATCTCGCAGGCCGATGGATAACCGGGGTCAGTTGAGACCAACTTGCAGAACGGGGGACTCCTCAAGCATCGCGACAGACTGCTGTCACGAGCCTCAAGCATCATCGCATTATGAACCGACTGAGATCGCGGCGCTGCTCGACTAGGCTGCTACTCTCCCCGACGTGGCACCCATCGGCTACCTCGAAACCGGTGTCATCTACTGCGACGACAACCTGCACCGCCTGGCGCAGTTCCCGGCTGACTCAGTGGACCTGATCTACTTGGACCCGCCGTTCTTCTCCAACCGTCACTACGAAGTGATCTGGGGCGACGAGGCCGAGGTCCGGTCATTCGAGGACCGTTTCCAGGGCGGCATCCACGTCTACGTCGAGTGGATGCGGGACCGGCTGATCGAACTGCACCGCATCCTCAAGCCGACCGGCTCGATCTATCTCCATTGCGACTGGCACGCAGGCCACTATCTCAAGATCGCGATGGATGACATCTTCGGAAATCGCCAGTTCCAGAATGAGTTCGTTTGGTACTACAGCGGGGGGGGCTTCGAAGAAGCGATGGGCGCGCAAGCACGACACCATCCTGTACTACACCAAGGGTAAGAACTGGACATTCAACGTGGATGCCGTCCGAACAGAGCACAAGTGGACGAAAGGCCAGCCGCGAGCTGACGGATCGGAGCGGAGCGTCGAGATCGGCAAGCTCCCCGATGACGTATGGGAGCACCACGCCGTCATGCCCTGGTCGAAGGAGCGGGCGGGTTACCCGACACAGAAACCCGAGGAGCTGTTGCGGCGGATCATCGCCGCCAGCTCGAACCCCGGCGACATTGTGCTTGACCCCTTCGCGGGTTGTGGAACCGCGCTGGTCGCCGCGCATCAGCTCGGCCGTCAGTGGATCGGCATAGACATTAGCCCGACCGGCGTGAACCTCATGAAGCGCCAGATCCAGCGTCGGGCGGGAGCCGAGAACATCAAGCTCGTCGGGATGCCAGTCACCGAAGCGCAACTCCGCGAGCTGAAGCCGTTCGAGTTCCAGAACTGGGTCATCGACCGGATGAATGGCTCTGGCTCGCCCCGCAAGTCGGGCGACATGGGCATCGACGGCCTGAGCTTCCTGCTCCACGAGCCGATCCAGGTGAAGCAGTCGAGCGGCATCGGGCGCAACGTGGTGGACAACTTCGAGACCGCCGTCAAGCGTAGCGGACATACGAAGGGCTACATCGTCGCCTTCAGCTTTGGCAAGGGGGCCTATGAGGAAGCGGCTCGGGTGAAGGGTGCAGAGGGAATGGTCATTGAGCTGTTGACGGTGGCGGACCTGCTCGAAGGCAAGGCCGATCTGGTGACGCCAGAGACCGGGCTGTTCAGTGTGGACCTGCCGATGCCGGAACCCAGAGCGCCCGAATCGCTCCCCTCTGTCGAGGAGCTGATCGCCAGCGAAACGGGGCAGGAGCTGGGCAGGGTCGCAGAAGCTGAGGAACTCTACGATCCGTCAAACTGATGCACTACCGTCGTTGCTCCGTGAATCTTTCAGGTGACGGTAGGGTCGAGAGCTGGCGCGGTGGCGCTGTGCAGCGGTAGGCCCGGCGCAATCCTCGTGGGTTTCCCCACGAGTGCCCAGTTCCGGTAGCCATGGCCACGCGCCGGTTTCCAGCTCCCGCCCGTCGAACCGTGCATGCGGTTCTCCCGCACACGGCTCACCGACGTCCTTCACCGCCGGCATTCGGCTTGGCCCGCCAGCCCCAGTTGGGGCGGGGTGCGACGACGTATCCGTTGAGGTTGATCAGACCCAGGCGATCCGGCGAGCCGTGGACCACCGCCCACCAGCCATAGCGGGCCGACCGCTTGTGGCGCTTCGCCACAAAGCCGGCCAGCCGCCGCGTCGCGTAGGTCATGATCTGGTCGAAGCGGCGGGCCGAGTTCCCGTAGCGGAAGTAGCCCGCCCAGCCGCGCAGGAAACGATTCACGTCTCCGCTGACGACCTCGACCGGCAGCAGCAGCCGCTCGCGTGCCGTGAGAGCACGGATACGATCGCGGGCGTGCTGCCTGGCCTGGCGCGAGGGCCAACGCGCGAGGAAGGCGATGTAGCGGCTCCCGAGACGATGGACCCGCAGCCAGCGGTGCTCGAAGCCGAGGAAGTCGAATCCCTCGCCTCCTTCCCGCAGCCCGACGATCCGCGTCTTGGCCTCCTTCGGCGCCAGGCCGAGCTCGGCCAGCAAGCAACGGAGCGCAGTCAGGCTGCGCTCCGCCTCCGGCGCTGGGTAGCGCAAAGCAGTTATACGGTCAGAGTGAGCGTGAAATGGGTGGTTGGTGGGCGACACTGGACTCGAACCAGTGACCTCTTGCATGTCAAGCAAGTGCTCTAACCAGCTGAGCTAGCCGCCCATCGATTCTGCCAATTTCGTGCTCAGACTGGCCACATGCCTATTCGACAACGTGTTCTGCTGAGCAGGTCATCGATCCTACCAGAAACCCACCGCTGAGCACGAATCCTGGGCCCACAGCGCTCAAGACGCATTCCAAGCCACATAACTGTACGAGTTTGCCGATCCCCCACGACGCGCAGCGCTCGCGACTCGGGCGGTCCGGTTGCAGAGTCACACTTGTGCTCTCCCCGGTAAGCCACATGCCTGTTGGCAATGTGCTCATATGAGCAGACGGACGATCGCCGGGGGGCCAGGGTGGCGCCATGGGCGAGCGCCTCGCGGCTGGGCTGGGGGCGTATGCCCCCATTCCCTACCGGTAGCCGGGCGGGTCACGGAAGGAGACCCACCTGCTTGTACAGGCCGAACATGTCGACCACGTTCCAGTGTTCGGACATCTTCCCGGCGACGACCCGGTACATGTCGATCCCTCGCATCGTGAACGCCCGACCCGTGGCCTGGAGGCCAAGGAACTCGCCGCGATGAAGGGCCGAATGGCTCCATCGAACCACGACCATGTCGCGCTCAGCGATCATGTCGTGCACCGTCCAGTGGGGATCGAACGCATCGAACAGGTATTCGACCCGCTGTTTGAGCCCGTTGCGTCCAGGTCCCTGCTCCGGAAAGGCGGCGTGGTCGAGGTAGTCCTCGGCTACGATCAGGTCCAGCGCCGCCACGTCCCGGCTGTTGAGGATGTCCTCCTTGTAGCGTCGGATAACGGCCCTATTGATTTCGATGCTCAT
Organism: Chloroflexota bacterium; assembly: GCA_003243965.1. Classification (GTDB taxonomy): domain Bacteria; phylum Chloroflexota; class Limnocylindria; order QHBO01; family QHBO01; genus QHBO01. The sequence continues at coordinate 52,264 of QHBO01000017.1, forward strand.
GACGCCCTCCGCGGAACCGACGTGCTGCCGGCTAGGCGCCGGCGGTTTCAGGCTGCGGGATCAGACCGAGCTGCTGCATCTGCGCCAGCTGGTCGACCACGTGCCAGTGCTCGGCGAGCTTGCCGCCGCGCAGTCCATGGATGTCGATGCCGGCGATGCCGAACTCCTTGCCCGTGGCTGGCATGCCCATGAAGCCACCGCTGTCGATGCCGGCGTTGGTCCAGCGGACCGCTACCTTGTCGCCCTCGGCGATGACGTCCTCGATGGTGAAGTGCAGCGGGTTGAAGGCGCCGCAAAGTCCGGCGACTCGGGCCTTCAGGTCGGCGAGCCCGTTGCCCTGGCCAGGAAACGGATCGTGCTCGACGTAGTCCTCGACCGCGAGCTCGTCGAGCAGGTCCATGTTGCGCTGGTTGAGAACCTCATCGTAGTAGCGGCGGACGACCGCCTTGTTGTCCTGTTCCGACATGACGCTTCCTCTTCCTTACTGTGTTCGTGATGTACCCACCTTCGGCGAGTTACCCGCGGATCGCCACCACGTCTACCCACCGTCCGTCCACCGACTTGCCGCACTGGTCGTGGTAGCGAAGCTACGACCACGCGCGATGGAAGCTCAAGCTTGAGCAGTTCGGCGACGGGGTTCGGAGCTCGGGTCCGGAAGTTGCGCGTTGCGGCAGGCTTGACCCAGGCCGAGCTGGCGGAGCAGGCGGGCATCAGCGAACGCACCGTCAGCGACCTGGAGCGCGGGCTGCGACGCACGGTCTACCCGGCTACCGCGCGCCAGCTGGCTGCCTCTCTGGGAGTGGGCAGCACCGACCTCCCGGCCTTTCTGTCTGAAGCTCGGAGCCGATCTGACGTCGCCGCAGACGCGCACGATGAGATTGTTGCGATTCCCGGCGCGTACAGAGCCCGCGTCCCGGCCCCTGTGACGGCGCTGCTTGGGCGTGAGTCGGAGCTCGCCGCCACATTGGCGATGGTCCGTGACCCCGATGTGCGACTGCTCACGCTGGTGGGCCCGGGCGGGATCGGCAAGACGCGCCTGGCCACGGAGGTCGCAAACCTGGTCCGGGATGACTTCGCGGGCGGCGTGCACTTCGTCGGTCTCTCCGCCATCGACGACCCGGACATCGTGCCCGCGACGATCGCTGGTGCGGTCGGGCTGGCGGGCGTGGGTGCGAGCCTGTCAGAGGCTCTGGCGCAACGGCTGGGTCAGGCCGAGGCGTTGCTCGTGCTGGACACGTTCGAGCACCTCCTGCCGGCGGGTTCCGTGATCGGCGAATTGCTTGCGCTGTGCCCGGGCCTCACGGCGCTCGTCACCAGCCGCACGCCGCTCCACCTTCTCGGAGAGCGGCAGGTTCCCGTCCAGCCCTTGGCCGTCCGCACTGAGGCCGGCGAGTCCGTCTTGCCGCCAGCGGTGGCGCTCTTCCTCGAGCGCGCTGCGGCAGTAGACCCCGATTTCAAGCTCACGCACGATGCTCGCGAGGTCGTCACGTCCATCTGCTCGCGATTGGACGGCCTGCCGTTGGCGATCGAGCTGGCTGCAGCCAGGGTCAGGCACATGCCGCTCGCCACACTGCGCACCCAGCTTGACTATCGCCTCGAAGCCCTGGTCGGAGGTGCCCGTGACCTGCCCCCGCGACAGCAGACGATGCGAGCCACGATGGACTGGAGCTACACGCTGCTTGGCGCGGCCGAAATGCGGCTGTTCCGCAGCCTGGCTGCCTTTCGGGGCGGTTTCGGGACCGATGCCGCCGCCGCCATGATCCAGACCGTCGAGCCCCCGGGCACACCCGATGTCATGCCGGCCCTGAGCGCGCTGGTCGACGCCAGCCTGGTGATGCTGGCTCCGGGTTCATCGGAGGAAGGGCGCTACCGGATGCTCGACGTGACCCGCGACTACGCCGTCGAGCGATCAGTCGCGGCACGCGAGTTCGAGGGCCTCCGGCGGCGCCACGCCGACTTCTTCCTCGTCCTCGCCGAACGGGCCGAGCCGGAGCTGCGTGGGGCCAAGCAACGAGATTGGTATACCCGCCTCTTCGCTGATGAGGGGAACTTTCGCGCGGCAATGACATGGGCCCTCGCGGCGGGCGAATTCGACCTCGGACTCCGGATGGCTGGAGCCCTCTGGATGTTCTGGCGTTGGGCCGGCCTGTTCGCAGAAGGTCGGGCATGGCTGGAAGCGGCCCTCGCCGTCAGTCCCGCCTCACCGCTCGAGGTCCGTTGCCAGGGCCTGTGGGGCGCTGGCTGGCTCGCTTACCACCAGGGCGACTACCGACGCACCGGCGAGGTGGGCGCACAGATGCTGAGCGAGCTCGGTGAAGGCGGCTACGACCTGCAACGCCGCAATGCGCACACCCTGGTCGGGAATGCAGCCCTCGGCGAGGGTCGTGATAAGGAAGCCATCGAAGCACTGTGCGAAGCCGTCGCTCTCACGCAGTCGCCGGAGGGCACATGGCACCAGGCGACGTCGTCGCTGAACCTGGGCACCGCGCAGATGCATGCTGGCCAGGTGGCCGCGGCGAGGGAACTCTTCGAGCGCGCGCTGACCATCTATCAGGAGCTCGGTGACCGCCACTTCCTCGCCCGCACGCTGATCCAGGTCGGCTACGCGGAGCTTCTGGCCTCAGGTCCCGTCAACGCGGCACCCGCGATCGCGCGCGCCATGGAGATCGTGGCCGAAATCGGTGATGGTTGGGGGATCGCCGAAGGCCTGGAGGCTGTCGCGACCCTGCGGTCTATCAGCCAGCCACGATCAACCGTACTATTGGCAGCCGCGGCTGCTCATCTGCGGGAGCGGATCTCCATGCGTCAGCACGCCGCCGATGCCGTCATCAACCGGATGTACCTGGATCGGGCCCGGAAGAGCCTGACCGCCGAAGCCATTGCCGAGACCTGGCGGGAAGGGCACGCGATGACGCTAGCTGAGGCTCTCGCCGAGGCCCAGGCGATCGATTGAGCATGCTGCCGGCTGTCCCGGCGCCTCCTGTCGTGTCTGGCCTCTCGGCAGCCACATCGACAAGCCCCGGAATCCGGTGACGGGAGCCCGGCTCGTCGGCTGACCATGAGTGGCCACTGCCGCTGGCGGCGTGACATCACAATCGATCGGCGCCGGGTCGTTCGGGACGCCTCACCGATCGGAGCACAGCGCTCGCCCGACGCGAGCGTGATTGCTCTCTGACCACAGCGCTCTCAGTCCGCTTGCGTTTCAACCGCACCAGGGCACTATCTCGGCGAGCCATCGGTGCGAAATGGTCTCCGCGAAGGACGTCAGATGCTCCGAAAGGTCGAGATTAGCCTTCTCGGCCGTTACAGCGCTTCGACCCCATCGCGCCTAGGACATATAAACTATGTCGATTACGTTCGCTCCCCCACTCGGGGCGGCACAGCGCTCAGCCTCGGATGCATGTCAAGCAAGTGCTCTAACCAGCTGAGCTAGCCGCCCGCCGAATCTGCTGGATTCGTGCTCGGTTTGGCTACATGAGTGTACGCCAGCGAGCCCGTCGAACCGGTCGCGATCGTATCAGAACTCATATCTGAGGGCGAATGCCGACCACAGCGCTCGAATGCCACATGATTGTAGGTTTCCATCGGCCGGAATACGGTTCGCGCTCCTCGCCTTCCCTCCCGGTCGCGCGCTCGCTTCGCTTTCGCCGTGGCGAGGCTGGACCAACCATCTTGCGGGATCCGCGGGAGTAGGGCGAGTGACCTCACGGAGAACCGCTAGGGGCCGCGCCGCGGCTTGTGATCACCCATGCTGAATCGCCGATGCAGAGGCCGGGTGGGTGTCTCGCGACTTGCAAACCCTCGGGCCCAAATGCGATTCGCTCGCCAGTCGTGCAGCGACCAGCAAGATCGCCATCGTCGGAATGGATAGCCAGCTCAGTCCGGTGCGGCAGTGCGGTTTTCAGGGAGGTCGATCCCGCCGCGGGCATCGGCCTCACGGATCGTCAGCGCTAAGTTGGCATGCGACGAGTACCTCGCCCTGACGGCGTCAGCCGAGGCGCGGGTTCATGTGGCGCGCCGGGATGGATGCGCGAACGCGCGGTGCTCGCGCCAAGGTCTTCGGGGAAGCGCCGCCACCGGCCTGGCGGCAGCAATCCACGCCAGAACCTGCCCGGCCAGGCGCAGGCCGATCCCGCGGCGAAGCCCCGGCCGATTCGGTGAGCATGTCAGTCATGCCGTGTCCTCCAGGTGATCGCTTTACCGATTGCTATCGGCGCTTGACCGTACGTTGGATCTAGGCGTGGCGCATGGGCAGTGCTCCCCAAATTGCTAGGCGACCCTACCCATGTTGGTCCGCCCGACAACCTCGACAGGCGATGCGCTCGTGTATTGCGGGCCGCGGCACGATCTCGCCGAGGGCGGTCGGGCCAATCGCAATCGCCGTATGAGATAATCCCTTGTGGAGTGGGACTCCTCGAACGAGAACCGTTTTTCGCAGCGCTCACCGGGACGCGATCCCGCTGTACGGCAGTGGCGGGTTCTGCAGCTACGCTGACACTCGCCTCACGTCTCAGCACGGCTGGTGGGCGGCCCACGGCTTCGGGTTGGTCAAGATGAAGGTCGGCCGAGATCCGGCCATCGACGCGCATCGCGTCGATGTCGCGCGGGCTGCGATCGGCCCCGACGTCGAGCTGTTCGTCGACGCCAACGGGCATGTTGATCGCGGAACTGGCCTGGTGCTGCTCAGCTCGAAGTTGCGCTGCGAGCCCCGGGGCCCGTCCTCATCGAGGCCATCGGTTGATCCGGTCGAGGTGCCGCTGCCTGCGAAGATGACTCCGAACCAGGCGAGGAAGTTCGCCGAGCCGCTGCTGCGCGGCCAACCGGACTGGGTCGCCATCGCCACGAACGCGATCGGCGGGAAGATCCGCGAGATGGTCTGACGACATGTCGCCCCGTTCGCTGGATGTCACATGACCACCGCACCCGGAACCCGCACGGATCAACCGACCGGGGATCGGCCGCCCCTGAACGGATCGAGCTCGAACGGTCGGGATGATCGAAAGCAGCAGGTGCTGACGAAGACGCAGTCGTCGTTCGTTCGAAGCATCAGCGACGCCGTCGTCATCAAGGACGGTGAGCCGTTCTTCCTGTGTCCGCCCAATGGCCAGATCCCGACCGACGGCAAGCACGGGTACGGTCTGTATCTGCACGACACAAGATTCGTGTCGGGGTACGAAGTGCGGATCCTCGGGATTGCGCCGGATTCCCTGGCGGCCACGGCGGCCGCCGGAACGACGGCGATTCTCGAGCTGACAAACCCCGAGATTCGGCTCGAGAATGGCCGAATGATCGGCAAGGACCGGCTCGCCATTCGATGGACCCGCGCTCTCGACGGAAGCACGGCCGAGCTTCACGACACACTCGCCGTGCACAACTACGACACGGACGACGTCACCCTGTGCGTCCGTCTCGAGTTCGCGGCGGGGTTCCGCGACATCTTCGAGATCCGGGGGCTGCTGAAATCACCGCCAGGCGTGGAGGAGAAGCCCGCTTGGGATGGCGACGAGCTCGCGTTCCGGTACCGCGGAACCGACAAGGTTCACCGCTCGCTGATCGCGTCGTTCGAGCCCGCTCCTGCGGCCCAGGACGGCGCCGCGGCCGAGATCGTGCTGGCCGTCCCGGGTCGCGGATCAGCGAGCCTCGAGGTCCGGCTGCGAATCGGCGAGGAGGTCGAGCCGGGGGGCTCGCCGATCGAGCGAGGTTCGCCACCGTCAGCGCAACCGCGGCGGGCGACTCGTGCGGCGGCGAGAACCGACACGGCGCTTCCGGCCGCCGGGGGCGACCTGCGGAGGACGTCGGTCCATACGAATGCTCTCGTGTTCGACGCCGCGATCGGCCGCTCGCTCGATGATCTCGATCTGCTGCGGGCCGAGCTCGGCGGACGACAGTATTTCAGCGCGGGCATCCCGTGGTTCGCCACCCTCTTCGGTCGGGACTCGTTGATCGCTGCCTACCAGATGCTGGCATTCGATCCGACCGTGGCCGCTGACACGTTGCGGTCGCTGGCCAGTCGGCAGGGCTCGAAGGTTGACGATTGGCGGGATGAGGAGCCCGGCAAGATCCTGCACGAGCTGCGGGTCGGCGAGTTGGCTCGGCTCGACGAGATCCCGCAGACCCCGTACTTCGGGACGGTCGATGCGACCCCTCTGTTCCTGATCCTCCTCGGCGAGCACGCGGCCTGGACCGGTTCTCTGGAGCTGTTCCACGAGCTCCGGGACAACGTGGACCGGGCGCTCACCTGGATCGACGGTGCCGCGATTTCCAGCGGTCATGGGTACGTCGAGTACGCCAGCGCCTCCGGAAAGGGCCTCGCCAATCAGGGTTGGAAGGACTCGGGCGACGCGATCATCGACGCCGACGGCCGAATCGCCGAGCCGCCGATCGCGCTGGCCGAGGTCCAGGGCTACGTTTTCGCGGCGAAGCTCGGAATGGCCGAGCTATTCGAGCGCGACGGTGACATCCAGCGCGCAGCGCGCCTCCGTCTGGACGCAGCCGAGCTCCAGGATCGCTTCGAGCGCGATTTCTGGTCTGATCGGCTGGGTTGCTATGTCCTGGCCCTCCAGAAGAACGGCAAGCCCTGTGCCGTCGTGGCGTCCAATGCCGGACAGGTCCTCTTTTCTGGGATCGCGTCGGCGGCTCATGCGCAGGTCGTTGAACAGCGCTTGATGGCCGACGACATGTTCAGCGGCTGGGGCATCCGGACCCTGTCGCGCGAATCGGTTGGTTATAACCCGATCGGCTACCACCTCGGCACCGTGTGGCCGCACGACAACAGCCTGATCGCGGCCGGCTTCCGGCGGTACGGGTTCGACGATGCAGCCGAGCGGCTGCTCGAAGCGCTCGTCGAGACGGCCGCGGACTTCGAGCACCAGCGTCTGCCGGAGTGCTTCGCCGGCCTAGGGAGGAGCGTCTTCGGGATTCCCGTTCGCTATCCCGTGGCCTGCCATCCGCAGGCCTGGGCGGCCGGCAGTATTCCCTACCTGTTGACGGTGACCCTCGGGCTCGAGCCCCGGGCTTTCGAGCGGCGACTCCGGATCCGCAGGCCGCAGCTCCCGTCGTTCGTCGATCGGCTCGAGCTTCGCGGCCTCCGGGTCGGCGACGCTCGGGTTGACCTCGTTTTCCAGCGAACCGATGGTAGCACTGCTGTCTCGGTCGCGAGCATCGAAGGCAAGCTCGACGTTGAGCTCGATCGCGAGGACTCGAATATCCGAGGGAAGGGCTGATCAGGTGGCCCTTAGATCGATCGCACTGGTCGCCCTGGCGGTCGTTGGCTTCGCGATCTCGGCGTACCTCGCTGCGTTCGAGCTCGGTATCGTGGCCCACGTGTGGGACCCGCTATTCGGCGACGGCAGCCGGCGGGTCCTGACCTCTGCGATCGCGAGAGTGTTGCCCGTACCGGACGCCGCCCTCGGAGGGGCCGCCTACCTCGTCGATGGCTTGCTGGCTGCCGTGCTTATGGTTCGGCCGCGTGGGCGGCTCGTCGTCGCGTCTGCGCTGGCCGTGATCGCGTCTGCCGGGGCGGTCGTCGCGTTCGCCCTCGTGGTCGTCCAGGCAGCGTTCGTCGGCGCCTTCTGCGCGCTATGTCTGGCGTCGGCCGCGGTGTCGGCGGCCCTCGCGTTCGGCGCCCTCGTTGAATGGCGGGCCCGACAGCGCGATCACCAATTCCACGACGACCAATCCGGGGAGGTCGTGTCTTCGTGATCGTTGTTGTCACTGGAGCATCGGCAGGGGTCGGCCGGGCGACAGTGCGGGCATTCGCGGGCGCTGGTTGGGATGTTGGGTTGATCGCCCGCGGGGCGGCTGGCCTCGAGGCGGCGGCCGGCGAGGTCAGGGCAGTCGGTCGACGCGCGCTCGTCCTGCCGCTCGACCTCGCGGACGCGGACGCGGTCGAGGCCGCCGCAGAACGCGTCGAACAGGAGCTTGGACCGATCGACGTCTGGATCAATGACGCGATGGAGTCGGTCTTCGCACCCGTCAGCGAGACGAAGCCCGATGAGTATCGGCGGGTGACCGAGGTCAACTACCTCGGCTACGTCCACGGGACCCTAGCGGCCTTACGGCGAATGACTCCACGAGACTCGGGGGTTATCGTCCAGATCGGGTCGGCCCTCGCCTACCGTTCGATCCCGCTCCAGTCGGCGTACTGCGCCACCAAACACGCGATCGTCGGCTTCACGGACTCCTTGCGCTGCGAACTCATCCACGATCGCAGCCACGTGCGCGTCACGGTCGTTCATATGCCGGCGCTCAACACGCCACAGTTCGGGTGGGTCCGGAGCCGACTACCCAATCGTGCACAACCGGTCCCTCCGATCTTCCAGCCCGAGGTCGCGGCGCGGGCGATCCTCTTTGCGGCCACGCATCCGCGCCGGGAACTGTTCGTCGGCGGGCCGACCCTGCTCGCGGTCTGGGGTCAGAAGTTCGTGCCCGGCCGCCTCGACTGGTATCTCGGGCGAACCGGGTACGACGCGCAGCAGACCGGTGATCGACAGCACGATCGCGCCGACAACCTCGATCGTCCGCTGGACCAGCTGGAGGATCACGGGGCCCACGGGCACTTCGATCAGCGATCCCATCCATGGTCGCCGATGCTCGAGCTATCGATCCATCGCCGTCTCGTGGCAGTCGTGGCCGCGGCGGGTCTGACGGTGCTCGTCGCGATGCGCTTGGCCGCGGGCCAGCGCGATGGCCGGTGAGGCGCCCGACCCCGGTCACGTCTTGTCTGGCGGAGCGAGTAACGTCTGCACTGCGCAGGCCCGGTCCAGCGTGCATCGGAGAGGCGTGGCATGACAACCGTTAGTGATTTCGTGATCCAGCGAGTCAGGCAATGGGGCGTGACCCGCATATTTGGTTTTCCCGGCGACGGTATAGGCGCCTTTGATGGAGCACTCGGCAAGGCCGAACGCGAGGGCAGCGGGCTGTCCTATGTTCGTCCGACGCATGAGGAGATCTGCGCCCTGATGGCCACGGCACACGCCAAGTTCACCGGCGAGGTCGGCGTGTGCATCGCGACGTCGAGCCCCGGCGCGTTCCACATGATCAATGGCCTGTACGACGCCATGATGGATAACCAACCCGTCGTGGCCATCGTCGGCCAACAGGGGTTGAACGCGCTGGGGACGTTCACTCAGCAGGAAAGCCATCTCGAGCGCACCTTCGCCGATGTCGCCGTGTACGTGCAGACGATCGTGTCGCCCCAGCAAGCACAGGCAGTGGTCGACACCGCCTTCCGAACCGCGCGGGTTCGGCTTCAACCTGCCGTGATCGTCATCCCCCACGATGTGCAGGCGATGGAGATGGTGGAGCCCAAGGTCGCCACCTGGGTTTCACGTTCGAGCGCCGTCGCGCCCTCGACTTCGATCGTTCCGCCGGAAAGCGAAATCGTCAAGGCTGCCAGCATCATCAACGCTGGCACGAAGGTCACCTTCATCGTCGGCCACGGCGCCAACGGTGCCACAGATGAAGTCCTCGAAGCCGCACGCCTAGTCGGAGCTGGCCTCATCACAGCGCTTCGCGGAAAGCAGGTCGTGCCGTCGGACGTTCCCTACCACTCACAGCAGCTGGGACTGCTCGGATCGCTGCCGAGCCTTCACCAGATGAGCGACTGTGACACCCTCGTCATGCTCGGCACCAATTACCCGTACGGTCAATTCCTGCCCAAGAGCGGGCAGGCGCGGGCGATCCAAGTGGATCTCAAGCCCGAGCAGATGGGCCTGCGCTACCCGACCGAACTGAACATCTGGGGCGATGTGAGGGCGACGCTCGCCGCGCTCATCCCACATCTCGAAGCCAAGACCGACCTGTCTTGGCAAAACAAGGTTGTCGACGGGATGCGTGAGTGGGACGCGGAGATGGAAGCGCAAGCGATGCTGCGCTATCCGGATGGGGTGAACCCCCGGCGCGTCTACCACGAGCTGAACAAGCGTCTTCCCCCACAGGCCATCGTCACCGCCGACGCCGGGACGACGGCCGACTGGTACGGTCATCACATCCGCCTTCGACGCGGCATGATGGGCGATCTTTCGGGACGACTTGCCAGCATGCTCGCCGCGATGCCTTACGCGGTTGCGGCGAAATTCGCCTACTCGGATCGGTCGGTTATCTGCACGATCGGCGACGGCGCATTCCAGATGCTCGGGATGAACGAGCTCATCACGATCAGGAAATACCTGAAGGAATGGGTCGATCCGCAGTTCATTATCCTGGTGCTGCACAACAACGATCTCGCACAGGTGTCGTGGGAGATGCGCACCGAAGACGCCAACCCCGTGTGGAGCACCTCGCAGGATGTCCAGTCGGTCGACTATGCGGGATGGGCCGAATTGCTCGGATTCACCGGCATCAGGGTGAAGTCCGACGATGAGGTCGAAGCGGCGTGGGATGCTGCGTTCGCCAACCGGGGTGTCACCTTGATCGACGCATACACCAGCAAGAACGTCCCGCCGCTTCCGCCGCACATCACCCGCGAGTTCGCGCTGCACACCGCCGAGGCGCTGCTCAAAGGGGATCCCTCGGCTGCCGGCGTCATCCGCGATTCGGCAGAGGCGCTGCTGTCCGAGGGGATCGAACGGGTCAAAGGGGCACTTCACATCGGCGAGGATCGCGACAAGCCCAGCGATTAGACCCGACGACCGCGATCGCACGCTGCTGCCAGGCAGCTTCGGAACTCGCCGGTCGGCGCCACGATCCGAGGATCCAGCGCAGCATCGCCAAGATCTCGGCGCGCCTGCCTTGCACGCGTTCAGACCTCGACCGCGGCTGGACCTGCCGGCCGGTGGGCCAGGGCGCCCGCCGGTACCGCGCGGCGCAGCCAGTCAGCGGTCCGCGCGGCCAGCGCCGAGATCGTCAGGGCAGGGTTAGCCGAACCTTGGGTGGGCAAGACGCTGCCATCGCAGACCAACAGATTCGGCACGTCCCAGCTGCGGCACCAGCGATCGACGACCGAGTCGTCGGGCGTGATGCCCATCCGGGCGGTCCCCACCAGGTGCGCGTAGCGGTCGACGGCATGGACCTCGGTCGCCCCGGCCGCCTGGAGGACGGCCGTTGCCCGGTCGACTCCGGCGGCCATCATCCGGCGGTCGTTGTCCCCCAGACTGAACCGCGCATACGGGGCCGGCAGGCCGAAGCGGTCCTTCTCGGTCGGGTGGAGCGTGACCGTGTTGGTCTCTGCGGGCAGGATCTCGCCGAGGACGCCGATGGCGGCGTAATGGTTGTACTCCCTCATGGCGCGAACCAGGTCCTCCCCGAAACCGCCGTCCTCGCCGCTGATGAGGTGGGCCATGGCGATCGGCAGCGGGGACACCGTCTGGAGGGCGTAGCCCCGCACAAAGTCGTTCGCCGGATCTGTTTCATAGAACTCCTCGGTCGTGGCGCACGCGGGGGGCGCCTTGTACTGGCGAATGGGCCCCGGAAAGCGTCCCCACACGACCGGCCCGGCCTGGGCCATCAGGAAGCGGCCGACCGTCCCGCTCGAATTGGCCAGGCCATCTGGGAAACGCGCCGAGGCTGACTCGAGCAGGAGCCTGGGCGTCTCGACAGCATAGCCGGCCACGATCACGGCGCGGGCACGTTGGACCTCCTCGATACGGCGCCCGTCGGACCGGGTCCGGTAGTAGCGCACGCCGGTGACCCGCCCGGCGGCATCGACCGGTATCTCGTGCGCCAGCGCGCCGGTCCTGATCTCCGCGCCATCGGCGATTGCATCGGGGATGTGACTGACGAGGGTCGAACTCTTGGCCCCGACCTTGCACCCGAGCAGACAGAAGCCCCGCATGATGCAATGCGGCCGTTGGCCGACGCGCCCGGCCGGGATCGCGACCGGGCCACCCGCGACAGCTTGGATGCCCAGGGCGTCGCAGCCTTTCAGGAGCATCTGGCCGGCGGTGCCCGCTTGGATGGGGGCGTACGGGTAGCCATGGGGTCGGCCCCATGGAAAGTGGGCTGGTCCGGAGACCGGGTACTCACGTTCCATCCGTTCGTAGTACGGCTCGAGGTCGTCGTAGCTTATCGGCCAGTCCACGGCGACGCCATCGAGGCTGCGGACGCGGAAATCTGAGGGGTGCAGGCGCGGGCAGAAGGCCGCGTAGTGGACCGTGCTGCCGCCGACCCCACGGCCGGAGTTATTGGCCCCGAAGTCGAGTGGGTCCGTGCCGCCGGTGATCCGCAGTTCGTCCCAGAAGAGAGGACCGGAACCGGCCTCGTCCGACACCATGTCGGTCTCGCTGTCATGCCATGGCCCAGCCTCCAGGGCCACCACGGAGAAGCCGAAACTGGCCAGGCGTTGAGCGAGGACCCCGCCCCCGGCGCCCGTGCCCACGATGCAGAAGTCGACTTCATCCGCCGGGCGATACTCGCGCATGTCCGTGTCGAGCACCCAGTTGGGCGAGAGGTGGACGTGCAGCTTCATCCCGACACTTCCTCAGCCTCCCAAGGCTCCGGGGCGCCGAAGTTGAGGGCGGTATAACCGCGCGGGTAGGCCGGCCCACCAAAGCCGATCTCATCCCAGGCCGTCGGGTGCGAGTAGTAGATCCCACAGATCGCCTGCAATGCGATATGAATCCACCAACGCCCCGCCGGCATCTCGCGCCAGATCCTGCCCGCAGGTTGCCCTGCTCGGACAGCCAGAAGGACCGCATCCTGACCGGTCGCGTCCAGTTCCACGAACGAGGCAGAGCGGAGGATGAGGGCCGTCTCGTCGAGACCTCGCAGACCGAGGCCCCAGGCCATTCGCTCATCGGGCATGTCGTCGAAGCGCGTGCCCCCGATATCGGTGCTGTCACAGCGCTCATCGATCCAGGGAGCGATCGGCACGCGGCGCGCCGGCGGTCGATGGTCCTGAGGGATGACGCGTGCGCACAATGCCTCGAGGGTGGCCCGGGCGTGGTCGTCGAAATGACGGAAGTCGGGTACGTTGTAGACCCGATCGAGGATGACACGGCGGGTGGCGTCGTCCCAATGGCCGCGCTGAGCCAGCGCGTCGGCTTCGGGGTAACGGTCGCCGGTCATCGCCGACCGCCGCGTCGCATGAGCGTCGCCAGCAAGCCCAGGAGACCGACCGACGAGAAGAGGAGCGGCGCGAAGAGCGGTGGACCCATGGTCAGGTTGAAGCCGAGATTGCTAAAGCCACCAGGCATGTCCCGGATGCCCCGGAGGTGGAGGAGGAAGCCGGCCAGCCCATCGCCGAACGTGACCAGCGAGACGACAGGCAGGACCACGCGAGCGGCCTCCTCGCTGGCTGCCGCGGCGATGCCGGCGGCGACCATGGGCGGGGTGAGCCACACCGGCGTCCACATCAGGCGATCGTTGAAGCTGCCGCGGAGATGCTCAAAATAGGCTTCGCCGCCCGCCAGCACCGCCAGACTCGCGGCAGTCACGGCCATGCCGCGTTGGAAGCGACCGTCCGCTATGTCCGCCGCAAGGCGGGTGACGAGCCCCGCATCATGGGTCCGGGCAGCCGTCGTGGATCCGTCGTCGTCCGATACCGCCGGCCGCAGTGCGGCCGCGAACAGGCCCAGCACGCCGACGCTCGACATCAGCAGGGGAGCGAAGACCGGCGGCCCCATGACCACGTTGTACTGGCCGAGGCGAAAGCCGCCCGGCATGCGCCGGATGCCCCGAAGATGCAGAAGAAAGCCGATGATCCCGTCGGCGATCGAGGCGACCGACACGGCCGGCAACAGCAAGCGCGTGCCCCGATCGCTGACGACGACCGCCAGCGCACCCACCGCCGTTGGCGGCATGAGGGCCACGGGGGTCCACATCAGCGGGTCGGCGAAGGCGCCCCGGCGGTGCTGCGTATATGCTTCGAAGCCCGACACGATCGCGGCGAAGGCAGCCATGAGGGCCATCGCCCGTCGGAAACGTCCGTCGCGAATCTCGCGCCGGACGAAGTGCAGGGCATCGATCGGGCTCACCGTGCCGCCACGTCGCGAACATGCCGATGCCGCTGGCCGCTGATGGCCCCCACGGCCGGCGGTTGCTCGGTGTGCGCTCGATCCCGGTTGGCGTTCCCGGAACGGCGGCCGAGCGCGAGGACCGAGGCGCCGGCGACAAGAGTCGCGGCGAAGGCAATGATGCAGACTTCGAGGATGGTCTCGGTCTCCGGCATCCGCGGCCTCATATCGAAACCTGCCATCGGGCGGCATCGGCGTGCTTCAGCTCAAGGCCCAGGCCGGGCCGGGAGAGGTCGGGCCGCAGGCAGCCATCGACCGGCCGTGGTGCTCCGTCGAAGAGCAGCTGCTCGATGCGCACATGGTCGAAGAAGTATTCGAGGTGGCAGATGGCGGGCAGTGCGCAGCCCAACGCAACATGCAGAGATGGGGCGCAATGCGAGGACAGGGGCATGGAGTGCGACCAGCACAGGGCGCCGACGCGCAGGAACTCGCTGATCCCGGCGCAACGCGTCGCGTCTGCCTGCAGGACATCGACCGCCCCAGCTTCGAGCATTCGCCGAAAATAGGGCAAGTCGTAGCCGTACTCGCCGGCCGTCACGGCCACGCCGGGCGGCCCCGCGTCACGGATGAGGCGGAGGCCCTCGAGGTCGTCCGAGGAAACCGGCTCCTCGAACCAGCCCACGCCCAGATCGGCGAAGGCGTGGGCGAACTCGAGCGCCTGCTTGCGCTCGTAGGCGCCGTTGGCATCGACGAAGAGCGGGAGGTTGGGGCCGATTGCCCCGCGCGCCGCCCGCACCCGGTCGATATCGGCGCTCGGGTCCCGGCCGACCTTCATCTTGATCATGCCCAGGCCCTCGTCGACCCAGCCCGCGAGCTGGTCCTGCAACTCCGTGATCGAGTACGACGTGAATCCGCCGCTACCGTAGATGGGCACGCCCTCGCGAACCTGGCCGAGGAGCGTAGCGAGGGACACATCGAGGAGCTTCGCCTTGAGGTCCCACATGGCGGTGTCGACGGCACTGATCGCCATCGAGACGATCCCCGGCCGACCGAGATTGCGGATCGCGCGAACCATGGCCAGCCAGGCGGCCGGGACGTCCATCGGATCGCGGCCGATGACCACGTCCGCCAGGAGGTCCAGGATGAGGCGGCCCGTCGCCGTGTCCGCGTAGCTATAGCCGAACCCATGCGTTCCCCCGGCCACCAGATCCACGACCACCAGCGTGGTCGCGTCCCAGTCGAGCGTGCCGTCCGATTCGGGCGTCGCGGTTGGGATGCGGTAAGCAGAGACGTCCAACCGTTCGATCGGCGCGAAGTCGCCGCGCATCGTCTCTTTGTGCTGGCGGTTCTGGGCCGACGCAGGCATCAGACCAAGCTCCATCTGGTCGAACACCACTCTGTCAGGTGCCGGACAGTGCGTGTGTTCGGGTCAGGTCAGGATACCCCTCTCGTCGATTGGGAGCCCCGGCCGTGTGGTGGGCATGTCGAACCCTGAAGGTGACGTCACGGGATGCCCAGCGCATCTGCGGCATGTGCGGACGGGCTAAATCGGTTCCTCGAGATCGATCAGCGCATGGCTGCGCCGTCCTTCGCGGTCATGCTCGTCTTCCCAATTCTGGCCGGGCTCGTCGTCGGCGTGCCAGCGGTGAGTGGCGAGGTCGAGCGCGGCATAGCGCCCCTGCCATGGACGCTCAACGGCTCGCGCCGTCAATGGCTGATAGTCCGACTAGCTGTCCTGCTCGGAGCCCTCATGGTGGCTCTCTTGCCACTCGTGCCGGCAACCGATTGGCTGGAAGCGGCGCGATCGCCCTCGTGCAGCCGGCGGCCTCATTCGGCGACGAAGGGGCTCGAGGCATCGCCCTCCTCGCTTGCGCCGTCGCCGGATTCGCGCCACGGCCAGGGTGGCCCGCCGGTCAGCGTGGACCGCACCCTCGAGCAGGTGACCGCCGATGACTTCGACGCGCTGCTCCTACCGGGCGCGCATCCGGTTGTTGCGCGGATCGTGCGTCAGCTCGGCCTTCCCAAGCGCCTCGAGAAGCGGGGGGAGATACATCCCGAACCGGCCGCGCAGCCCCTTCTTCAGGCCATACCACCCGCCGACCGGGTTCCCCGGAGATCGACCCCAGGCCTCCACGGTTCCCTCTGCCGCCGGCTTCTGCTCGTCTGCGGCGCCGAGCGGCATCCAGTCACCGTGCGCCCGCAGCATGGCGTGAAGATCGTCGATGGCCCGCAGGTCGTAGCGCAACTGCGTCGAGCCGACCTGGCAGACGAGCGTCGGCGGGTCGGTGGCCTCGTCCCGATACATCTCGTATGACGAGGTCCCCGGCGGCGTCTTGAGAACCCACGGGTGATCTCGCGTTCCATCGCCAGTCTGTTCAGTCATCAGTCCCGTCCTCATCGTGGTCTTGGGCGTTCCAGGCTCCGACGATACCACCGCGCACCCGCCGGCTCCGACCGGCCGAGGCTCAGGACCGATGAACTTCCCCACCGGCGACCAGAGTCAGGTCCGAGCGGACCGCCACCAGGTCGTCTTCCGCGGCGAGCAGGCTGGCGAAGTCGATGTTCAGCACAGCGAGATCGGCGAGCGCGCCGGGGTGCAGGTGGCCCTCATCCCCGCGGCCGATCGCCAGAGCGGGCGCGCGGGTGTATGCCTCAACCGCTTCCGCGGCGGTGATCGCCTGCGCCGGCTGCCACGCTTCGCGGGAGTCGCCGGGGAGGCGGCGATGCACCGCGGCCACGATCCCTGCCCACGGGTTGGCCGTCTCGATCGGCGCGTCCGAGCCGAAGGCGAGGCGCGCCTTCGCGTCGAGCAGCGAGCGCCAGGGATAGGCATGCGCCAGGCGGTCGGCCCAGCATGCTTCTGCGTCGTCGCGGTCGGCGGCGCAGTGGATCGGCTGCATGCTGGCGGTGAGATCCATGGCCGCGAAGCGGGCACGGTCAGCCGGTCGTACCAGCTGAGCGTGCTCGATCCGATCCGGCGGCACGCCGGCACCGCGCGGCGCCGACCGAGACTGGGCGTCGAGCACGACCGCGACGGCCCGATCGCCGATGGCGTGGATGGCGGCCGCGACTCCCGCAGCGCGGCATTCCGCCAGGAATGCATCAAGCTCCGGGTCGTCGAGTCGCAGGATGCCAGTGCCGCCGGTGCAGGTGTCGGGGTGAAAGAGCGCCGCCGTCCGTGAGCCCAGGGCTCCATCGGCGAAAGCCTTGGCCCATCCGATTCGCATCGTCCGGCTGCCGGGCAGCGGGGCGCCGGTGCGCAGACCGCCCTCGGTAGCCGCGGTCAGGGCGGCCATCGGCAGATCGAGCGTGATCCGCAGGCGCGTGTCCAGTCGGTGCCGCGCCTCGGCAAGCGTCGAGAACGAGTCACCGAGCGCCGAGTAGCGACCCAGGCCGCCGGCGGCGTCGTCGTCGCCAGCATCGGTGAGGCCGGTGATCCCGTAGGCCGCGAGCTCGGCAGCCGTCTCCGAGAGCGCGAACAGCAGCTCCTCGCCGCCGAGAGGCTGCAGGACTCGCCCCACCAGCTCGATGGCTCGCTCGCGCAGCACGCCATTCGGCTCTCCTCCGGCCCCGCGTTCGAGGCGGCCGCCGGCAGGATCAGGCGTGCCGGCATGGACTCCCGCCTCGGCGAGCGCGGCGGCTGATGCCCAGGCGGAGTGGCCGTCGTGACTGGCGAGGAACGCGGGACGATCGGCGACCGCCGCCTCCAGCAGGTCGAGGCGTCGCTGATCGAGACGGGCCTCGCTCCATCCGCGCCCGAACATCCAGCTTCCCACCGGCAGCATGGCAGCGGCTGCCCTGACCTGCGCGACGAGCTCGGCCATGTCGCGCGCTCCGTCCAGGGCCGCCTCGCGGCGCGCCCGCGCCATGCCCACCAGGTGAGCGTGGAAATCGTGCAGGCCCGGGACGACCGCGCGCCCGCGGGCATCGATGGTCCGGGATCCGGGCCGCGACAACTCCCGTATCTCGCTCCAGCGGCCGGCGGCGATCACGCGCTCACCGCCGATCGCCATCGCCTCCGCCGTGACCAGCCTTCCGCCGACCGCCTCGAGCGCCACCTCGCCACGCACCAGGAGCGGCGGCTCCCCGCGGCTCATCGGTCGTCGCGTCCGATCCGCACCGTCTTGCGGAACGCAGGCCGCGCCGGACCGAACGCAATGCGCACCAGCGCGGCGGGAACGATGAGCAGCCAATGCGAGAGGAACAGCGCACCTCGCGCCGACTCGCCGACAAGGCCAACACCACGGCGGCCGTCCGCCGCCAGCCCGGCGAGCGCAAGGACGAAGGTGCCCACCCCGTATCCGATGAACAGCGAGACCGGCACGGTCCAATCGGTCTCCGGTGGCAGTGGGATGCTGAGCAGGCTGGCCACGATGCTGGCAGCGAAGAGTGGGGGGACCGCGAACTCGGCCAGGAACGCGAGGAAGTCCAGCTTGCGTCCCAGGGGAAGGGGCCCGCCGAGCAGCCCCGGCGCGTGCTCCATCAGGCGGCGCATGCTGCCTTCCGCCCACCGCATGCGCTGATGCCAGAGCGCGGCTAGCGACTCGACCGCCTCCTCGAAAACGGACGCCTCCGGCGCAAGGGCGATCCGCTTCCCCGCCGCGGCCAGGCGCGTGGAGAGGTCGAGGTCCTCGGTGATCGCCGCCGTGCTCCAGCCGCCGACCGCGGCAAGCGCGGAGACGCGAACGAACATGCCGTTCCCGCGCAGCTCGGCGGTGCCATCCGTCGCCCAACGGCCGCATTGGCTGGCCATGTCCATCAGCTGCTCGTCGTGCTGTCCATGTGTTAACCAGCTGGAGCGCTCGTTCTGCTCCCGCCGCTGGACCTGGATCGCCACCGCCTCGGGATCCCGTTCCCATGCCCGCATCGCGCGCCGCAGGAAATGCGGGTCGATGCGCGCGTCGGCGTCGAGCGCCACCACCACCTCTCCGCGGACGGCCGGCATCCCATCGGCGAGCACCGCGCCCTTGAGGTGGAACCGCTGATCGGGGCGCTCCACCAGTCGCAACCGGTCGGGCGCGGTGCGCGCCGCGGCGCGGATCAGGTCGGCGGTGCCATCGGTCGAGCCGTCGTCGACGACCACCACCTCGTAGCGCGGGTCGGCCGCGACCCCGTAGCGCTGCGCCAGCAGGTCATCCACCAGGCGACGAATGACGCTCGCCTCGTCCCTGGCGGGGACTAGGACGCTGACGAAGGGCAGATCAACGCCATCGCCGGCGACGCCACTCCCCGCCTCTCGCGCTTCCGAGGCGCGAACCATCGCCCGCCATCCACGCCAGGCGAGGTACGCCACGTAGACGTTCGAGAGTGCGATCGCGGCCTGGAGGAGACGAGCGACCAGGGTGAAGTAGATCGCCAGGCCGGCAATCAGGCCCGAGACGAGCAGCAGGCCGCCGGCGACGGCCCTAGTCGCCATCCATGAGTGCCGGGTCACCCGCTGCCTCGGGGACGTCAGGCGTGGACCGAGGGGTTCCGCCCTCAGCGCGGTGCAGGCCGGCAGCAGCATTGCGGCGCCAGCTGAAGATCCCCGCCCCGAGGGT
Organism: Chloroflexota bacterium; assembly: GCA_003243965.1. Lineage (GTDB taxonomy): Bacteria > Chloroflexota > Limnocylindria > QHBO01 > QHBO01 > QHBO01. The sequence goes on from QHBO01000017.1 coordinate 71,696, forward strand.
GACGAGCCCCAGGACCCCCATCACCACCGGGATCCCGACGCCCGGGATGGCGATGTTCAACAGGTCGGCTGCCGCGGGGGCGGCGATCACCGGCAGGAAGGAGGCCACCGACAGGAGCGTGTTCAGGATCCCAAAGATGCGGCCGCGCACTTCGGTCGGCAGCTCCTCCTGCAACGCCGTCTGCGACGGAATCGCGACGAATGCGTACTCGATACCGGCCGTGACGGCGATGACCACCACGACGGCCAGCAGCGAGAGGATCGGCGCCAGGGCGTTCGGCAGGCTCTGCTCCAGTGGATGGACCGCCGGGGCAAGGAAGGAGGTGATCGGCTTGACGACCGCCAGCCCCATCAGGGTGATGCCCATCGCCACCAGGCCGATGTCGATGATCAGCCGCCGCGGCGCACGCTTGGCGTAGGCGTTCAGGAACAGGATGCCGATCACCGCGCCGAGTCCGGCCGGACCCATGATGAAGAAGAAGTCCTTGGGTGAAAGGCGCAGGATATCGGTCGCGAAGCCGGGACCGATGGCGCCCATCACCCCGATCAGCGAGGCGGCAATCCCCAGGTAGCCGAGCGACCATGCGATCTGGCGGTGCTCCTCGACGAAGGCCAGGCCTTCGCGCATCTGGTCGTAGACGGCGCGGAATGCCTGCTTGGCATCGGTCGTTGCCCGCCGCGCCTCGGGCGGCACCGGCGGAAGCGGGATGATGACCAGGGCCGCCAATCCGAACATGGCCGCGACCACGATGTACACCGCGGTCGGTCCGGTCGTCGTCAGCAGCAGCGGCCCGAGGAACCCGAAGCCCACGGCGAAGGTGGCGTTGACGGTCACCACGAAGACCGAGTTGGCGGCCATGAAGCTGCGGCGCTCGACCAGGCGCGGGATCGCGGTCAGCTCGGCGGGCGCGAAGAAGGCGGTCACCGTTGCGATGAACAGGTTGATCACCAGGATCAGCAGCACGTTGGTGCCGACGAAGATGAAACCGATGACTCCCACGGCGCGCAACACATTGGCGGCGAGCATGATCAGCCTCGCGTCGCTGCGCTCGACCAGGACTCCGGCGATCGCGCTGAATGCCACGGCAGGCACCAGGAAGGTGAGGATCAGCACTGCGTTCGCGGTGTTCGAGCCGGTGATCGCCACGACGGTCCCCATCAGCGCCGCGAGCACCATGTTGCTTCCCAGCTGGCTCAGCAGCTGCGCCGACCAGAGCGCGACGAAGGAGCGGTTGCGGAAGACGTTGCCGGCCGACGGCGGCAGCGCAGCGGGGCCGGTGGCCGGCAGCTCGAAGTGCGCCACAGCCTAGGGCTCGAGCTGCTCGTTGCGCTCGAGGAGGGCCGTGAAGCGGCGTTCGACGTCGAGGCGGTCCATCAGGATCCGGTGCCCACAGCCGGCGCAGACCAGGCCGATGTCGGCGCCCAGGCGATCGACGCGCCACGCGCGGCCACCGCATGGATGTGCGCGCCGCAGCTGCAGAAGATCACCGATGCGCAGGTCGAGCGCGGCTCGGCTCACATCGTCTCCTCGGCGGCAGTCGCTCCGGTGAACGTGAAGCGGCCGATCTTCAGGGCAGGGACGCGGGCATTGATCCCGGAGTACTCGGCGGCGACCAGCCGGGTCTCGGCGCCGATCGCCTCGATGGCGCTGAACGCCTCGGGAATCGACTGCGTGAACCGCAGGTTGCTGATCGGACGGGTGATGCGGCCATGCTCGATCAGGAATGTCCCATCCTTCGTCATGCCGGTCAGGATCGCCTTCTTGGGGTGCACCACGTTCACGTAGTGAAAGCGGGTGACCCACACTCCGCGCTCGATCGCCGCGGGCATCGAATCCTTGTCCGAGGAACCGGGCGCCATGAACAGGTTCCAGGCAATCGGCCCCCAGGTGTTCGGGGCCGGCAGCCCGTGACCGGTGGATGCGGCGCCGGCGCGCTGAGCGGTGGCGGTGTCGTGGACCACAGCGGCCGCCACTCCCTCGCTGATCAGCTCGACGCGCTGCTTGGCAACGCCCTCGTAGTCGATCGTGGACGGAAGCCCGGCCGGGTCACGCCCGTCATCCCAGATGGTCACGTTGCGCCCCATGACGGGCTTCCCGAGCTCCATGAACGAGCGGCCCTCCTCGAGCGCCAGGCCGGAGAAGCCGACAAAGGAGAGGTACTCCAGCAGCGTCGCCACCGCATACTCCTCGAGGATCACGGTGTAGTCACCCGGGTCCAGGTCGGTCGCGCCGGCAGAGCGGCGCGCCTTGTCGGCGGCCTCCTCTCCGACGCTGCGCGGATCGATCTGACGAACGTCGGAGGCAGTCGCCTGCGCGTACCCCGAGGCACGGCCCTCGCCCATCATCACCGTCACCAGCTTGGCCTGGGTCGTGGTGTGCGCCGCGCGCACCCCTCGCGAGTTGGCGACCGCCAGCGTGGACGTCTCCGTCGAGAACGCGCCGCTGGTCTCGACGCGGGCATCGTCACCGGCGCCGATGACGGCCTGCGCCCCGGCGGCTCGCAGCTCCGCATCGGCCTCGGCGGTGCTTGCCACGTAACCAAGGCCATCGGCCATCACCTCGGACGGCTCGGCGAGCGGCGGCAGATCCGGGTGCGGCGTCGAACGCTGACAGATGGCGGCGGCACGTCCGACCGCCTCGCGCAGGCCGTCCTCGTCGATCCGATTGGTGCTTGCCACACCGGTCCGTCCCTCGTGAACGATGCGGATGCGGAGGCTCGCGTCGTGCTCGGCGACGTTCTGATGGATCTGCGATCCGGCAAAGCGGGTGAGGGCCGCGTCGCGCCCGGTGTACAGCGCCTCCGCCTCCCCGGCCTCGACGAGACCGAGCGCACGCTCGAGGAGCGTCTCGACGGCCGTGGCGTCGTGCACGGGCGCTACCATCGTCCGACCCCGACCTGGACGTTCCGGAAGCGCGCCGGGGCGGCCCCGTGTCCCACGTGCCCGGTCTGCATCGGTTCACCCTTGCCGCAGTTGGGCACGCCCCACAAGCGCCACTCCTCCGGGGAGCAGATCGCGTCGCAGCTGCCCCAGAAGCGTGGCGTGATCCCGGTGTACGTCGGATTCTTGACCATCTCGGCGAGCCGCCCGTTGCGGACCCGCCACCCAAGCTGGGTGCCGAACTGGAAGTTGAGCCGCCGGTCGTCGATGCTCCAGCTCTTGTTGGTCGAGATGAAGAGCCCGTCGTCAGTGTCGGCGATCAGGTCCCCGAGGCTGCCCGCCGTGCCAGGACGCAGATTCACGTTCGTCATGCGGATGATCGGGATTCGGTTCCAGCTCCACGCACGGCTGCTTCCCATGCTCTGACGACCGATGATCGGGGCGGTCTCGCGACTGGTGAGATAGCCGACGAAGCGCCCGGCACTGACGATCGGCACGTTCTGGGCCGGCACGCCCTCGTCGTCGAAGCCGAATGTGCCGAGCCCCCGCGGCGCGGTCGCGTCGGCGTCGATGTTCACCAGCGGACTGCCGTATTGGAGCTGATCGAGCTTGTCCGTGGTCAGAAAGCTCGTCCCGGCGAAGCTGGCCTCCATGCCCAGCACGCGGTCGAGCTCGATCGGGTGGCCGCACGACTCGTGGACCTGCAACGCCATCTGGGAAGACTCGACGATCAGGGTCATTGAGCCGGCCGGGCACTGCGCGGCGGTCAGCAGCGCGACCGATTGCTCGGCGATTTCCTCACCGTGGCCCGCCAGGTCGAGCGCCCGCACCGCCTCGAAGCCGCCGGTCACCAGCTGGCCCCCGGCAGCGGGGTAGCTGCGCTGCTGGCTTTCGCTCTCGCTCACCGCGGTGGCCTCGATCCCGCCGCCGGCCTCGATGATCTCCTGCTCGATGCGCGCCCCCTCGGTCGAGGCGAAGATCTTCCGCTCCCGTCCGGCGTGGAGCGTTCCCTCGCGCACGGTGACGCCGCGCGCGCGGGCCATGGCCGCATCGGCCTCGAACAGGATCCGCAGCTTGTCGTCGAGCGGGACGGAGAATGGATCCTCCTCGACCGGCGTTCGGTAGGTGGCCACCACCGGGCGCGCCGCGTCCAGCACGACAGGCGCCCGGCGCGCGACGGAGCTGGCGCGGGCGATCGCCGCGGCTTCCCGCGTGACCCGCTCGACGTCGGTCCGCTCGAGGCGCGAGGTCGAGCTGAAGCCCCAGGCCCCGTCCAGGAGAAGGCGCACCCCGATGCCGGCGCTCGTGTCGGATTCGGCCGCCTCGAGAGCGCCATTCTTGACCGTCAATCCCTCCGTCTGGCGCTCGACGTACCGCGCATCCGCATACGTGGCGCCGGCGCGGCGGGCGGCATCCAGCGCCGCATCGATCAGCTCCTGCACGCCGCTCACTCTACCGGCTTGGCCACGGTCGGTGTCAGGTTCAGCCTCGTCGGAGGCAGCTCGATCTGGGCTGCCTGACGCGCGTCGATGGTGGCCTTGATGAACTGCCGCAGCTGAGCGATCGTGCCACCCGGACGCTGGAGCGCCGAGAGGAGACCATCCGGGTCACCGACGGCGCGGATCGAGAACCGCTCACCGATGGGCACCCCGTCGATCTGGATCGCGCTTCGAGCCTGGACGGCGACCGACCGAGCCGTGACCCGCGTACCGTCGATCGCGATCGCCTCGGCGCCGGCGTTGCGCAGCTCGTTGATCAGGTCGTTGACGGCCACCGCGTCCAGCATGCCTGCCACATCGATCACCAATCCCTGGCCCTGGACACCCCGCGTCCCGGCGAAGGCAGTGATCCGTCGCAGGTCCTGGGTGCTCACGCTCAGCAGGCTCTGCCCCTCGGTCTGCGCCTGGCGGTACTGCTGGAGCTGGCGCTGGGTGTCGGCAAGGCCGGCGCGCAGTTCGCGGTTGCGCGCGCTCAAGGTCTCGATCAAGGTCGACAGGTCCTGGGCGGGAAGGCTGCTGATCTCGGTGGGCCGTGCCTGGGAGCGCAGCTGACCGACGAGCAGCAGCCCAATCAGCAGCGCCACGCAGAACAGGCTCAGCTGGCTGAAGCTGCGTCTCATGGGCTGACCGCCTCGGTCGGCACCGCCCAGCGGAAGCGGGTGTTGCCGACGAAGGCCGGGATGTCGAGCGCCGGGTCGGTGCGGGTGGCGAACTCGAGCCCGTACGAGCTGATGCGCTGCGCCACCCTCCCGAGATAACCCGGGTTGGCGAGAAACCGATCCAGGAGCCCCCCGGTACCGATCGCCTCGATGCGGAACGGCGGCGACAGGAAGCTGGTGTTGACCAGCACCGATGAGCCGACCCCGTAGATCGACGAGATGCTCACCAGCCGCTCGCCGTTGATGCTGATCGCCTCGGCGCCGGATGCCCACAGCGCGGTCACGATGTCACGCAGATCGTCGACCAGGACGATGAAGTTGCTGGGATTGCCGTTGGGAGGGACCGCGCGCTGCGAGTCGGCGATCTCGATCACCGCGCCGGGGCCCTTGACCCGCACCAGGCCTGCCTGCAGCCGCGCGGTGCCCAGACGGGCGTTCAGTTCCTTGAGCGCCGTCTGCGAGCCGGTGGCGGGTCCCTGGATCTGCTGGATCTGCGCGTCGGCCGTGGCCTGCTGGTCGCGGAGCGCCTTCTGCTCACTCTCCAGCTCGGTGACCTGGCGCGCGAGGACCTGCTGTGCGGAGGTCGTGAACTGCTGGCGGATCGCCGAGCTGTTCCACTGCGCCGCCCCCACGAAGCCGACCACGACCAGCCCGGCGGTGATGCTCAGCGCCCACTGGGTGCGCACGCGACGGGGCCCCGTCTCGCCGCGGGCAGGCTGTCGAGGGACGGCCATCACGGTGCCCCGCGCCGGCCGGCTCGTCGCCGGAGCCAGAGTGCGCCGCTGACCAGCGCCGCTCCACCCATGCCGACCGCCAGCAGGAGGGCCCACGAGATCGGGTCAGCCACCGGGCGTGGGGCGGTCGGCGAGGGGCTGGCGGTCGGGGCAGGGGGCTGCGCGTTTGTCGAGCCGCGTCCGCCGGCGGCGGCGGGCAGAAGCGGTTCCGGGCTGATCGGCTTTGGGACCGCGGTGCCGTACTGGCCGAAGTACGCGGCATACAGATCGGCGGCAGCCCTGCCGGTCCCGGCCCGGAGCGCCTCCTCATCGGTCGCGCCCGTGCGGTACGCGGTGGCGATCCGCGCGATGGCTCCCCGCCCGTACTGCCTGGCGATCATGTCGACCATCGTCGCACCCTCCGCGTACGACAGGCTCGACCCGCGCTCGCCGATCGGGAACTGTCCAGTGAGCGCCTCGAAGGAGAAGAGGCCCTGCGACGTCTCGGAGGCCACGATCCGCCGCTCCTGATCGGCGCTCTGGCGCTCGGACCAGCGGGCCAGGCCCTCGTTGAGCCACCGGGCGGGGTCGTGGTACGGATTGTTCGTGGCGTCGTAGAAGACAACGTGGGTCACCTCGTGGACCACCGCGGTGCGCAGATACGACGGCGGCCCGCCACCAAGCCACATGAAGATGGTCCGAATGTTCGGGAAGGTCGCCGCGCCGGTCCATTCGCGCGCTCCGGGACCGAGCGCACCAAAGAAGTCGGCTCGGCTGTCGTAGACGAAGATGTCGACCGGCCCGGCCAGGTCATGGCCGAGCAGCCCTTCGGCGCTCCGCGCCCCGCTGGCGGCCAGCGCACCGAATTCGCGCGCCTGCGCCTCCGCGCCGCCATACCAGTGCACCGTAGCCTCGCCGAGCTGGGTGCTGTGCCAATCCAGCCCCGGGCGGTTATCGGCGTAGACCAGCGTCCCTTCCGGGCTGAGGCTCACGATCCCCGCACTGGTCGCGCGCCAGCGGTAGGTGATCCGGGTGTTGGGCGTCACGTACTGCTGCGCCGCATCCCAGACGTAGGTCGCCGCGCCGCCCGCCGGCCGAACGGGCGCGACGAATGTATTGTCGTCGCCACCGAACCGGAGCAGCAGCTCCAAGCGCTCCGGCGTGCTCCCGAGAGTGACCCGGAACGTCATCTGGCGCCCATAGACCGCATCGGCGGTGAGAGCGCCGAAGCCACTGGATGCGGATACCGGCGCGGCGAGCAGCGTTAACGAGGTGACCAGCAGCGTCGCGAGCAGGATGACCTGCGCCACCCGTCCCAGAGCGCGCGGCGCGGCCTCTCCCAGCACGCGTGTCGGCGTACGTGTCAGCCAGCCCACGACAGGCTCCCGAAGTCCATGAGGCCGACAGTCAGCTTGCCGGCGCCGCTGAGGCCCTGGCGCACGAGCCAGCTCGACTCGGTGTAGGACCACGGGATCACCGGGGCCTGGTCCTGCACGCGTTCCTCCACGGCCCGATAGGCAGCGGATTCGGCGGTCGGAGCTGCGCTCGAGGCGGCCTCCAGCAGCGACACGAAGCCCGGATCGTTCCAGCGACCGTAATTGCTGGCCGCGCCCGGCAGCAGCAGGAGGCTGTAGAGCGCGTACGGAGATGGGTAGTCGGCGATCCAGTTGATGGTGAAGATCTGTGGCGCATCGGTGGCGATCTGGCCCAGGAAGTCGGCGAAACGCATCGTCTCGACCGAGATCGAGACGCCCAGGTCCCGGCGCCAGACGGCGACTGCGGGGCCGACGTTCAGGCCGTTGGCATTCACCCGCAGCAGCCCCAGCTTCGCCCGGTCCCCGTATCCGGCTTCATCGAGCAGGCGTCGCGCCTCTGCCACGCCCGCTGTGGGGATCCCCGGCATGCGGGCCGGCTGAAGGGCGGGCGGTACGAGGCTGTTGGCAGCCTCGGCAGCAGCGCCCGCGGAGAGCTCCACCAGACGCCGCCGATCGAGGGCGAGCGCGAACGCGCGACGGACCCGCACGTCGTCGAACGGCGGCCGGGTGGTGTCGAACCCGAAAAACGCGACCGACAGCGCGGCCGCCGGATGGAGATGCGGACCCAGGTTGCGGTCGTACCGAATCCACGTTGCGTCCCAGGGCGCCACTTCGGTCAGGTCGAGCCGGTTGGCCGAAAAGGCGCTCGTTGCGTCGCCCTGCAGGTGGCCGGTCCACTGCACTTCGTCGATCGCCGGAGGCCCGCCGACGTACCGCGGATTGCCGCGCAGGACGAGGTCGGTCTGGGCCTGCGACGCGACGATGTACGGGCCGGATCCGACGAAGCTTCCGGCGCGCTGCCACGTCGGCGTCGGCTGAGCGTTGCGAGGCACCACGAAGGTGGCCGGCGTAGCGGTGATGGAGGTGAAGTAGGCGGCGGGGTGGGCAAGATGGACCACCAGGGTCGTGGCCTCGGGCGCGTCGATCCCCACCTGGCTCTCGGTCGCGCGTCCGGCCAGACGCTCGGTCGCGTTCTGGATGACGCTGAGGACGTCCGGGGCGGTCGAACGGGTGGCCGGGTCGAGCAGGCGAAGCCATGAACGCCGGACGTCTCGCGCATCAAGCGGGCTGCCGTCCGAGAAGGTGAGGCCGCTCCGCAGGTGGAACGTGTAGGTGCGACCAGCGTCGCCGACCGTCCAGCTCGCCGCAAGAGACGGGTACGGCGTCCCCGCGTCGTCGAGACGCGTCAGCCCGGCGTAGAGCTGGAGCACGAGCTGCACATCACCGGCATCGGAGATGTACGCCGGGTCAAAGGTGCCGGGATCGCCGCCCAGGTAGCGCAGCGGTCGTCCGGCCGCGGCGCCGCCGCCGCCCGACGGCAGCGTAGCGGTCAACGCCAGCAGCACAGCGAGGAGCGTGCGGCGCAGTTTCAGCCGAGGCATGCATCGGCCGATGCCAGGCCGCACGGATGAAGGGTCCAGGCGCGCGCACGGCGGGTCGTCGAGAGAAGGCGGCGCACTGCCGGTAGTATAGGGGCCGAGTGCAGCACGTCCACGAACACCGGTTTCAGCCCCAACCGGGCGGCAGTCTGACCCTTCGTCAGTTCGTCGAATCGCTCCGCCGGTGGACGCCGGAGATGCGCCAGATCGTGCAGATCGCGCTGACCCGCAGCGAGGCCGAGCGGCAGCAGTACCTTCAGGGCTTCCACGCTCGACACCACGAGCGCAGCGGTGGACAGCTCGACTCCTTCATCCGATGGGCGTACTCCGACCCACGCCTGGATGACGTCCCGCTCCTGCTGACCGAGATCGAGCGCCCCGAGAGTGAGTACGCCGACGCGCTGCTCCACGATGCCGACGTGCTGGTCCGGATGCGTGCGGAGGGCAAGAGTCCCGCCCAGCGCGTGCGCGACTACCTCGCCCTGCTCGGAATCGAGGGCAGTGAGCAGGTTCGAGCCGCGATCGCCAGCCTCTTGCCCCCGGGCACGCGTCCCGTTGTGGTCCTCGCCACAATTCGGCAGATGCGAAGACGATGGCTGGAGCTCTACGGCGACGACCAGTTCTTCGCCGAGGCATGACCGCGTCAGCCCGCTGGGGTGGCCGACCGGGCGGCGGGTTGCTGGCTGGGCCACTCCCCCTCTCCGTGCTGTTCTCCGTGCTGCTCACCGCCGTCTCCCTTGCCCTCCCTCCCGTCCGGGCTCTGGGCCACGCCGAGCTGGTCTCCTCCGTCCCAGCGGCGAACGCCAGCCTGCGCACCTCGCCGCCGGAGCTGAGGCTGACGTTCGGCGAGCCGATCGACCCGGCCACGGCCGCGATCCGGCTGATCGACGGCAACGGCGTCGCGGTTCCGGGCCTGGGACCGCTGTCGACCGATGTCGGGGGCGCCATCGCTCGACGCTCCGTCCCGCCCCTTCCGCGGGGCAGCTACACGGTCCGCTACCGAGTGGTGTCGGCCAGCGACGGTCACGTCATCGACGGTGCATTCGGCTTCCTCGTCGACCCGACCGGCACGCTGCCCAACCCGTCCTCGGCGCCGACGACCCAGTCCCCCGCCGATCCGGCGGCCATTGCAACCCGATGGGCGGCGCTGAGCGGCGGCCTCGTGCTCTTCGGCACCGGGCTCTTCTGGCTCCTCACCGCACGTCCGGTGCTCGCGGGCAGGCGACGGGCAGCCATTGGCGCCAGGTCGTTGTGGGCGGTGATGCTCATCTGCGGATGCCTGACCTTCGCCGCAATCGCCGCGTTCCTGAGACTTGCCGCACAACAGGTGGCGGCTGCTGGAGCGCAGGGTCACGGCGGCGCCGACACTGCCTTCCCGCTCGACTTCGCGGCGCCGTTCGGTCAGACCTCGTTCGCGATGGCGATGCGTGTGGCGCTGGCCGCCACCGCACTCGCCTCGCTGCTGGCCGGCGCCGGACTGATCGTGGCGCAGCTGGCCCGCAGGCAGCGACGGGTGGCGGTCGCCGGCGGGGCCGATGCGCAAGCCGAGTCCCGCGCCGGTATCGGGCATGGGGTTCCGGCCGCGCTCCTGGTCGCGGCGCTGCTGGCGGCTGCGTTGGGACTGCTCGGGGCGAGCCTCGCCGGTCACGCGGCAGGCGCCGGCGCGGCATTCGCCTTCCTCGACTGGCTGCATCTGCTTGCGGTGGGCGCCTGGCTGGGCGCATTGCCGGGGTTCGCGGTCCTGGCCGTGGCGAGCAGGTCGGCGGTCGATGAGCGGCGGCCGCTCCTGGCTGGCGCCTTTGCTCGCCACTCGCGGGTGGCGATGGTCGCGGCTCCGGTGGTCGCGCTCAGCGGGATTGCCAACTCCCCGATCGTGATCGGTCAGGCCCGCGAGGTGGTGGCGAGCGGATACGGGAACCTGGCACTCGGAAAGATCCTGCTGTTCAGCGTGGCCCTGGCCATCGGGTCGGTGAACTTCTTCCTCGTGCGCCGCGCAGGCGCACGGCGCCTGCTGCAACTCGTGGCGGCCGAAGTCGTGGTCGGCGGCGCCGCGGTGGCGCTCGCCGCGGTGATGGTCAGCACCCAGCCTGCCGCGACCCGGGTGCCGATCCTCTCGCAGTCGTCTCTCCAGACCGCCCATCTGTACGGCACCGCCGGAAGCTCCTCGGTCCATGTCGCGGTCAACGTACCGGCGCCCGGTGATCAGCTCTACCAGGTGGCGATCGGCGATGCGGCGACCGGTGGCGACCGGACCGACGTTCGCAACGTCTCCGTCATCCTGCACCCGCCTCCCGGCGGCGGCGCGGTGGCGCGCGTGCAGCTGAGGCCGACACCGGACGCGGCGGTCTGGTCGGCAGCCGGCGCGTACACGCCGGTGACCGGCGAATGGGTCCTCGAGGTCGTGATCCGCCGTGCCGGCGCGCCAGACGCAACGACGACCTTCCCGTTGGCGGTGACCGAACCGATCCCGCCTCAGCGAGTGCCTCCGCCCGACATCGGGATCGGCGTCCCAGGCATCATCGGGACCGTGTGGGGCATCCTGCCGGCGGGCCCGCTGGGGTGGTCACCCACGATCTTGCTGTTGGCCCTCGCCGCCGCCCTGGCCCTCGTTTCTCGCACCCGGCGCTACCTCGACGCCGCCGGAACCCTGACGATCGCCAGGAACATCGCCGTCGTTGCGGCCGTGGCGCTGGGCATCTGCGTGGGACTGCGGTCGACGATCGCCGCGGCCAACGCCGTTCCGGCAGCCGCGGGCGCGATGAACAGTCCGGTCACGGGCTCCGCGGAATCGGTGCAGCGCGGGCGCCAGATCTACCTCGCCAACTGTTCGGCCTGCCACGGAGTCAACGCCGACGGCAACGGGCCGACAGCGCCCAGTGTCGTTCCGCCACCGGGCGAGATCGTGGATGTCGCCCGCCGCTCAACGGACGGTCAGCTCAACTACCTGATCACCAACGGCTATGTCGGCACACCGATGCCCGCCTTCTCGACCAGGCTCTCGGAAAACGACCGGTGGGATCTGGTGAACTACCTGCGTGCGCTTGCGCGCGCCCCGCGGCCAGGAGAACGCTGAACAAAATGCAGGTGAGCATCGCGCTGGCGATGGTGGCCGGGCTGGTGAGCTTCGCTTCGCCGTGCGTGCTCGCGCTGGTACCGGTCTACGTTGCCTTCCTGGGCGAAACCACCGGCGGGCTGGCGGTCAGCTCGGGCGGCGCGCCGCCCGCGGCCGTGCGTCGCTCCGTGCTCGGCCAGGCGCTGCTCTTCGTCGCGGGATTCTCGGTCATCTTCGTCCTGCTCGGTGTATCGGTCGGGCTGTTCGGCGGGCCACTGTTCCGAATCGACGTCGTTCGGCAGCTGGCCGGGATCGTTGTGGTGGCGCTGGGGCTTGCCACCACCGGGATCTTCGGACCGGTGCTTGACCGGCTCACGCGGGGAGTATCGGGGACCTCGCTCCGGGGAGGACGCTCGACACGATCCGTGGCGCTCGGAGCGCTGTTCGCCGTTGGCTGGTCGCCATGCATCGGTCCGGTACTGGCCGCAATCCTGGGGATGGCAGCCTCCAGCCAGCAGGCCGCGGTTGCTGCCGTGCTGCTGACCGCCTACTCGGTGGGCCTGGCGATTCCCTTCCTCGCAGCGGCCGTGGCGCTCCCCCACCTTCGGCCGCTGCTCGGCGCGCTCCGACGCCACCACCGGTTCGTCGGAGTCGTCACGGGACTCTTCATCGTCGCAATGGGCCTGCTGATTTTCAGCAACGCCTTCGCCAGCATGGCGCGACTCTTCGCTCCCGCCTTTTGAGTCATGCGCGGAGCGGTTGCAGCACCTGCGGCTCGGAGGCCGGTGCTCGGAGGCAGCGCTGGCATGGCTCGTCGATCGGATGCGCCAGCAGGTGCCCGGAGACAATATGGCGCGTCTCGCAGCGCGTCACGATTTGCGTGCAACCCGCGGCGCAGCAGCGCGGGCAGGTCAGCCGGCTCGGGAAGCTGGTCTTGGTCTCGACCCAGCAGCAGAGGCAAGGACGGGTGCTCACCGATCGAGCCTAGCGAGATGGCCGATCGCTCGGAACGGTACCTATCGGCCATCAGCGCCCCCGACTTGCTGATCTCCCGGGCAGTCTCTTCTCGGTCGACGGAGCGCCCCATCCGCCGGTGTCAATTGGATCAGCCAGTCGGCGGCTTGTAGGCCTTGCGGGCCGCGTCGGCCTGCTTGACGATGGCCGCTGCTACGCCGTTCTTCCAGGCGCCTCACCATGGCTAGGCAGCCTGGCGGCGCGTCGGAGTGGCGCCCCCGGAGGGATTCGAACCCCCGACGCAGGCCTTAGGACGGCCTCGCTCTATCCTCTGAGCTACGGGGGCAGGCGCCGATCGAGCTCTACCCTATCATCCCGCCATGCCGGAAAGCGCCGGGAGCATCGTCCTCTACGAGCGTGGCGGCTGCCACCTGTGTGACGAAGCCCGCGAGGTGCTCGATGCGGTGATCGGTCCGCACCGATACCGGCGCGTCGACATCGATGCGGACGATGATCTCGTCCTGCGCTACGGCTACCGCGTCCCGGTGATCACAGTGAACGGCGAAGACCGACTCGAGGCGCCGATCAGCCGCCCCGACCTGGTCTCGCTCCTCCGCGCGGTCGACGCATCCGAGGCGTAGGCGCGCTCCAGGTCGGGCGGCCCACCAGCGGCACCACGAACCGCAGGCCCGTCCACATCGCGTCGATCGCGACGCTCTTGTTGTCGACCAGCCCGGCCGCCAGTCCGCGCTCCTGGACCGAGCGGAACGTCAGATCGGTCGCCACGCCCGACGACTGCTTGGGATAGCAGAGCCACAGCCCGCCATCTATGGTGAGCGCTCCGAGGCAGCGGTCGAAGCGCGCCTCCATCTCGGCACGGCGCAGCGCAAAGCACAGGATCACGTCACAACCCGCGGCCAGCCTGTTTCGGACCCGAACATCCGGAGGGAGCGGCTCGAGGCGCTCGCGAATGCCGGTCGGGGCGCCCACGAGTGCCACTCGCGATCGAGACCGGATCCCGAGCTTGGTCGCCAGCGGCCGCTCCGGCGGGTGCTCCATTGGGTTGCTCGCGGTGGGGGCGCCCATCACCCCTCGCGCGGCCGGTACCCCTTCTCGGTCGCCTCGAGCCTGATCGGCAGCTCGCCGGGATCGTGCGTGAAGTAGCACCACCACCCCTCCGCGGCGGCTCGCGCCAGGAGGCGGCTGCGGACCTCCACCGCGTCGACCGGATAATCGTCGTATGCGCTCGTCCAGCGCACCGGGAGCTGCCAGCGGGTGGGAATCAGGTCGCCGAAGAAGATGGCGCGCTCGTGGGGATCGTCCTGGCGCCCACCGCCATTGCGCGCTCCGATCATCACCGCCTGCGAGCCGCGTGTATGGCCGCCCGTCGGCGTGACCGATATACCCTCCACCAGCTCGACCTCGCCGTTCACCTCGGCGAGCTGCCCCGCCGATCGCACGAGGTCGAGCTGCTCGACCTCCATCACGCCGCGCAGCCGCAGCTCGTCCCCGTGCGCGGCCTCCGCCTCCTCGCGCTGGACGACGTACCGCGCTCGCGGGAAGGTCGGGCGCCCATCGGCGTCGATCATGCCCCCGGCGTGGTCGTAATGCAGGTGGCTGACCACCACGAAGTCGACGCTCGCGGGGTCCTCGCCCACCGCCCGCAGTGCCTCCGCCGGGTCGCCGCCCTCGACACCCTTGATGTCGCGGTCCTTGTCCGACAGGCGCGTCCCGGTTCCGGTCTCGACCAGCACCCGCTTGCCGGCCGCGTCGATCAACAACAGATTGAGCCGGCAGTGGAGCCGCCCTCGGTCGTCCGTTTCTGCGAAGCGCGACCAGAGGGGTCGGGGCACCACTCCGAAGAAGCCGCCGGCATCGGGCCGGAACCATCCGGCACGGAGCACGCGGACCGTGACGTTGCCGGAAAACCGGCGCGCAGGCGAGAGCGCGTGGAGGGGTTCGGGCACAACGGCCTCCGCCGAACTGGGATCTAGCGCAGCACGCGGCCCCGCTCGAAGTCGCGATGGTACAGGCTGGCGGTCGGGTCGCGCTGTCCGCGGTACTTGCTCCCGATCCGCTCGTCGCCGTAGCCGATCTCGACCGGCGAGCTCATGCGCTGAAAGCTGATCTGCCCGATCTTCATGCCGTGATACAGGGTGATCGGCAGGTTGGCGACGTTGCTCAGCTCCAGCGTCAGGTTTCCGTCCCAGCCGGGATCCACGTAGCCCGCCGTCGAATGAATCAGCAGCCCGAGCCGTCCGAGCGAGGACTTGCCCTCCAGCCGCGCCACGAGGTCGTTCGGCAGGCTGACGCGCTCCAGGGTCGATCCCAGCACGAATTCGCCGGGGTGCAGGATGAACGGTTCCTCGCCGATCTCGACCAGCTCAGTCAGATCCGGCTGCTCGATCCGCACGTCGATGTACGGGTAGCGCGTGTTGCGGAAGACGCGAAAGCGCCGGTCGATGTGCAGGTCGACGCTCGAGGGCTGCACCGCCTCCGGCGTGTAGGGGTCGATCACGATCCGCCCGGCCGCGATCTCGGCCCGGATGTCGCGGTCGGACAGGATCACTCCTCGCTGCCCTGCCGCTGGGTGATGAGACGGTCCACCTCGCGCTTCAGGGTCGAGATGTCCTCGTAGCTGTGGTAGACCGATGCGAACCGGATGTAGGCCAGCTGGTCCATGTCGCGAAGCGCCTCGGTCGCCAGCCTGCCGATCTCCTTGGTCGCCACCTCGGCATCGCCGCGGGTGCGCAGCCGTGCCTCGATCTCGTCGACGGCGTGGTCGACGCGGTCCAGCGTGACGGGCCGCTTCTCGAGCGCCTTGAGCAGCCCGGAGCGCAGCTTCGAGCGGTCGAAATCCTCTCGGCGCCCGTCACGCTTCACGACGCTCAGACGCGCACCCTCGGGGCGTTCGTAGGTCGTGAACCGATACGCGCAGGCCTCGCACTCGCGTCGTCGCCGGATGGTGCTGCCACTCTCGAGGTCGCGCGAGTCGATGACCCTGGTTCCGAGCGCATTGCATCGTGGACAGTGCAACGAGGGTGCTCCTTCCCGGCTGGTAGACCCGTACGGGACCATACCAGCAGTGGTACCGCGGAGCAGGATACCACAACATATGGGCCGTATGGCGCTGGACCCTGCGCCGCCGCTAGTCGCGGTGGAGGCGCGCGGCGAGCGATGCGTCTGCCGGCTTGCCCGGCGCCCATGAGAGCAGGGCCTCGGCGAGTTCGCTGATCCGCATCGCTGCGTTGACCAGGTTTGCATGCCCGCGCTTCCAGTAAGTGACCGCCTCCTCGTCGTCGGGCGGTCGGTGCGGCTGACGCGACAGGCCGCAGCCACGCTCGGCGGTGACGATGCCGCGCAGCGCACGTTCCAGGTTCGCCTCGTACTCGGCGTGCAGGCCGTGCAGCTCCTGCGGAGCCAGCATGTCTCGCATCTGCTCCGCCTCCGCATCGAGCGCCTGCTCGGCGGTCACCAGCCGTTCGGCCGCCAAGTCGACATCCATCTCCCGCCGGCGCAGGCCGTCGATCGCCTCGGCCAGGCCGCTCAGCACCGCCTGGATGCGCGCATGGTGCTCCGACAGCTGCGCACGATAGGCGCCCAACTCCTCGCCGTAGCCATGCGGCCGTCGCGAGGCGCCGAACCACGCGCCGGGAACCACGCCTACAGCCAGCGCGATGAGCATCACCGCCATCACCAGCATCGGCGCTCAGCGCTTCCGCGAGCGCAGCTCATCGGTGAGCCTTGGGACGATGGCAAACAGGTCACCGACCACGAACAGGTCAGCGAACTCACCGATCGGCGCATCGGGATCCTTGTTGATGGCGATCACGTGTTCTGCGGTCTGCATCCCGACCCGATGCTGGATGGCACCGGAGATCCCGACGCCGATGTACAGGCTCGGCTTCACGACCTTGCCGGTCTGGCCGATCTGGAGCTGATACGCGACCCAGCCTGCGTCCGCGGCGGCCCGGCTTGCCCCAACGGCGCCCCCGAGGACGTCGGCCAGCTGGCGGAGGGTCTCGAACCCCTCCTCACCGCCGACTCCGCGCCCTCCCGCCACGATCACCGATGCCTCCTCGAGGTTGACGCTCGCCTGCTCGGCGGCCACCGACTCCACGATGCTGACCTCGCCGAGGCGGCCGCCGGCCGCCGACGGGGCAGCGCTGACCTCTGCCTCGGCGCTGCCGCCCTCCTCCGGCGTGAACGTGTTGGCCGGGATGAGCACCACCGCGGGGGTGGGAGCGCCGGGAACCGGCTCGGAGACCGTGATGAACGCACCCTGCAGCGTGGCCTGCTCGGAGCGCACCACGCCGTCGACGATGCGCACGCCTCGGGCCGGCCCGAACGCCGGGAGGTCGAGCGCACCGACCAGCGCCGCGGCAATGTCGCGCCCGTTCGGGGTCGCCGGCACAAGCAGCGCCATCGCCTGTGACTCGCGGACCGCGGCCGCGGCAGCACCGGCCACGCCGATCGCCGGGCCGGCCTCGCCCAGCACCACCACCCGCGACGCGCCGAATCGCCCCAACTCCGCGGCGCCGGCCGTTGCGCCCGCCCCGTAGGCCAAGCCGACCGCCGCTCCGCCGGCCTCACCGGCAAGTCCTGCGGCGCCGGACGCCAGCTCCTGTGCCGCGCGGCTGGCGCGCCCATCCACGAACTCCGCGAGGAAGAGGATGTCGCCTGCCATCAGATCAGCCTCCGAGCCTGCATCCAATCGGCGATCCGGGAGGCCGCCTCCTCCGCCGTGGCAGCCTCGATCCGTTCCGCCGGAGGCTTGCGCTCCGGTGCCCGCACCTCGACGACGCGCGTCAACGCCCCGCCCCGCAGGGCCTCGGCGTCGATTCCCAGATCTGCGAGGCTCCACGTCTCGAGCGGCTTGCGCTTGGCGCCCATGATCCCCTTCAGGCTTGCGTACCGCGGCTCGCCAACCTGGTCGGTGACGCTCGCCACGAGCGGCGGCTGCGCCCCGACGATGTCGTGCCCACTCGCGGTCAGGCGTCGGATGCGCGCCCCTTGCGGGCCGAGCTGCAGCTCGGCGCCGTATGACAGCAGCGGCAGGCCGCGCTTTGCGGCCACCGCCCCGGGCACCAACGACCCGCGGGCATCGTCCGAGGCCATGCCCATCAGCGTGACGTCCGGCGCGAGCCTGTCGAGAGCGGCGGCGAGCACCGTGGCGGTCGCCCACTCGTCCGCGCCGGCGAGCGCGGGATCGGTGACGAGGACCGCCTCGTCGCCGCCCATCGCCAGCGCCCGGCGCAGGGCCTCGGCAGCGCTCTGCGGCCCCATCGACAGATAGCCGACCAGGTCCGCGGCTCCCGCCTCCTGGAGCCGCAGCGCCTGCTCGATGGCGTACTCGTCGAGTGGATTGATGATCGCTTCGGTCGCGGCGCGATCGAGCCGGTGGTCGGCGGTGTACCGCTTCTCGGCGGTGGTGGCCGGGACCTGCTTGATGCAGACGACGATCTTCACGGCGCTTCGCGCTCCCTCTCGTTGCCCCGTGCCGGTACGCCAGCCCGTTGCAGGAGCTGACGGGCCACCACCAGGCGCTGGATCTGCTGCGTCCCCTCGTAGAGCTGGGTGATCTTCGCGTCGCGCATCATCCGCTCAACCGGGTACTCGGTGATATAGCCGTATCCGCCCAGGATCTGGACCGCATCGGTCGTCACGCTCATCGCCGTGTCACCCGCGATCAGCTTGGCGCAGCTGGTCCAGTACGCGACCTCGCGGCTGCCCGCGTCGACCTGTGCAGCAGCCGCGTAGGTGAGCTGCCGCGCCGCCTCTGTGCGGGACTGCATGTCGGCGAGCATGAACTGGATCGCCTCGAAGTCGACGACCCGCTGCCCGAACTGCTGGCGATCCGCCGCGTAGCTGAGCGCGGCGTCGATGGCTCCCTGTGCGATCCCCACCGCCTGCGCGGCGATCGCCAGTCGGGACACGTCCAGGGTGCTCATCGCGATCCGAAAGCCCTCGCCCTCCGCGCCGAGCCGATTCGCCTCGGGAACGCGCACCTCGTCGAAGGTCAGCTCCGCAGTCGGCGAGCCTCGGATCCCCATCTTGTGCTCGACGCGGGGCGCCGCGAAGCCGGGGCGGCTGGTCTCGACCACGAAGGCGCTCATCCCCTTCCGGCCTCCCAGGGCCGGATCGGTGAGCGCAAACACGGTCAGGAGATCGGCCACGCTGCCGTGGGTGATGAAGCGCTTGCTGCCGGTCAGCAGGTAGCCATCCGCGTCGCGCCGGGCGCGCATCCGGTTGCTCGCCACGTCGCTCCCCGCGGCCGCCTCGGTCAGCGCAAATGCGATCAGCCACTCTCCGCTAGCGAGGCGCGGAAGGTAGCGCTCCTTCTGCTCGTCGTTGCCGGCGATCACGATCGGCAGCGAGCCGAGCTTCTGGACGATCGGGATCAGGCTGGTGGTCGCATCCGCGCGGGCGATCTCCTCGACCAGGATCGCCTGTGCCACGCCATCGAGCGCGGTGCCACCGTATCGCTCCTCGAAGGACGCGCCCAGCAGGTCCTGCTGGGCGAGGAGCTGCTTGAGGTCCCACGGGAACTCCGCCGTCGCATCGATCTCCGCGGCGCGCGTCGCGATGCGCTCCTCCGCCAGCTGGCGGACGACCGCCCGCAGCTCGTCGTGTTCACGGGTTGGCCGGTACGTCACGCAGGGGCCTCATGCTCAGTGACCGGTGGCGGGAGCGCGGGCCTGTGAGTGTACGGGATCGGTGCGCTGCGGCGCCCTCGAGGCCGGAGCGCCGTGCGGTCGGGCTCAGCGGATCGGTCCCTGGACCTCGATCTGCCCGTCGGCCACCCGCGCCCGGTAGGTGGGCTGCCGGGTTGTCGCCGGCCCGTGGCGGACGGCGCCATCGGACAGCCGGAACTCGGACGCATGCCAGGGGCACACGATCCCGCGCTCGGTCAACGTCCCGCCCGAGAGGGGGCCGCCGGCGTGCGAACAGGTGTCCTTGAGTGCGAAGACGAGATCACCGCGCCGTACGACCACCAGGGCGGTGGTGCCCAGCATCGCCTTGGTGGGCGTCTGGTCCGGCAGATCCGCGACGGCGAGCACCGCGGTGAAGTCCTTTGCGCGCTTGCCACCGGCGAACGCGTTGCGGTTGACCATGTAGCCGTACTTGAAGACCAGGTGGCCCCCGATGTAGGCGCCCGCGCTGACCACCAGGTAGGCCAGCAGGCCGAGCAGCTGACCAATCGCCACCGAGCCACCGAGCCGCAGGAAGAAGGCGACGCCATACACCACCGTGGCCGCGATGTTCGTCCAGCCGTGCAGCGTCGCCAGGTTGCGCTCGTCCCCGCTGGCGGTGTCCTTGTAGTCGGTCAAGCCGGTGAGGATCGTTCCCAGCGTGGCGAGCATTGTGAGCCCCAGCACGATCCGCGTCGCGGTCTCGAGGTCGCCAGCGTGGAAGATGAGCGCCACCAGGTCGAGCGCAACGACCATCGTGAAGCCGCCG
Source organism: Chloroflexota bacterium (assembly GCA_003243965.1). Classification (GTDB taxonomy): domain Bacteria; phylum Chloroflexota; class Limnocylindria; order QHBO01; family QHBO01; genus QHBO01. The sequence goes on from QHBO01000017.1 coordinate 91,827, forward strand.
ATGGTGACATCGGTCAGGACCGGGTGAAGGGCATGGCCCAGGAACGAGCCGTTGAGCAGGTCCTGGAGGAGCCGGCCTGGGCGGCCGAGCGCGCGATAGATGGCGGTCATCACCCCGGCCGTGGCGTCGCCCAGTGCTGCCAGGCCGCGCGACCAGCGCTCCAATCGTTCCATGCCCTCGTCCTCCTGGTGCTGCCCGCCTGCGCCCCGAGCCCCGTCGCTCCGAGTCGCCCGTACGGTACTGATACTCGCGATGGATACTCGCGATGGATACGCGCGTACGTCCGGGCGCTGAATTACGTCAGCCGGCGAGCTCGGTGGCGAACGCGCGGAAGGTGTCGATGTGCCGGTCCACCTCCGCCTCGGTGTGCTGCACGGACAGGGTCCACTGGTCGTCGGGGCCCGGCGGAAGGAGGATCCCGCGATTGGCGAGGAAGAAGAAGAAGGCCGTCCACAGCTCGGAATCGAGACCGATGAAGTCGCGGTAGTTGGTGACCCGGCCCGGAGTGAACATCACGCACCCCTTGGGCCCCACGTTGATCGCGTAGCCCGGCAGCCCGAACTCGTCGATGACCTCCTGGCAGCCGGCGGTCAGCCGATCACCGAGCCGATGCAGCTCTGGGTACACATCGCGGGTCAGGATCTCCGTGAGCGTGGTGACCCCGGCCTGCATGCAGAGCGGGTTGCCGTTGAAGGTGCCCAGGTGTGCGACCCGGGAGGCGCCGCCGGGGATGGTGCTGCGCTCCAGGCCGGTTCCGGCCGTCCCGGGCTCCGGGAGCCGCTCGATGACCGACATCACCTCTCCACGACCGCCGAAGGCGCCGATCGGCACACCCCCGCCGATGCTCTTGGCCAGACAGAAGAGGTCCGGCTGGACACCGAAGTGCTCGATGGCGCCGCCGTACGCGAGCACCACCCCGGTCTTGACCTCGTCGAAGATGAGCACCGCGCCGTGCGCGGAGGCGAGCGCCCGTACCCGCTCCAGGTAGCCCGCCCGGGGAGGCACCACCCCGATGTTGAACTGGACCGGCTCGATGATGATCGCCGCGATCTCGCCCGCATGGCGTTCCAGGATGCGTTCCAGGGCGTCCGGCTGGTTGTAGGGGGCAACCACCGTCTCGCGCAGGCGGCTCATCGGGATCCCGGCGCTGGCCGGGACGCTGGTCGGGGCTTCGGCCGAGCCCATCGCGTCGCGCGGCGGCTGGATGCTGATCAGCACGTCGTCGTGGTGGCCGTGGTACCCGCCCTCGAACTTCACCACCTTCTCCCGCCCGGTGAAGCCGCGCGCCACCCTGATCGCATCCATGGTGGCCTCGGTGCCCGAGTTGCTGAAGCGGACCAGGTCGGCCCCGAAGCGTCGCTTCAACTCTTCGGCCAGGATGACGCTCTCCTCGACCGGGAATGTGTAGCAGGTGCCGTTGGCGACCCGATGCGCCAGGGCCTGTGCCAGGCGCGGATGGGAGTGGCCCGCGGCGAGCACGCCGAAGGCCATGTCGAAGTCGACGTATTCGTTCTCGTCAACATCCCAGATGCGGGAACCGCGGGCGTCCCGCATGAACAGCGGCCAGGGGTCGTACGACTGGAACGAACTCGCCACACCCAGCGGCAGTGCGGCGCGCGCGCGCTCGAAGAGCTGCTCGCTGCGCCGCGTGCGCTCGCGGTAGGTTCGCTCCTCCCGCTCGCCGATGTGTCGGAGCCGCTCGCGATCCACGCCGCGTGCCTCTGCAACCGTCATGCTTCTACCTCGTGCCCCACCGATAGCTCTCCTTCACGAACCGGAGCTCGACCATCGTCTCCGTCGAGCGGATCCCCTCGATCCGCGCCAGCTTCTCGGCGAGCACCTTCAGCAGGTGCTCGTTATCCTCGCACACGACCTCGCAGATCATGTCGAATCGGCCCGCGGTGATGACCAGGTAGGTCACCTCCTCCAGTCCACCGACCTCCTCCGCAATGCGGTCCAGTTGGCTGGGATCCACGCGCAGGCCGATGAACGCCGGCTGTTGGAAACCCATGGCCAGTGGGTCGGTGACGCCCACGATCTGCACCACCCCGCGGCCGATGAGCCGCTCCGCCCGCTGACGGACCGTCGCCTCCGGAACCTTGAGCTCGCGGCCAATCTGCGCATAGGGGCGCCGACCGTCCAGCTGGAGGAACTTGATGATCGACTTGTCGAGGTCATCAAGCCGAGGACGCCGGCTGCGAGATTGCGGGAGGCTGCGCATCGCCACCCGCGAATCGTAGCCGCCTAGCCGAGAATCGGCAAATTCCGCAGCTCACGCGCCGCTTTGCTGCGGATTCCGCCGAAAGGCGCGGATTCCGTCGTGCGGCGCGTGCGCTCAGACTCCCGGATCCGCCGCCGGCCGCTCCGGGGTTGCGGCCCGCGCGACCGCGCCCGGGTTCCACGCCCCGGTCGCATCGGCCAGCAGCTCGGCGACGTCGCGGACCTCGACCTCGGGCCGGCCGAGGTCGGTGGCCCCGTCACGGAGCATGATCAGGCAGAACGGGCAGGCGGTGGCGATCGCGTCCGGCTCGAGCTCGAGGGCCTGCTGGACGCGACGATGGTTGATGCGCTGGCCCTCGCGCTCCTCCATCCACATTCTTGCCCCTCCCGCGCCGCAGCACATCCCCCGATCGTGATGCAGGGCCATCTCGCCCAACTGCTGGCCCGGCACCGCCTCGACCAGCCGCCGTCCCGGGTCATAGACCTTGTTGTAGCGGCCCAGGTAGCACGCATCGTGATACGCGACCACCGCATCGTGCGCGGTGTCCGGCCGTAGCCTGCCGTCGCGCACCAGGCGATCGAGCAGCTGGGTGTGATGCAGGACGTCCACTCCCGCCAGGCCGAACTGCGGGTATTCGTTTCGGATCGTGTTGAAGCAGTGCGGGCAGCTCGCCACGATGGTGCCCACGCCATGCTCGTCATGCGCAGCGCCAAGCGTGCGAACGTTCTCCTCGGCCAGCATCTGGTAGAGGTACTCGTTCCCCGCCCGCCTGGCCGGATCGCCGCTGCACGTCTCCTGCGACCCGAGGACGACGAACGGGACCTCGGCCTGCGCGAGCAGCTGCGCGATGGCGCGCACCACCTTGCGGTTGCGCTCATCGAAGGCGCCGGCACACCCAACCCAGTACAGCACCGCGTCGCGGGCAAGCGCACCGTCGGCCTTTCGCAGCTCCTGGACATCGAGCCCCCTGGCCCAGTCGAGCCGTGCGCTCCGAGGCTGGCCCCACGGGTTGCCGGCGGTCTCCATGTTGCGAAACGCCGCGTTCAGCTCCTTGGGGAAGCGGCTCTCCTCGAGGACCAGGTTGCGCCTGACCTCGACGATGGTGTCGACATGCTCGATCAGGACCGGGCAGCCCTCGACGCACCAGCCGCAGGTCGTGCACTGCCAGATCGCCTCCTCGGGAATCGCGTGGTCGACGATCGGCAGCTCGAGCGCCTCGCGGGCCCGATCGCGGGCGAGCTGGAGAGAGGCGTCGGACGCCTCCACTCCGCCGGCCGCGCCACCCTTAGCCGCGCGCTGCGCCCCGGCTGCCGCGGCGAGCGCCGTCTCCGCCATCGCGATCTGGTCGCGCAGGCCCTCCATGAAGTGCTTGGGGCTGAGCGTCTTGCCGGTCATGCTCGCCGGACAGAACTCCATGCACCGTCCGCACTCGGTGCAAGTCAGTGGATCGAGCAGGTGCCGCCATGTGAGGTCACGGAGGGTTCGCGCTCCGAAGGTGACCTCCTCGCCCGGGGCAGGCTCGGCATCCAGATCCATCGGCCGCAGCGCGCCCCGCGGCTCGAGGTTGCGAAAGTAGACGTTCGGCTCGCTGGTGAAGATGTGCAGGTGCTTGCTGCGCGGAAGGTGAACGATGAATCCCAGGACGACGCCGATGTGCGCCCAGGCGAGGACCCCGTACGCCGTCGCGGCCGTCGCGGGCCCGACACCAGCGGCCGCCAGCACAGTGGCCGCCGGAGCGGCCAGGATCGCGGCCGCGCGCGATGCCTCGGCGGGATCGGCGATGTAGCGCAGCGCGTCGGCGGCCAGCTCCGTGAGCACCACGCCGGCGATCATCCCCAGGATCAGGTAGGCATCGCGGCTGAGCGCCAATCGTGCGGGCCGCTCAACGGTGCGCCGGTAGGCGGCGTACGCGAGGCTCAGCAGGATCAGGCCGATGAACAGATTGGCGAAGAAGGTCACGCTCGACCACAGCACGCCGCCGAGCGGCCAGCCGAGCACCGTCTGGACGAGGCCGTTGGTGAAGTAGTTACCGGTGGTCGCCAGGAGCACGACGAAGCCCCAGAAGATGAAGAAGTGCATGAGGCCCGGGCCGGGGTCGCGGAGCAGACGCTGCTGACCCAGGACGAAGATGCCCAGGCCTTTGACCCGCTGCCACCGGTGGTCGCTGCGGTCCAGCGGCCGGCCGGAGCGCAGCATCGCCAGGTGCGGGGCGAGTCGCCGCCAGAAGAGGTAGGCCGAAAATCCGATCGGGACGACGATCAGCGGGTAGAACGGGATCGAGGGCGGCATGCGGCGCCCATCCTACCCGCCGTGCTGCGCGCTCGAGGCCCGGTCAGTGATCTCCGCCGGCGAGCTGCTCGAGGGCGTGTCGGAGCAGCGGCCGGACCGAGGAGAACGACTCGAGCGCGCCGCGGGGGGATCCCGGCAGGTTCACGATCAGCGTCCCCCCACGCGAGCCGGCGATCCCACGTGACAGGGAGGCCATCGGCGTGGCGCTCCTGCCCGCCTGGCGCATCTGCTCGGCGATGCCGGGAATGACACGGTCGATCACCCGTCGTGTCGCGGCCGGGGTGACGTCGCCGGGCGTCAGACCGGTGCCACCGGTGGTCAGGATCAGCCGATACCCGCGCTCCACGAGCTCAGCCAGCGTCGTCGCCAGGCGCTCCTCGTCGTCTGGGACCACCACGGCCGACGGCGCGGTGGCGAAGCCAGCCTCGCGCAGTGCGTCGACGAGGGCGGGGCCGCTCTCGTCGACTCGGCTGCCAGCCGCCGCGCGGTTCGAGGCGGTGACCACGATTGCCTCGTGGTCTGCCGGTGCGGGCAGACCTGCTGGCTCCCTGCCCGAGAGGTAAAGGCCGCTCGCGCCGCCCTCCTTCTCGACCAGCTCCAGCCGTTCGATGACGATGTCGCGCTGCAGCGCCTTGGTCATGTCGTAGACGGTGAGCGCCGCGATGCTCGCGGCGGTCAGCGCCTCCATCTCGACGCCGGTGCGCGCCGTGGCGGCCACCTCCGCTCGAATCAGCAGCCGCACCCCATCAGGGGCAGCCGCCAGCTCGACATCGATCCGGTCGAGCGGCAGCGGATGGCAGAGGGGAATCAGCTCTGCGGTGCGCTTGGCCGCGGCGATCCCCGCCAGCTGCGCGACCACCAGGACGTCGCCCTTGGGTCCGCCGGACTCCAGGAGCGCGGACAGCACCTCCGCACGGAAGCGGACGGTCGCCGACGCAACCGCACGACGCGGGGTCACCGGCTTGCCGCCGACATCGATCATCCGCGGCTCGCCCCGCGGCCCGAAGTGCGTCGGCTGCGTCATCCGCCCACCTCCACGCTGGTCGGGTCCAGGATGATCGCGTCGTAGCGCTCTCCGGCCGCGGCCCGGGCGAGGCCGCGAGGGATGGTGAGCAGCCCGTTCGCCGCCGCGAGCGACCGCAGCTGAGATGAGGCCTGGCCGCCCGCAGGTCGGGCGCGCCAGTCCTCCCCCTGCCGCGAGAGGACGACGCGGAGGTACGCCTGTCGGTCGGGGTCCTTGTCCATCGGCTCGGTGAGCAGGGCCTGCTGGTGGCCGCGGCCGTCTCCGGAGCGGCCGAGCATCGCGCGGATCAGTGGCCGGACGAACAGCTCGAAGGTGACGAGGGCGCTCACCGGATTCCCGGGCAGGCCGATCACCGGCGTGCCGCCGACATCGCCAAAGGCGAGCGGCTTCCCCGGCTGCACCGCGATCCGCCAGAAGCTCAGTCGACCGATCCGCTCCAGGACCGGGCGCAGGTAGTCGCGTCGACCGACGCTCACACCTCCTGAGACGACGAGCAGGTCACCTGCGCCGGCCCCCCGAACGACAAGCTCCTGCAGCGCTGCCTCGTCATCCGCCGCTCGGGGGAGGCGAATCGGCTCCGCTCCGGCTTCCTGAACGGCGGCGCTAAGGCCGAAGGAGTTCGCATCGTAAATCTGACCGGGCTGCAGCGGCTGTCCGGGCGACACGAGCTCATCGCCGGTGGCCAGAATCACGACGCGCGGACGACGGCGTACCTCGAACGTCGCAAGACCCAACGAAGCGAGGATCGCGATCGCGGCGGGCCCGAGCACGCCGGGCAGGCAGACCGTTTCGCCGGCGCGCGTGTCGTGGCCGGCGCCGCGGACGTTCGCCCCGAGCTCCACCGCCCCGCTGATCGTCACTGCACCATCCGCCTCCTCCGTCTCCTCAACCGGGACCACCGCATCAGCTCCGGCGGGAAGCGGTGCGCCCGTCATGATCCGTACCGCGGTGCCCGGCGCCAGGACCGTCGCCGGGCCACCGCCCGCAGCCGCCTCGCCGCTGATCGGAAGCGGCCCGGGAAGGTCCGCGGTGCGGACGGCAAAGCCGTCCATCGAGGAGTTGGCAAAGGGGGGGACGTCGGTTTGCGCGACGTACGCGCGGGTCGCCGGAACGCGTCCGAGTGCGTCCGCGAGCTCGACCGCCTCGACGCCGACCGGATGTGCTGCACCCAGGATCCGTTGCCGGGCCTGGTCGACGTCGAGCATCGGCCCAGGTGCCATCGGCTCAGACGCCATCGGCTCAGACGCCGAGCTTGATCCGGGTCTCGATCAGGCCCAGAATCCCCGACCTGGTCAGCGTGCCGACGATCTGACGGCCCTCGATCACCACTGGCAGCTGGCGCACCGGCTTCTCCTGGAAGAGGCGGAGCGCGCCCTCGATTTCCACATCCGGCCCGATGGTCACGATGTCCGGGTAGCGGGTCATGATGTCGGTCACCCTCGCCGTCTCCCACGATTCGCGTGGCACCCGCCGCACGTCCGACAGGGAGACCACCCCGGCCAGACCGCCATCGTCGTGTCGGACCAGGAACGACTGGTGTTCGCCGCGGAGCATCCGCTCGTTGATCAGCGACGCGACCGTCTCGTTCGGCCCGACCGAAGCAGGATCGGAGTCCATCAGGTCACGGACCTTCACGCCACGCAGTGAGCGCTCGACACTCATCCGCGCCACCGCTGCCTCCGCAGCATTGGACAGGAACCAGCCGATCAGCGCCAGCCAGATCCCGCTGAACAGGCCCCCGGGCTGAAACGCGAGAAAGACGCCCAGCCCGATCAGGAAGTATCCGAACAGGCGCCCGACCGTCGCCGCATTGCGCGTGGCGGCGTACTCGTCGCGGCGAAGCTTCCAGAGGAGTGCTCTCAGCAGCCGGCCGCCATCCATCGGAAAGCCGGGGATCAGGTTGAAGAGCCCCAGGCTGATGTTGATGTAGCCCAGCCAGCTGAGCAGCGCGTCGAGCGGGCCGCCTGCCTCCCCCAACGCGGCGTCCGCGAGCAGCAGCAGGCCGCCGATCACGAGGCTCGAAATCGGCCCCGCGGCCGCGATCAGCGCCTCGTCACGCGGGCGTTTCGGCTCCTCTTCGAGGTTCGCGGCGCCGCCGAAGATGAAGAGCGTGATGCTGCTGACGCGGAGGTGGAAGCGGCGCGCCACGACCGCGTGAGAGAGCTCGTGTGCCAGGACGGACGCGAAGAAGAGCAGCGAGGTGGCGGCAGCCACCGCCCAGTACAGCCCTCCGGGCCAGTGCGGAAAATCCGCGGGAAACTGGCGCACCGCGAGGGAGTAGGTGATCAGAAAGGCGATCACCAGCCAGGAGGGATGGACCGCGAGCTCCACGCCGAGGAGACGTCCAATCCGCACGGCGCCCATCAGCGGAGTGTAGCCGAGGCGCCGATCAGAGCAGGCCGGCGCCCTCGGCAGGATCCCGGCGACGCATCAGCCGCGCACCGAGCAGCAGCGCGGCGAGCGCGCTGACCATGATGGCCGCGCCGGCCGCCAGCGACGCCTCGAACCAGAATCCCTCGGGAAACAGGCGGATCAGGTTCGACTGCGGCCCGAAGAGGTACGTCCCCTCGCGGAACAGCAGCCGGTGGAAGGCGAGAAACGCGGCGTCGAAACCGATGACCAAGGTCGACGCGGCCATCAGCGCCGCGACGCCGACCGAGCCCGACGCGAGGACCAGGAGGCGGCCCCGGCGGCGTGGCTCCCAGCGCAGAGCCAGGGCCGACAGCGCGAGCACGGCCAGCGCGACGACGTCCGCGATCGTGAGCGTCCGTACCAAACCACCGACGTCCTGCATGTGGCTCCGCTCGGTGGAATCGAGGAGCGGACCCCTGCCGGGGACGGTGACGACAAAGTCACCGCCCGTGAACAGCTCCCGCAGGATGGTGGCGGTCAGCCGGTCGACGGTCGCCTGATCGGTCCCCAGCCGGAGGCTGGAGCCGTTTCGCACCTGCTCGAGGTGCACGAACCACGGATTGAACAGGAGCAGTGGCCCGGTCAGCGTCAGGCAGCATGCCGCTGCCGCCCAAAACAGGAGCCCAACGACGGCGGGGGCACGGGGCGCCGACCCGTCGCGGTTCGCAGCCGTCAGCGGAAGCGGGTCGCGAAGCGGCTGGATCCGATCGTCATCGACAGGACGAATCCGACGATCGCGATGACGATCGCGCCGAGCAGCGCGGGCAGGAACCCGCTAACCGTGAAGCCGAGCCGGAGCTGTGCGCTCACCGCGCCGGTCAGCAGCAGCATCAATGCGTTGATCACGAGCAGGAACAATCCCATGGTCAGCATCGTGATCGGGAAGGTGAGGAGCCGCAGAATCGGCCGCAGGTAGGTGTTGAGCAGGCTGAACGCGAGCGCCACGAGCAGCAGCTTCCACCACTCCCCCACGAACCCGATGCCAGGCACGAGCACCGTGGCCACGTACAGCGCCACGGCGTTGACCACTATCTGGACGACCCTGCTCACCGGGCTAGCCTACCCGATGAGCAACCGCCGCGCCCCGGCGCCGCTGGCCCGGACGACTGCCCGTCACTCCAGCGGAATCGACTCACGCGCCGGTGGCTCGCCGGTCTCGGCCTTGTCGTCGGCCATCGCAATCCAGCGGTCGATGTAGGTGCGGGCGGCGAGCAGCTGCTCCCGGCCCGCGGCCTTCATGTGGCGCCGGGCATCCTCTGGAAAGACGGTGTGCATCAGCGACCAGAAGGCCGCCTCGAATCCCGCGCCGCGGGACTCGCGCCCGGACCCTGACTCCTGGCGCTCCAGCCGCCGCTCGAGCTCCTCGATTCGCGCGCGCAGATCGGTATCGGTCTGGTTGTCAGCCATGGTTGCCTCCTTTGGTGGTTGCCGGGCTCGCCGTTCCGGTCGCGGCAAAGCGGATCTGGAGGACGTGGTCCTCGAAGTGTGCGCCCTGGGTGGCGGCGTCGATGAGCACGCGCGGCAGGACCAGGTTTCGCCGCCACGCGCCGACGTCGATCACGATCTCATCCCCGTGACGCGTCAGCGCGATCTGCTCACGGCTGGTGAACGGAAGCTCCAGCGACAGCACGAAGCTCTGGTCGTCGCGCTTCACGGAGTAGGGGCGACCGCGGTAGTAGAAGTCGGTCGGGCTGCGCTCCCCGTAGATGGCAACCGCCAGCTCCCGAAGCCTTTCGATACCGACCACCTCACGGTCGAAGTACGGCGCCCTGAGCACCGGAATCGGCGCGAAGCTCTCCTCGACGATCGGCCCGTACGACTGCTGCGCCTCGTACCAGCCGCGGAAGTAGGGTCCCACCTCGGCAGGCAGGATCCGGTTGGCGACCACCAGGTCGGTCGGGTAGTCGTAAAGGTGAAAGTAGGTGAACGAGCGTTGCGCCTCCCTGATCACCACGCTCTCCAGAGTGAGCACCACGCGGACCGATGTCTTCGACCCATCGGCCAGCAGGCTGCGCATGTACTCCAGCCGCGCGAACAGGTTCTCGCCCGCATCGAACACGTCGTCGCCGGGCATCGGGATGCCGACAACCCGATGGATCAGCGGCCCGGTCAGCTTCGAGATTCGACGCCCGATCGGCTCCACCTTTTCCATCCACCATTTCGCCGCCTCGGGCAGGGAGAGGAGCCGCAGCGTCTCGCCGGTGGGTGCCGCGTCGACGACGATGACGTCGTACTTGCCGGAGTCGTGGTGCTCGGCGATCCACAGCAGGCTGCCCACCTCGTCCATGCCGGGTAGGACCGTCATCTCTTCGGCGAGCACCTCATCCAGGCCGCGCCAGCGGAGCACCGAGGCTGCGTACTCCTGAATCCGTCCCCAGTAGCGCGCCACGTTGAAGAACGCGTCGGACTCCTGGCCCCACAGGTTGGGCACCACCTCGATCGGTTCGGGGCCGAGCTCCCGTCCCATCGCATCGCCGAGGCTGTGCGCGATGTCGGTCGACAGCACGATGGTCTTCATGCCGGCGTCCGCGCAGGCGAGCGCGGTCGCGGCCGCAACGCTCGTCTTGCCGACACCTCCCTTACCGGTGTAGAGCAGGATCCGGGGCACGAGCAACTCTCCCCATGCGACGTGAATGTGCTTCGGCGGTGAAAGGCGGCGCCGCGGCGCCGCCATCGTACTCGTGCCGACGGTGCCGCTCACCACCGGTGTGCGTGGCCGGACGCTCGCTGGGCCGGTGGTTGACGGGGCCTGCGAGAATCGGTGCTCGGCTCAACTCCGTCGCGCAGGCCGAACCCCCAGGCCTGTGCCTTCAGGGCAGACGGGATTGGGCCGTGATGGGTGGGGCGACCGCTGGGCACGCGCGTCGCCCCATCAAACCCTTCCGGCATGCATCCTGCTCCCCGGTGCGCTGACGCCCAGACCGAAGGAGGAATCCATGGCGAAGCGCGAAGAGATCGACACCGGAACGGACAAGCGCTACGTGCGCCGCGATGCGAAGGGTCGCTTCAGCGAGTCCGTCGACGTCGGCCGATCGCTCTCCCAGGACCAGCGCAAGAAGGCAAAGCACAAGGCGCCCAAGGGCCAGGGCGACAAGGGCGACTGAACTCCGCACTGAGCTCCGGGTTCGCGTGGGCCACGTCGGTCCCCGCTCTCCGCGTCAAGCGGAAGTAGCGTGCCGTCGAAGCGGTTGGGCCTAGTTCAGCAGACGCTGGATGGCGTCACCGATGACCTGCAGCGGGCCGCCTTTGCCGTCTCTGCCACCGCCCGATGCCGCCGCGCGCCGCAGGTCCCGCTCGACCTGGAGGCGCTGCCGATAGAGCACCTCCCACTCGTCGTGCGGCACGCTGAGCGATGCGATTCGCTCGTCGACCGGCGAGAAGTCTGCGTCCGCCGTACCGGCGTCGGCGATCTCGCGTAGCGCGTCTTCCACCTCCTGGGCCTCCTTGGAAGTGGTCAGGTGCGCCGCGGTGAAGGTGATGGTGCTGGCGATGGCGGCGCGGCTGCGTGCCACCGACAGCTTGTCGCCGCTGATGGCCACATCGGTCGGGTGCACGGTCACCTCCAGCTGCCGGTTCTGGAGAACGAGCAGCTTGTCGGGCACCAGCCGCTTCACACTGCCGCCGCCGACCGCCGCCAGCAGCTTGGAAGGGAGTTCCAGCACGACCGGGGCAGCGTGGCGCTCGATCGGCAGACCGGCACGATCGATGGCCGCCTCGACGTCATCGGCAACCTGATCGTAGCCGCCGGGCTTGACCATCACCGGAATATGCGCGTCCTCCCAGCGCTTGAACAGCGACCGCACCTTCCGCACCGGCGCGACGACGATCAGGAAGAGCAGCACGAAGGCGAGGACGCCTGCGTACGGATAGCCGCGCAGGATCTGCGCGCCGATGCTCAGGCCCTTCGGCCGGTCCTCCGGCGCGATGAGGAACAGGCCGGCGACGCCGACCGCAAGCGGCAGGATGATCGCCAGGATCAGCATCGCCGAGCGGATCCACGAGTCGGCGATCCAGCCTGGCTTCGGTAGCCCCGCGACCAGGACGGTGCCGAGGGCCGGCACGACGACGCCGACCAGAACCGCGACCCAGACCAGTGAGCCGAGCGCCACCGCTGACACCAGCAGCTGCTTCGACTGCGGCACGCGTCCGAAGACCATGACGCTCGCCCAGCCAAACGCCATGTTCAGGAACTTGCCGACGAAGCGGCCAAGGAATGCGAGAAGCGGGGCGAGAATCGCCATTCAAGGTCCTCATCTGCCTGCGGCCGCCCCGTGGATGTCTCGACGGCGGGCGCGTTGGCGTCAGCAAGCAACCCGCGTTCCAGCCCATGGCGTTCCCGGAGTACCGCGAGGCGCGACCGGTGTGGTCAGATGAGTGGTCGGGGCGAAAGGATTCGAACCTTCGACCTCCTGAACCCCATTCAGGTGCGCTACCAGGCTGCGCTACGCCCCGACCGTATTCGTGCTCAGATCCAGCGCCTAAACCTGAGTTGAGTGACTGCGGCGGTGGTACTCCCCCGGCGGTTGACTACTGCGCTGCGACACATCGTGATTCGGTGCCTGACCCGCACTTGCTTCACGAGGCCCACACCATGGCCGAGCCGCGACCCACCCGCAGTTTACGATACGCGCCGCCGTCGGGCACTTCGCCCGCGATCTACCACGGATCGAGATGGTCGCGACGAAAAGTAGCTGCCGGGCTACGGCGCGACCTGAACCTTGATACTGGTGCTGAGCTCCAACGGAGTCGTCGCACAGTGCTTTCCTCCGGGCGTGAAGGACGCCAGCGCCGTGATCGTCCAGGTTCCCGCCGGAAGGCGTAGCAGCGGATCGGTGAAATAAGCCCGATAGTACGCGTCAGCCAGGCGTCGAAGCGCCCGGGATCCTGGAGCTGACGGTAGCGCGAGCGAGCCCGCAGGTAGGCGTCCTGCACCACGTCCTCCGCAGCATCGGCACCGACGAGACCGATGCAGATGCGCAGCACCCGGTCTCGCGCTTGCGCGAAGCGTTGGTCGAAGGCCGCAAGGTCGGTCGCCGGAATGGGTGACGGCTCGGCCACGACCTCCTCCAGTGTCATCATGGTGACGATAAGACACCGGTCGACGGCATCCCGTTGCATGCCGACCTGACACCGGCCAGGCCGGTCTCCTCGTCATGCTGCCGCACGAGCTCGACGCCGATGAGCGCGGTCATCCTCACCCCGCGGCGAAGGGGTGACCGCCGACGGTCGGTGCGGAGGCATCGGCGAAGGCATGGGCGCTGAGGAATGATCGGTTGACGGCCGTTCCACTCGTCAGAGGCGACCGTTGACGCGGTACCTGCCGCAAACCCAACTGTCACGCGACCTACTCGGCCGAGCCCACCTGTCGCACCGATGACAAAGCCTGACGCAGCGGAAACGACTGGATCCTTCGCATTGAGGCCTTCGGTCAGATCCCTGCCCTGGGCAACGTTGCTTGCTACTACACCGACGCCATACGTGACGACCCCGACGACGGCAGCAATCGCGCCGAGGACGCACCACGGGCACTGGCCACTCGGATCGGTCAGCAGCCCGGGGTTGTTCCGCGAGTGAGACTCCAGCCCTCGATCAGCCGGTTCCGGCCATCCCGCCCCTGCCGGCGCGCCGATCAAGGGCTGCCATCTGCATCGTCACGCGGGTCGATGCCCCGTCTTGGCGCCAACCCACCCGGTACCCACGGCTCATCGGTGGATTCGGGCTAAAGCCGACCACCGCGCCGGCTGCGGGTCACTTCCGCAAAGCGCGAGAAGCAATGGCCAGAACCAGATACCCAACCACGCACACGGCCGAACCACCGAAGAGGACCGCTGCCTCCAGCGCGACCGCCGTCCTGCCGGTCACCAGACCGACGAGCGCCGCCAGACCTACGAGGAGCAGCAGCCCAGACCAAGATTCCAGCAGCAGGGCCGCGGCGTTGAGCTCGCCATGGCCCCTCCGCAACACGGCTTTGATCAACGAGGGTGCTGCGTGCCATACCTCCAGTGTGGTGAGCTGCGCGAAGATATCGTGCGCCGCCCGGGCACCAAGGAAAAGGCTCAGGCCCGCCACGATCGAGACCCATGTGAGGTAGGTAGCGTCCGCTGCTAAGGGCGAGCCGATGTCGTTCACTTACCCTGGTCGCCAAATGCTGTTGCGCCGAGCGCCCGTTGCACAACCGATACGGCGCCGCTGGCGGCGAGCGATCGCGCGAAGGAGCCCGTGAATGGGCGGTCGCGGAACGCGCCGAACGTCTCGCTAGCAATCGTCCGCCACGTCCACGCCTGCCATGCCGCAGCCTTGTAGGGCATCCAGGAGAGAGGCGCCACGGCCGCACCCACGAAACCGCTCGCCACGAAGCCAACGGCTGTCTTCTCACCGGGTGAGAGTCCGTATTGAACGACGGCCGCTGTGGCGCTGGCCACTCCACAGACGGCGAGCAGCGTGGCCACGCAGGCCGCGCCGGCCGCTGCACCGGTAGCAAACGCGATTCCAGCTTGACCCAGGTCCAGGCCTGGACCGCCAGGAGCGAGAGCCGAAGCAGCGTACCCGACAGTGCCCGCGACGCCGCCAACTATCGCGCCCACCACGACAGCGCACCACGGGCATCGTCCGCTCGGATCGGTCAGCAGCCCGGGGTTGTTCCCCGCATACACGTAGCTCGCCACATACGGGTCGCCGATCGCGGCCGCCACCGGATCGGTGCTCAGGAACCGTCCGGTGCCCGGGTCGTACTGCCGGGCCCGCAGGTGGTAGAGGCCGGTGGTCGCATCCCGGTACTGGCCGGTGAAGGCGAACGGGTCGGCCGGCACACCGGCCATCGATCCCGCACTGCGCAGCGCGCCGTAGGGTGCGTACTCGCTCCAGGCCAGCGACACGCCCGACGAGCTGGTGCGGTCGGTGACCGAGCCCAGGGCATCGGCGTGCTGGTAGGCGATCCCGCCGGCGGCGTCGACCACGCTGATCCGGCCCAGGCCATAGATCGCGTCGCGCAGCAGCTTGCCCGTCCCGTCGCGCATGACCGCCACCTCGGGCAGGGCGAAGCTGCGATCGACCAGGAAGTTGGTGGTCGCCGCACCCGAGCCGGTGGCCGCCGACCGGCGGATGCCGTCGCCCGACCAGGTGTAGGTCTCGGTCGTCGAGCCGACGGTGGCCGACACCATCCGGTCGGCCAGGTCGTAGGCGTAGGTCGTCGAACCGGCGGACAGCTGGTTGCCGTTGGGGTCGTAGGTGTAGGTCGTGGCGCCCGGACCGGAGCTCGAGGTCAGCCGGTCGGCGGGGTCGTAGGTGGAGGTGGTGGTGCCCAGGTAGGTGGTCATCGATGTCCGGTTGCCGACCGGATCATAGGCGAAGGAGGTCAAGGTGTCGGCCGGGTCGGGGCTGACAGTCGGGATTTCGCATGGCGCCGACCGCATGCCAAAGGTTTAGGATCCGTCACGCCGGTTTTTCCACGCCGTTCGGGCTGTCAAAATCAGGATGATGACGCCAATGGTCGCTGTCGCAAGTCCCACGAGGGGCCAGAAGAGCGACGCGGCACGGAAGTCACCCGGCGGGTATGCGTGGGGGGTGAGCGCCTGGTACAGGCCGACAATAGTGAATCCCACGCCCACCCAGAATCCAACCAAGGTCCTGAGAGGCCCAGACAGGCGCTGCCGATCCTTGTTCGTCATAGTCACTTTCCTGCCTGGACCGGGTTCGGTGCCTCGAATGCAGCCTGAGGACTACCACAACTAGTATCCTCCGGCCCCGAGATTTTCGCCGTGCCCGTCTGGGTTACCCCACCCGACGCGCTGAGTCCCCCTCCGACAACTACGGCGCCCTCAACGCCATTCACCGGTTGACCGCAATGGCCTGCTTCCCCGAACACGGAACCCTGCAAACCGATACCAAGCCCCCCCCCGAGCCTGACGCTGCGACGAATGGCCCTTGGAGATCTGACAGATCGCTGCCGTTGCTGATCTGTCCGCCAGCACCAGCGAAGGCCGATAGACCCACGCCGGCTCCCGCCCCGGACTCCCTGTGACGCCCGCCTGACCCGAACTCGTAATGGTCGCGCACAATGTGAATGAGAACCCAAATGGGCCAATGGAGATACCGCCTATTACGCACCCTCCGCCCGTCCACCGCCCGCTCGGATCGGTGTACCGCAGCGGTCCATTGTTGGCGCAAGCGCCCAGATCGGCCCGGTGATTCGGCTACGCGGCTGTTGCGTACTACGACTGAGAGTGCCGCGCATGGAGGGACTCAGCTGTGACCAGCGCCGCGGGAGACAGATCAACGTCGTCGGAGCCTCAGGGTTCGACGAGGTTAGGAAGCAAACCAGAGTATTGCGGGGGGTTCCGACCACGCGCGGATGGTCGAAACCGACGATTCCGTGGGCTGCGCCTCCTCAGCCAGCATCAGCCCGGTCGGCCTATTGAGCCGGCTCGTCCTTGTATGGAGGCGGCATGGTGCGAGGGGCGATAACCCGGCTGTTGCGACGCCGCCCCGGCGCGGGTCGTGGGCGGATGGACCGCAGGCTGACGACCCTGGCGCTGGTGCTCGCGGTGTCGGGGCTTTCGCTCGCTACCGGCTCGGTGGCCCACGCCGCGGAGCGACCGATGAAAGTGGCGCTGATCGTGGGACCGGTGGGCGAGCAGCTGACGCCGGTCTACATCGGGTTCGCGCAGGAGGCGGCGAAGGCCGCCGTCGCCCAGGGCGCGACGGTCGCCCGCGCCTACTCACCGCAGGCGACGCCCGACAAGGTGCTGGCGGCGGTCCGCGATGCCGACATCGTCGTCTACCTCGGTCACGGCGTCGGTTTTCCGAATCCCTATTCTGCCCTGCCGCTTCCGGATCGGACCAACGGCTGGGGTCTGCAGGGACCCAAGGCGCGCGGGACGAACGAGGATTCCTGGCGCGACGGGACGCTGGCCTACTTCGGCGAGGAATGGATCGTGGCCCATGCGCGGCCAGCGCCCGGCTTCGTGATGATCTACTCGAATGCCTGCTACGCACCGGGTGCGGGAGAGGGTGGCTACGCCCAGGCGTCGCCCGAGGAAGCTGCGGCGCGGGTTGCGAATTATGCACGGCCGGCATTCGCACTCGGCGCGTCGGCCTATTTCGCGACCGACTTCAGCGCCGGCGCGGCGCAGCTGGTGGGGTCGATGCTGCGCGATCCGTCGCGCAGCTATGGGCAGATCTTTGCCAGCGATCCCCGCTTCGTGCCCGCCGCCCTGCAGCGGCACCCTCTGGCTGGCGCGGCGGGACGGGAGGTGTGGCTGCATCGATCGCCCTACCTGAATGGCATCACCGACTACTGGTATGCCTTCGCCGGCAACCCTGCGCTCGCCCCGCGCGCGGGCCGGACCAGCTCGGCCAGTCAACCGGTCAGCACGCCAGCGGGCCCCCCGGCGAACGAGGTGGTCGGCATCGCGAGTCACTATTCCTTCACTCGGGGATTCGAGGAGCGCGCAACGGTGGGGCTTCCTGACGCGCTTGGGGGTCGCGCCACGCTGTCCGTCAACGGTTGGGTCGTCGTCTGCGCTGACCGCTGCGCACGCATCCCGGTCGTGGACTCGTGTCCCTGCTACTGGGGAACGCCCGGCCAGCGCGTCGTCAACCTGTCTGTGACGGCGTGGAGCCTGGTGTCGAGCGCGCCCCTCGAAAAGGGGCTGATCCGCGTGACTCTCTACCTGAACGGCAGCTACCCGGCTGAAGCACTGCGGCAGCCGGCTCCGACGCGGCTGCACGAAACCGGTCCGCTCCGTGTGGGATCCCTCGCCCCACGTACCCGGTAATGCGAACCTCGCCCCGGCGACCTGCCCAGGGACGGCACCAGCTACGAAGTCGCCATCACCGTCGCGATCCTCGCCGGCTGAACGAGCCTGACGGCACAGCGGGGATTGTCCGACAGACGCGCAACGGCCATTCAGGCGAGACGGGAGCACACACCCTAAATCGGCGTCCTCCGCTCGTCGTGACCGGGTGTACCGCGCGTGAACCTACACCGCTCCGACGGGGTTACCGCCCGACTTGAGTGCTGTGCTACCGAGCCTCCTGAGCACGACCCCACCGAGGCGACTTCACCGATTCAGAATGTGAATTTCCTTCCGGCTGGAACGCCGCTATCACGCTCACCACCACAGCGTCGTTGTTACCGCGCCCTCCGGTGTAGGGCCCTTCTCGTTGTGGTGCTGCCGCTGCGACTCGAGAGGCTTCGCGATGCCTATGCGGCCGCCGACAACATACGCCGCCAAGTCGACATTCACCGCGCGAGCGCTTTAGCTTTGCTCATTGCTGCGGGTGTGTTTGCGGGCGCGATGTGATGTAAGGATGGAACCAATGCCCTCCGAGAGCGGTAAATAGTCATGGCGAACATGGCGAAGAACGCGACTCGACCGGGTTCGAACCGACATCTAGGTCTGCTGACGGTGGTCGTGTTCGCCCTTACCGCCTGTGCCGGCCAGCGGCCCGTCGTTGCCCCCGTAGTGACTGCGGCCCGAATGCTGGCGGTCCTCGAGGTCCCGGATGTCGCGGAGTCGGGCGCGGTGGTCGTGCTCGACCCAGCCGATGGCAGGCTCCTTTACCGGCTTCGGGTTGGCTATGATCCAGCGCTCGCGGCTTCGCCGGACGGCTCGCGGCTGTACGTGGCCTCCAACGCGACGGCGCCGGACGGTCAGCCACTGCCTGGCCGGCCGGTGCCTGAGCTGTGGGTTGTCGACCGCATCAGCGGTCAGATTGTGGCCAAGTCGCCACTCCCCGACCGTGCCATGAACACGATGCCAACGTCCACGCCGTCCCTCGCCGTCTCGGTCGACGGCCGCTACGTGTACGCGACAAGAATGCGAACCCTGGTGCCCGGCACCGACCGACACTCAGTCGCGGTGCTCGACGCGGCTTCCGGCCGCGAGCTGGCGGACGTCGAATTGCCCGGCTGCGTCTTTTCGTCGCTGCTGCCGGTCCGCGACGGCCTGCGCGTGGCCTGCTTGGGCGGCGGCGAGGTCTTCGCCATCACTCCGGGCGCCGACGGACGGTTCCCGGCAGAGCGTCAGCAACTTGACGCGGGAATGACGGTTGCGACGGCGGCCACCGGCGCCGAGTCCGCCCGATTGTTGGTTGTGACCCCGACTGGTGTCTTGTTCGAATTCGACGGATCGTTGCGCGTCGTGCGCCAGCGACTCCTCGACGTCCCGGCCGCGAAGGAGGCTTATGGGGTCGGAGCCGTCTCGAGCGACGGTCGGCTGCTCTACGTCGGACTCCGCAATCGTGGCGCCAATCCCGAGCTCACCGATGTCGTCGTTGTGGCGCTCGATGCGTGGCAGCAGCTCGGCACGGTGCCACTGCCCGTTCCCGTGTGGTCTATCGCCAGTGGCCCGCCGGCCAACCTGTTCGCCGCGGACCGCGAGGGTGGCTCGGTATTCGTGCTCGATGGAGCCAGCGTCACGGTTATTCGACGGCTGCAGGGCCTTGCCACCCCAGCGCTTGCCATAGGCAGGTAGGTGCGGTAAGTAAGCTGGGCTTGGGAATCCTGGAGTTGCCCCGGTCCGGGTGGCCTCATGTCCGAAAGGATAGGAGCGCACTTCGATCCGGCAGTGGACCCTATGTAGGCGTCGGATCCTCCGCGTCCGCCACTATGCTCCTCAACAGCGGGCAGCTATGGAGGTGGCCACGTGCTGGAGATCTCACCGTTCGTCGATGAGGGCCTGGGGAACTCGTCGTACCTGGTCGAGCTCGGCGGGGGGCGAGCCCTGGTGGTCGATCCGACGCGCGACATCGGTCCGTACGTCGCGGCCGCGGAACGGCGGCGGCTGCGGATCACTCACAGCCTCGAGACCCACCTCCACGCCGACTTCGTCTCCGGCAGCCGGGAAGTCGCACGACTGGGGGGCGAGGTCCTGGCTCCCGCGGCGGGTGACATCGCGTTTCCCCACCGCGGGCTGGAGGACGGTGAGGAGATCGATGTTGACGGCCTCATCCTGCGCGCCATCGGGACGCCCGGCCACACGCCCGAACATCTGTCGTACCTGGTGCTCGACGGCGCCCGACCGCTGGCCCTGTTCAGCGGCGGCGCGCTGCTCGTCGGTTCGGTGGCGCGGACCGACCTCATCAGCCCGGAGCAGACCGGGCCGCTGGCGCGCGCCCTGTACCGATCGTTGCGCGACCGCATCCTGAGCCTGCCCGATGATCTCAGCGTGTATCCCACGCACGGTGCGGGCTCCTTCTGCTCCGCCTCCGTCGGCGGTGAGCGGACCACCACGATCGGTCAGGAACGGGCAGCGAATCCGCTGCTGCGCGCGCCGAACGAGGAGGCCTTCGTGCGACAGCTGCTGGCGGGGTTCGGGAGCTATCCGGGCTACTTCCTGCGCCTCCGAGAAGTGAATCGGCATGGGCCGCGAGTCATCGGTCCGGAGCTCCCTGTCCTGGCGCGCCTCTCGCCTGGCGAGTTCCAGCGACACCTCGCCGATGGCGCCGAGCTGGTTGATGCACGCCCGATTGAAGCCTTCGCCGCCGGGCACATCCCCGGGGCGCTGTCCATTGCGCTGCGCGACGCATTCGCGTCGTGGCTGGGCTGGCTGATCGCAATGGAGCAGCCGCTGCTGTTCGTGCTCGATGGCGTCCAGGATCGCGATGAGCTGGTGCGTCAATGCCTGAAGATCGGCTTCGAGCGCCTGGTCGGCGAGCTGGCCGGTGGAATGGACGCGTGGCGCGCCGCCGGGCTGCCGGAAGCTCGCATAATCGCCAGCCGTGATCCGGCGGCCCTGCCGGGCCAGGTCGTCGACGTTCGTCAGCGCAGCGAGTACGTGTCCGGTCACGTGCCGGATGCGGTGGCCATCGAGCTCGGCAGCCTGGCCGCGAACCCCGAGCGCCACGGGAGGGGCAGCGCGACCGTGATGTGCGGACACGGCGAACGGGCGATGACCGGGGCGAGCCTGCTGCAACGCGCCGGCGCAAGCCCCGCCGTGTTCCTCGGGGGTCCGCGCGACTGGTCGCGGGCCACCGGCGGACGCCTCGCGTCGGAGCAGTGACCGCGTTCCCCAGGGTCGAGGCGTCGAGCAGACCCGACGGAGCGGAATCCCCGCTCCCCCAGCTGGGTCTCCGCGCGAACCTCGGGCAGTTCATGCTGCTCGTCGCGGTCAACGCGCTGGTCGGCGGCATGGTGGGTCAGGAGCGCACGGTTGTGCCGCTGCTCGCCGGCGAGGTGTTCGGACTGCGGACGGTGAGCGTCGCGCTGACGTTCATCGTAGCCTTCGGGCTGGTCAAGGCGGTGGCGAACTTCGCGGCGGGGGCGCTGTCCGACCGATACGGCCGCAAGCCCGTCCTGGTGGCCGGTTGGATCATCGGAGTGCCGGTCCCGCTGCTCCTCATCTGGGCGCCGGCCTGGGAGTGGCTGATCGTCGCGAACGTGCTGCTGGGTATCAACCAGGGGCTCACCTGGTCGACCACCGTGACGATGAAGATCGACCTCGTCGGCCCGGCGCGTCGTGGACTGGCGATGGGGCTCAACGAGGCGTCCGGATACGGAGCGGTGGCGCTGACCGCGTTCGCCACCGGGTTGATGGCCGATGCCTGGGGCCTGCGGCCCGCCCCGTTCCTGCTCGGCCTGGCGTTCGCCGGCCTCGGCCTGGGGCTCTCCAGCCTCCTCGTCCACGAGACGCGCGGCCACGCGTGGCGCGAGGCGCCCAAAGACGGCTCATCGCCGGCGGGCAGCGGCGCGCTGTCGATCGGTCGAATCTTCACTTTGACCAGCTTCCGCGAACCGGCCCTGTCCGCCATCTGTCAGGCGGGGCTGGCCAATAATCTGAACGACGCGCTCGCCTGGGGCGTGCTGCCGGTGTACTACGCCGCCGCCGGCCTGTCCGTCGCCGAGATCGGCATCCTTGCCGCCCTCTATCCAGCGGTCTGGGGCCTCGGGCAGCTTGGGACCGGAGCGCTCTCGGACCGGGTCGGCCGCAAGCGACTGGTCGCCACCGGCATGCTGGTCCAGGCACTCGCCATCGCGCTGATCGCGCTGACCCATGGCTTCGCTGCATGGGCCGCTGCGGCGCTGCTGCTCGGCGCCGGCACCGCGATGGTCTACCCGACACTGCTTGCGGCGGTCGGCGATGTGGCGCACCCGGCATGGCGCGCGTCGGCGCTCGGCGTCTACCGCCTGTGGCGCGATGCCGGGTTTGCCGTCGGCGCCATACTGGCCGGCCTCCTCGCGGATCGCTTCGGGGTTGGCACCGCGATCTGGACGATTGCGATCCTGACGCTGCTCTCCGGCGTGATCGTGGGCGTGCGGATGTACGAGACGCATCCGCCAGCGTCACGCAGCGCCATGCCGGTCTCCGAGCCACGGTGAGGCGTGTCTCGGCAATCGCGCTCGCCGGCCAATCCGGCGCGGACTAGCGCACCAGCAGCAGGCTGGCCAGCACGATCCCCAGCACCGCAGCGGTGATCAGCGCGTACAGCCGGTCCCGCTCGAGGATGAAGCCGATGACCGACACGAGCACGCGCAGCACCGGCGTGGCGATCAGCACGATCAGTCCGATCCGCGCCAGGGCGGTGGCCGGCATGCCAAGCACCAGGCCCTGCCAGCCGACGAGCCAGGACGCGACCAGGCCGGCGAGCAGCAGGGCGGTCGACACCGCCAGGCCGCCGAGGAGGACGGTGCTGACCACCCAGCGGAAGCGGTCGGGGCTCACAGGCCCACCCCAAAGCCCCGCGCCAGCGTCTCCAGCCCGATCAGTACCAGGATCGGGAGGAACGCGCGGCGCACCTGACGGTTGGACAGGTGCGGCAGGAGACGAGCACCGGCCAGCGCACCGACCAGCACGCCCAGAGCGACGGGCGTGGCGATGGTGGGATCGATCTGTCCGCGTCCGAGATACACGCCGGCGGAGGCGGCGGCGGTAACGCCGATCATGAAGTTGCTCGTCGTCGACGAAACCTTCATCGGGAGACGCATCGCGCCGTCCATGGCAAGGACCTTCAGCGCGCCCGAGCCGATGCCCAGCAGGCCAGACACGACTCCGGCCCCCGCCATCAGGCCCAGGCCGAGCGGGATCCGCTGCGCAGAATACGCGACCTCGCGGCCCATCCGCGCGTCCGGATAGGAACCGACCAGCTCCAGCCGGACGGCGAGCGGGCTAGGCTCGACTGCGGGAGGTAGCTCCTCGCCCAGGCGCAGAAACTGTTGGGCGGCCGAGCCGAGCAGGACCAGGCCGAGCAGCACGAACAGCGCCGACGGGGCCACCACGGCCGCCAGGAGGGCGCCGGCCACCGCTCCGCTGGTGGTGGCAAGCTCCAGGAACATCGCGATCCGCAGGTTCGTGAGCCGGTCGCGCACGTACGAGGCCGCCGCACCCGAGCTGGTGGCGATGACGCTCACAATGCTCGCGCCGATGGCCAGGTGGAGCGGAACCCCGAACACGATCGTCAGGGCCGGCACCACGAGCATGCCGCCACCGATGCCACCCAGGGCGCCCAGGAATCCTGCGGCCACGCTGACCATCAGGATCGCGGCATCCAGCCCCGGACTCACCTCGCTCCCCGCTCGCGACGCGACCCGCGCCCGTCCGCCTGTCGGTCCGCGGCCGCCCGGCGCCGCTCGATGTGCACGATCGCCGACACGGCGAGCACGAGGCCGATGAAAAACAGCCCGGCAATCGCCATCATCAGCAGAACCGCGTCCACCCCAAGCGGCGCTCAGCCGCGCGCTGGCGGGTGGCTGGCGCGGTACGCCACGACCTCGACCCGTTCGAGGGTAATGAGGCCGTCCCCCACCATGCCATCCAGGATGGGCAGCACCGCGCGGATCCGATCTTCCTGGTCCACCACCTCGATCACCAGGGGCAGGTCCTCGGAGAGGCTCAGGATTCGAGTGGTGTGAAGATGAGCCTTGGCGCCAAAGCCCTCGATCCCGCGAAGCACGGTGGCGCCCGCCAGCCCTCGCCTGCGCAGCTCTTCGACGATGGCGTGGTACAGCGGCTTGCCGTGCCAGCGGTCCGACTCGCCGATATAGATGCGCACCAGCAGCCCGGTGCCATCGATCTTCACAGCGCCCGGCCAATGGACACGCCGATCACCACTGCCGCAACGCCCAGCAATGAGGAGCCGACCAGGTTCGCCAGCATCAGCGCCCACACCCCTTCCTCTGCGAGCCTCCAGCTCTCGAGCGCCATGGTCGAGAACGTCGTGTACGCCCCCACGAAGCCGATCATCAGCGGCCCGCGCAGCTGGTTCGCCAACACCCCACGCTCGACCAGCATCGCGAACAGGATGCCGACCACCAGACAGCCGGAGACATTCACCACCAGCGTCCCGTACGGAAAGCCGCCGCCGGTTCTGGCCGATACCCAGCCGTCGACCGCATACCGGGTGATTGCCCCCAGGAACCCGCCCAGGCCGATGAACCACAGCCCCACTTGCATCCTCCACGCGGATGTCTCCAGGAGCCATCAGCCCAACCGGGCAGTTTCGCGGGCGAGCCCCATCACCCTGCCCGATGGTAGACCAAACGCCCCCTATGCCGCGGTGGCCACCTGGGTCAGCTGCCCCGCTGCCGGCTCCGATCGCAGTCGCAGGCGTCGGAGCAGCTGGGCGTTGAGCGCCACCACGATGGTCGAAACGCTCATGACCAGCGCCCCAACGCTCATCGGCAGCACGAAACCGAGCGGGGCAAGCGCTCCGGCGGCGACCGGGATGGCCAGCGCGTTGTAGCCGGTCGCCCACACGAGGTTCTGGATCATCTTCCGGTAGCTCGCCCGGCTGAGCCGAATCGCGGCCGCCACGTCGCGGGGATCGTCGCGAACCAGGATGATGCCGGCCGATTCGACTGCGACGTCGGTTCCGGCACCGATGGCGATGCCGACGTCGGCCTGCGTCAGGGCTGGAGCGTCGTTCACACCGTCGCCGACCATCCCGACCCGGGCGCCGGATGCCTGGAATCTCCTGATCGTCTCGGACTTGTCGGCCGGCAGGACCTCGGCCGCCACCTCGTCGATGCCCAGCCGGCTGGCCACCGACTCGGCCACCGACCGGGCGTCGCCGGTGATCATGGCCACCCGGAGCCCCATCCGGTGCAGCAGCGTCACGGCCTCCGCGGACTCCGGCCTGATCTCGTCCTCGACGGCGACGGCCCCGAGCACCCGGTCGCCCAAAACGACGTGCAGCACGGTGCGTCCCTGGGCCGCCCATTCTTGGGTGGCGATGCCGATTTCGGGTCCAGGCTGCGCACCGAGATCACCAAGCAGGCGCGGACCGCCGACCGATACCACCTCGCCGCGGATGGTGGCACGCGCTCCCCGGCCGGACAGCGCCTCGAAGTCGGTGGCACGGGCAGGCCGGATTCCCCTCCGTTCGGCGCCGGCGACGATCGCCTTGGCAAGCGGATGCTCCGAGTCCGTCTCGACCGCCGCGGCAAGGCCAAGCAGCTCGCTCTCGTCGATCCCGTCGGCCACGACGATCCCGGCCATGACAGCCTCCCCACGGGTCAGCGTGCCTGTCTTGTCAAAGACGATGATGCCGAGGTCCCTGGCGCGCTCGAGCGCAAGGCGGTCCTTGACCAGCAGACCGTTCCGCGCCCCTAGCGTGGTGCTGATGGCGATCACGAGCGGAATGGCGAGCCCGAGCGCGTGCGGGCACGCGATCACCAGCACGGTGGCGGTGCGGATCAGCGCCTCCTCGGGCCGCCCGGCGAGCATCCACGCTGCCAGCGTGATGGTGCCGGCGGCGAGCGCAACAAAGAACAGGACCGCTGCGGCTCGATCCGCAAGCGCCTGTGCCCGGCTGTTCGAGGCTTGCGCGGCGGCGACCAGCCGCATGATCCCGGACAGCGCGGTCTCGTCTCCCACCGCCGTCACCCGGACCCGGAGGCTGCCGCCGGCCGCCACGGTGCCGGCCACTACCGCCGCCCCGGGTGCCTTGGTCACCGGGCGCGATTCGCCGGTGATCATCGACTCGTCGACGTCGGCCATCCCCTCGACGACCTCGCCGTCCGCCGGCACCCGGGTACCGGGGCGCACGAGGACGAGGTCGCCAACCGCGAGCATGTGCAGCGGGACGCTCTCGATGGCAGTGTCGGTCACCCGCTCGGCGGTATCGGGGAGCAGCTCGGTCAGCGCCGACAGCGCCCCCTGGGCCTGCATGATCGACCTCATCTCGAGCCAGTGACCCAGGCTCATGACCGTGATCAGGGTCGCCAACTCCCACCACACGTCAACGCTGAACACGCCGAGCGTCGCGGCCCAGCTGGCGACGAAGGCCACCAGGATCGCCAGGCTGATGAGGGTCATCATCCCTGGCAGCCTGTCTCGCAGTTCGGTGAACGCCCCTCGCAGGAAGACGGCTCCGCCATACGCGAAGACCACCGTCCCGATCAGCGGCGGAATCCAGTTCGAGCCGGGCAGAACCGGAGCGCGGTATCCGAGCCACATCTGGACCTCGCCGCTCCAGACCACGACCGGAATGGTCAGCAGCAGCACGATCCAGAACTGGCGGCGGTAGGCGTCCGGGTCGTGACCCGCATGCTTGGCGTGGGCGCCGCCGTGGTGTATACCCGTCACTCCTCGCCTCCGGTCCTGTCTAGCCCGTCGCAACATGCGCATCGTATACCCCGTAGGGGTATCCTGTACGATCCCGGCGGATGGAAACTCGGAGGCACGCATGCGAGGCTACAGCGCCGATCGCGAAGACTATCTCCGGCGCCTGCGCCGAATCGAGGGCCAGGTGCGCGGGCTGGAACGCATGGTCGGCGACGACCAGTACTGCATCGACATCCTGACCCAGGTGGCATCGGTCACTCACGCACTTCGCGGGGTGGCGCTCGGTCTGCTGGACCAGCACCTGCGCCACTGTGTCGTGGAGGCAGCGGCTGGCGGCGAGGGCGACAAGGTGACCGAGGCGACCGCGGCGGTGGAGCGGCTGCTGCGCTCATGACCGGCGCTCCGCCGGTGGAGACGGAAAGCACATCAGTGACCCTGCTCCTGGCGGTGGCCTTTCGGGCTGGGGATCGCGATCGTGATCTGGAAGTGCCGGTTGTACGGCCGCTCCCGACCCTCCCGACGCTCCAGCCGCTCAGCCGCCCAGCGAGCCAAGCTCGTCCTTGGATGGCCGAGCCATGAGCGCCGCGACTCCCTCCAGCGGCGGACGGCCGTCGTACACCACGGCGGCCACCTGCTCGGCGATCGGCAACTCGACTCCGTGCTCCGCGGCCAGCGCCAGCGCGCCTCGGGCCGTGTAGACGCCCTCCACCACGCCACCGATCAGCGGCTCCACGGTCGCCCAGGCGCCTCCTGCCGCCAACAGCTCTCCCGCTCGTCGGTTCCGGGACAGCGGGCTCATGCAGGTCGCGATCAAATCACCGACTCCGGCCAGGCCGGCAAAGGTCAACGGATGAGCGCCGGCGGCGACCCCCAGCCGGGTCATCTCGGCCAGGCCGCGGGTGATGATCGCCGCCTTGGCGCTGTCCCCAAAGCCGAGGCCGTCCACCATTCCCGCGGCGAGCGCGACGACGTTCTTCAGCGCCCCTCCGAGCTCGACACCGACGACATCCGGGCTGGTGTAGACGCGGAAGCGATCGCTCGAGATCGCGGCGGCCAGCTCGGCAGCCAGGGACGCATCGACCGAGGCGACGACCGCCGCGGCCGGTTTGCCGTGGGCGATCTCCAGCGCCAGGTTCGGCCCCGACAGCGCGGCCACCGAACGGCCGACCAGCTCCTCTCCCACCACCTGGCTTGGACGCAGATTCGTCCCAGCCTCGATCCCCTTGACCACCGAGACGAGTGCCGCATCGGCGTACAGCCGCGGCGCCAGGCGCTGGAGGGTCGCTCGCAGGTGAGCGGACGGGACGGCCAGCACGAAATACCGATGCGGCTCGGCGAGGTAGCCGTCATCCGACACGACGCGCAGGTTCGGCGGGAAGACGATTCCGGGGAGGTAGCGCCGGTTCTGTCGAGCGCTGGCGAGCTCCTCGTTGGCTGCCGGCGTGTGTGCCCAGAGGGTCACAGGCCGTTGGGCATCCGCGAGCCGGATGGCGAGCGTGGTGCCCCACGCTCCGGCGCCGATGACGCCGATCTGGTCGGTCACGGCGCGGAGGATAGCACCGGGCGGACGGGGCTCAGCGCCGCCGCGTCGACCGTGCCGGCCGACGCGTGGGACCGGTGCGCCGGTACTCCGGATCGGAGGTGCGCGGCCGGAAGAGGAGACGGATCGGCGTCCCCAGGAAGCCGAATCCGTCGCGCACCCGGTTCTCCAGGTATCGCTTGTAGCTGAAATGGATCAGCTGCGGGTCGTTGACGAAGACCACGAAGGTGGGCGGCCGGATGGCCACCTGGGTGGCGTAGTACAGCTTGGGGAGGCGATTGCGGACGTGGGCCGGGGGATGGTCGCGGACCGCATCGGTGACGACCCGGTTCAGCTCCGCGGTGGGGACCCGCCGCAGACGCTCGTCGGCCACGCGGCGTGCCTCGCGCAGCACGCGCTCGACGCGTTGGCCGGTGCGGCCGCTGGCGAACACGATGTCGGCCCATGCCAGGTAGGGCGCCTCGCGGCGAAGGACCTTGAGCCACCGGTCGGTGGTGTGCCCGTCTTTCTCGAGCGCATCCCACTTGTTGATGACCAGCACGATCCCCTTTCCGGCATCGAGCACGTAGCCCACCACGTGAGCGTCCTGGGCGGTGTAGCCCTCGGTGGCATCGGTCAGGACGACCGCCACGTCAGCGCGGTCGATGGCCTTCATGCTGCGCAGGACGCTGTAACGCTCGATCCCCCGGTCGATCGCGCCCCGCCGTCGGATCCCTGCGGTATCGATCAGGACCATCTGCTCGCCATCGAGCTCGACCGCCGTGTCCACCGGGTCACGGGTCGTCCCAGGCTGATCGGCGACGATCATTCGCTCCTGGCCCAGGACACGGTTCACGAATGTCGACTTGCCGGTGTTCGGACGCCCGACGATCGCAACTCGCGGCGGCCCGATCTCGGCCTCCTCGAGCTCGAGCAGCTCTTGCGCTGAGAGCTGGTCATCGGTCCGAACCGATGCTGCCCGTTCCGCGTCGCTGACCGCCGGCAGCCGCTCCACGATCTCGTCCGCCAGGTCCCCGGTGCCACGCCCGTGCTGGGCGCTGATCATCAGCGTCGGCTCGAAGCCGAGTGCGTGGAACTCGGCCCCCTCGGCCTCGCGGCGCGGGTTATCGGCCTTGTTGACCACCAGGATCGTCGGCCTTGCCGCGCGTCGCAGCGCATCCGCCACGTCGTGATCCAGCGGCGCCAACCCGGCCGCGGCATCCACCACGAACAGGATCTCGTCCGCCTCCCGGATCGCGATCCGCGCCTGGTCCTGGACGCGCTCCTCGATCTGCGATCCCGGCTCGAGCTCCAGTCCGCCGGTGTCGACCACCGTGAACCGGCGACCATTCCATTCGGAGGTTCCGTACACCCGGTCGCGGGTCGTGCCCGGGATGTCCTCCACGATTGCGACCCGCTCACCCACCAGGCGGTTGAAGAGGGTCGACTTGCCGACGTTCGGGCGTCCGACGATCGCAACGATCGGCTGTGGGGGCATGCCGGGCAGTGTACCGGGGGTCGGGGCAGCGGGCCGCGGGAGGGGAGACCGCCGTCCGGCTCGGCGAGCGAGCGCGCCTCAGGCGGTCAGGGTGTAGATCCGGTCGCGTACCGCCTCGAGATCGACCTCGGGGGTCGAGGTGCCGCCGGTGATGCCGATCCGTTCCTTGCCGGACAGCCAGTCGCGGTAGCCGCTCTCCAGCTCGTCGACATCGGCGATGTGGATCGTCTGCTCGCAAACGCTGCGGCACTTGACCGCCAGCTCCTTGGTGTTCGAGCTGTTCTTGCCGCCGACCACGATCATGCCGTCGACATCGGCCGCCAGGACCACCGAATCCGCCTGCCGGGTGAGGGTCACCGGGCAGACGGTGTTGACCACCCGCAGGTCGTGGCACCGGCGCAGGCAGAAGGACGCGAACTCCTCGAGCTTGTTGGGCAGGATGGTGGACTGGCTCAGGACGCCGAGCTTCTTGGTGCGTGGCACGCGCTCCCAGGTCGATCGGTCCATGTCGTCGACCACCACATGGTTTTCGCCGGCATAGGAACGCACCCCTTTCACCTCGGGATGATCCTCGTGGCCGATGATGCACACCGTGTAGCCCGCCTCCGCGAGTTCCCGCGCCGCCTTCTGCGACTGCAGAACCCAGGTGCAGGTGGCGTCGATGACCTCCACGCCGGGCTGGGACCGCACTTTCTCGAACTCTCCGGCCGGGACGCCATGGGCGCGGATGATGAGCGTGCCGCCCTCGACCTCGTCGGCCAGGTCGGCGGTCCGGATCCCGCGATCGGACAGGTCGGCCTTGATGCCGGGGTTGTGCACCAGCTGCCCGAGGGTGGTGACCTCTTTGCCCTGTTCGCGGGCGTGCTTGGCCTTGTCGATGGCGAGGCGCACGCCGTAGCAGAATCCGGCGCGCTCGGCGATGCGCACCTCTGGGCGAACCTCGGCGATGGTGGTCATTCCACCCTCGATTCTACCGAGCCTCCGGCGGCACGTCAGATTCGCGATCCTCGGCGCGCGCCGCAACCGGGTCGGCGACGCCTCCGCGCGCTCCTCGCTGAGCGACGGGCAGGAGTGCGGCGATGGCGGCCATCATCCGGCTGGTGCCCTCGGCCAGCGCCCGCCGGTCGAGGCGGCCGTCCGGCTGGTGCCCCAGGCCAAGGGGTGGCCCGATCCGGATCGTCATCCGCGATCGGCGCGGACCTCGGCCGCTCGCAAAGAGCCGGTGCGTC
This sequence comes from Chloroflexota bacterium, assembly GCA_003243965.1. Lineage (GTDB taxonomy): Bacteria > Chloroflexota > Limnocylindria > QHBO01 > QHBO01 > QHBO01. The sequence goes on from QHBO01000017.1 coordinate 122,522, forward strand.
CCCGCGATGCCGACCGGCACGAGCGGAGCGCCGCTGCGCAGGGCGAGCAGGGCCGCTCCCGGTCTGCCGGCCTGGAGCTTGCCGTCTCGACTTCGCGTTCCTTCCGGAAAGACCGCGATCGCATCGCCGTCCGCCAGCAGCCCGAGCGCGAGGCGCTGCGCGGCACGGTCGCTCTCTCCGCGCCGGATGAAGAAGACGCCCGATTGCGCCGCCAGCCAACCGACCACCGGCCAGTGACGCATCTCGATCTTCGCCATGAAGTGGATGACGCGGCCCGTCTGGTAGCCGGTCGCCCAGCCGAGCAGCGGCGGATCGGCCTGCGAGCAGTGGTTGGCGACCAGGATGAATGGGCCGCTGCGCGGGATGTGGTGGAGGCCGATGATCTGGGCTCCGCCGAACAGCCCGGCCAGCTTTCCCGTGATGTGCGAGCCGGGCCGGAAGAACCAGTCGCTCATCGAGCCGCACGACGCACGGTCGAGGCCCGACTGCCCAGCCGCTGGACGATGGCGCTCACACAGGCCTCGACGTCAAGCCGGCCGGTGTCGATCACCAACGCGCCGCGCGCCTTGCGCAGTGGCGCAACCTCCCGCCCGGAATCCGCCGCGTCGCGCTGCTTGATCTCGCGAAGGTACTCGTCGGCCCGGTCCGGCCGCCCCATCTCTCCGGCGCGCCGCGCGGCGCGGACACCGGTCGAGGCGCTGAGATAGACCTTGAGGGTTGCGTCGGGCAGCACCACGGTGCCGATGTCACGACCGACCATCACCGTCGGCCCGCGGCGCGCCTCTGCGCGCTGCAGGTCGAGCATCGCGTCCCGGACCTCAGCGTGGCGGCTGACCGCGGACACCGCGCGGTCGATGCCCGGCGTCCGGACCTGGTCGGTCACGTCGCGGCGCCCGATGAGGACGGTCTCCAGCCGCCCGACCTCGCCGGCGCGCGGTCGCCGAACCCGGATCGCGCTCCGCGAGGCGAGCCGGCCGAGTGCAGGCCCGTCCTCCGGGTCCACTCCGCGCTCGATGGCGGCGAGGGTCAGGGCGCGGTACATCAGCCCGGTGTCCACGAACGCGGCCCCGAGCCGAACGGCGAGCGCGCTGCCCACGGTGCTCTTGCCTGACCCTGACGGACCGTCGACCGCAACCGCCAGGTGACCGTCCCGGCCGCCCAGCGCCGGCCGATCTCCGGCAAGTGCATCGACCTCCTCGAGGCTGAGCGCCCGCCATGCGCCCGGCCGCAGCCCGTCCAGCGCCAGCGGGCCGAGGCGAACGCGGACCAGGCGCCGGACCGGGTGTCCGACGGCGCCGAACAGGCGCCGGACCTCGCGCTTGCGGCCCTCGCCGATGCGCACCCGCAGCCACACGCCCCGCTCCTCGGGGGTGCATTCGATCTCGGCCGGCGGCCTCGCCCGCCGGGCCGCCAGCAGGCGCGCCACCCCGTCCTCGAGCGCGATCCCCCGGCGCAGGGCGGCCAACGCTCCCTGGTCTGGCGCTCGCGCGACGAGCACCGCGTACTCCCGCTCGAGGGCGTAGCGCGGATGCATGACCCGCTGCGCCCATGGCCCGTCATTGGTCACCAGCATGAGGCCCTCCGAATCGAGGTCCAGCCGCCCGGCCGGCCAGAGCCGCTCGGACCGATGCGGGACCAGCTCGATCACCGACGGATGACCGCGTTCCGAAGCGGCCGACGACAGGTAGCCCCGCGGCTTGTGGAGCGCGAGGTGCACTCTCGACTCCGCCTCACCGATCAGCCGTCCGTCGACTTCGACGCGATCGACCGAGGGATCAGCGCTGTCCCCAAGCTGCGCGGTGCGCCCGTTGACCCGCACCCGGCCCGCGGTGAGGAGCGATTCCGCACGGCGTCGGGACGCGACGCCGGCCCGAGCCAGCATCTTCTGCAGGCGCTCAGGGGCCATCGGCCCGGTCCACGACCGCGGCGAGCGCGGCCACCTGGGCCGCCTCACCCTCGAGCCGCGGCAGCTCGTCGATCGAGGTCAGGCCGAAACGCTCGAGGAAGGCGAAGGTCGTGCCGAACAGGACCGGTCGCCCCGGGGTCTCGCGCCGCCCCACCTCGGCGATCAACCGGCGGTGGAGCAGGGAGCGAATCACGTAGTCCGAATCGACGCCGCGGACGCGCTCGACATCGGCCCGCGTGCAGGGCTGGCGGTAAGCGATCACGGCCAGCGCCTCCAGCGCGGCGGGCGTGAGGCGCGACTCCTCTCGCGCGGCATAGGCGGCGAGCTGCTCCCCCACCTCCGGCGCGGTGACCAGCTGCCACGCGGTATCGAGGCGCTGCAGGCGGATGCCACGCCCCGCCGACGACAGCTCGTCGCCAAGCGCGGCGAGTGTCGCCTCCGCCTGGAGACCCGGAATCGAGGCCAGCTGGGCAAGCTCGGCGGTCTGCAGCGGACGCTCGGCAATGAACAGCACCGCCTCGAACAGCGCCTCCAGCTCGGTCTGGGCGCTCATCCCGTGCCCGTCTTCACCCGCTCCACCACGATCGGACCGAAGACCGATGTCTGTTCAGCGCGTGCCTGTCGGCGGCGTATCAGCTCCAGCGCGGCAAGAAACGTGACGGTCACCTCGGTGCGCGACCGGCAGGCTCCGAGGATCGACTGCAGCACCAGGCGTGGAGTCGCGGACAGCGCAGCGTGCAGCACCCGCATCTGCTCGGCGATCGTCACCTCGCGAGCGACGATGGTGGGCGGTTCATCGACCGGTTCGCTGATGGCCGCCAGACGGCTGAGGGCCTCCACCAGCAGCGTCGCGGGGACCGGATCGCCGCGACGCAGCGGCAGATCGCTCTCTCGTGGCTCTCGCCGCAGGAGCGGCGCCGTTCCATCCCGGGCCGCGAGCAGCCTGGCCGCGTCACGCAGCGCGCGGTACTCGATCAGCCGCCGCCGCAGCTCCTGCTCATCGGGTTCCGCCGCCTCTGACGGCTCCGCGGGGAGTGGTTCGGCGGGCAGCAGTCGCCGCGACTTCAGGAGGATCAGCTGAGCGGCGACCGCGACGAACTCCGACAGGCGCTCCGGGCTCACCGGGTTCGCCGCCAGGTGCGCGACATAGGCGTCCGCGACCTCCGCGAGCGGCACGGTCAGCACGTCCAGCTCGCGGGCCTCGATCAGGTGCAGCAGGAGCTGCAGGGGCCCGGCGAACATCTCCAGCTGGATCTCGAAGTCGTCCTCCTCGAGATGCCCGAACCCCGTCGGGAGTCCGCTCGACTCGGCCTCCGAGACAATCGGGATGGGCTGCAGCGACATGCTCAGGACGCCTCGTCGGCCCGCCGCAGGGCCGCTGCCAGCCGGGCATCGTCAGGCTCCACGTCTCCGGCGATGAACCGACCGCAGCGCTCGGTGCAGCCCGCGCGCCGCGCGGCAACTGCCGAGAGCCGGTCATGGGTCAGGTAGAGATGGAACGGGTAGCGCCACGATGACGCGTCCGAGGATGCCAGGCGTCGCAGCAGGCCCGGGGCGAGGGCCTCGAGCAGAACCCCGCCGACCCGGTGCCAGAGCCGCATCCGATCACCCTTCGCCACGTCGTGCAGCAGCGCGGCCGCGAGCAGGTCACGATCCTCGAGTCCGGCCCTCCGGAGCCGGGCCGCGACATCCAGCGCGTGGCGCCGATCGGCGACCGGCATCGAGGCGAACAGACCCCATGCCGACTCCGGCAGCATCCGCCGGACGAGCGCCTCGTCATCGGGGCCGACCCGGGCGGTGAGGTGGCCGATCAGCTGGGCGACCCTATGCACCGATGAACAGCCTGGTCAACAGCCCGGCGAGGGCAAAGAGCCAACCGATCGGGCCACCGGACGGCTCGAGCATGCTGACCAGGATCAGGCCCAGCAGCAGCAGCGTTCCGTACTGCGCGTAGCGCTGCATCGCAAACGCCTGGCGGGGCGGAACGAAGGCGAGCACCACGTTGTAGCCGTCGAGCGGCGGAATGGGCAGCAGGTTGAAGAGGCCGAGCACCACGTTGAAGAGCACCACGTTGCCGACGATCTGGTCGACCAGACCGAACGTGCTGTCGCCCAACCGCAGCGCGCGGAAGACGATCGCGAACACGAGCGCGACCACCACGTTGGCGACCGGTCCCGCGGCGGCGACGATTGCCATCCCCGAGCGTCCGGGTCGCAGGGCATATGGATTGACCGGCACGGGACGCCCCCAGCCGAAGCCTGCCAGCAGGAAGGCAAGCGCCCCCAGTGGATCGATGTGTCGCACCGGGTTGAGCGAGACGCGGCCCAGTGCGCGCGGCCGGTGATCGCCCAGCTGATCGGCGATGAGCGCATGGCTGAACTCATGGAACGTGATCCCGATCACCAGTGCCAGACCGATGGCCAGGATGACCGGCGGCGAGCTGTTGAACAGCACCTACCCGATCTCCGGCAGCAGCTCGTCGAGCAGACGAATGAGCTTGGCCGCGCCGATGCGGCCGACCGCGAGCACCTCTTCGTGGGTCACCTCGTGGTCGACGTCCGCCGTCGCCTTGTTGGTGACCAGCGACAGGGCGAGCACTCGGCTGCCGGCATGGCGGGCGACCAGCACCTCGGGCACCGTGGACATGCCCACCGCGTCCGCGCCGAAGCCGCGGAGCATGCGCATCTCGGCGCGCGTTTCGTAGTTTGGGCCGGCGAGCATGACGTAAACCCCCTCCCGAAGGTCGAGGCTGATCTGTCGCGCGGCACGCCGGGCAGCCGACTGCAGCTGACCGTCGAACGCATCGGCCATCGGCACGAATCGCGGGCCAAGCTGATCCACGTTCGGGCCGGTCAGCGGGTTGTCGCCGGACAGGTTGATGGTGTCTGTGATCAGCATCACGTCGCCGGGCTCGAAGGTGGGATTCAGCGCTCCGGACGCGTTGGTGAGGACCACCGCGATCACCCCGGTCCGGAAGCAGGCACGCAGCAGGATGGTCACCTCGCGCTGCGAGTAGCCCTCGTAGGGATGCACCCGCCCCGACAGGACCAGGATCGACCGACCCCGGGCCAGACCGATCACCAGCTCGCCGGCATGGCCGGCCACCCGGGCGGCGGGAACGCCGGGGATCTCGTCGTACGGAATGCGCACCCGAGGCTCGGCGTCGAGCAGGCCGCTGACCGCGCCCAGGCCGGAGCCGAGCACGATCGCCAGCATCGGCTGGTCGAGTCGAGGCTCATCGGCGAGCCGGGCGCGGATCGCGTTCGCCGCGGCCTCGATGCGGCGCTCCAGCTCCTCGCCGTACACCCCGTCGGCAAGGGCGGCGAGGCGGCCAGCGGCCACCTACATCCGCTCCAGCAGCTGCCGCTTCTTCGCCTCGTACTCGTCGGCCGTGATCAGCCCCTTGTCGCGCAGCGCCGCCAGCCGCTCGAGGGTCGCCGCCAGTTCGTCGGCGAGCTGCGAGGAGGAGGTCGGTGAACGGGATGCGGTCTCGACAGGCGGTGCGGAGGGCGTTGGATCGGCGGCCAGCGTGGAGCGGATCTCCGAGACCCGTGCGCTCCCGGCGCGCGGAGGCATCGCCTCCGGACGCTGCATCGGCGGAGGGAGGCTCGGTCGGCGGGAGGGCGGCGGGGCCAGATCCGGACGCTCCAGCAGCTCCTTCTGGTTGAGCATCGCGATCTTGAACTTCACCGGGTCCGCGATCATCGGAAAATCCTCGATGCCACCCGACTCGTCGGCGGCGGTCAGGATGTCGAGGTGGCCGTAGTCGAAGATCCGGCCCAACCAGCTCTGGGTCAGGTGGGCGTCGTTCACCTTCTCGAGGCTCGAGTCGCTCATGACCTTGTTGAGGACGCCCTCAGACTTGATGATCCGGCGTGTGGTGACCAGGTACTCCTGGTTGCGCCAGCCCCAGACCACCAGGCCGACGCGCCCGGCGGCGGCGAGGAGCAGCACCAGCCCGGCGATGCCGAGCACGTTCGAGAGCGTCGCCTCGAGCTTGTTGGTCCCGACCCAGATCAGCATGGCCAGGGCCGCCACCGCAACGACGATCCACAGCCACGTCGAGGCCAGCACGGCGAACCAGTGCTGCCGGCTCTCGAAGACAACCTCCTCGCCCCGCGAGAGGAGGTTCCTGGCGTAGCTCATCGTGGCTCCGGTTACGCTCGTGGGTGCGCCCGCGTGTAAACCTCACGGAGTCGCTCGCCGGTGAGGTGAGTGTAGAGCTGGGTGGTGCTGATGCTAGCATGGCCGAGCAGCGCCTGGACCACCCGCAGGTCGGCGCCACCCTCGAGCAGGTGGGTGGCGAACGAGTGCCGGAAGGTGTGTGGCGTCACGCGCTCCGAGAGGCCCGCTGCGACGCTCCAGCGACGCACCATTCGCCAGACCGATTCGCGGGTCAGGCGCGCGCCGCGTTGGTTCACGAAGACGGCAGCGGTCGGTCGATCCGCGGTCCATGCCGCCCGCGGTCCGGTCAGATACCGATGCAGCCGGTCGCGGGCGATCTCGCCGATCGGCACCCGACGCTCTCGATTTCCCTTGCCGATGACGCGCACCTGCAGGTGCGCAAGGTCGAGTCGAGCCCTATCCAGGCCCACCAGCTCGCTGACGCGCAGCCCGGCGGCGTACAGCAGCTCCAGGATGGCGCCGTCGCGCAGGCCCACGGGATCCTGGCCGGGGGCGGCGAGGATCCGCTCCACCTGGTCGGTGGCCAGCACGTCCGGCAGGTGGCTGCCCGCGCGCGGCGATTCCATCAGGCCTGCCACATCCCTCCCGGCGAGACCCTCACGGAGCGCAAAGCCGTAGAAGCTCCGAATGGCCGCCACCTTGCGCGCCTGTGTCGTGGGCCGCCGGCCCGCCGCCTGCAGCTGTGCCACAAAGTCGTTCGCCGGACCAGGATCGTTGCGCCATGATCGTCCGGCCTGATCGGCGAACTGGCGCAGGTCCCGACGATACGCGGCAATCGTGAGTGGCGACAGGCCGCGCTCAACCCGCAGCTCCAGCAGGAAGCTCTCGATCGCGGAGCGCAGCGCCGGATCGCCGCTCAGCGGGCGCTCGCCGGGTACCACGGTCGCCTTCGGCCGGTCATCCCGCCCCCCGCACCGCCGCGGACGTCGCGGCTTCGCGCAGCAGCGCTCGGGCGACGGCCTGCGCCTCGGTGCCGGCCCGTAGCCCGGCGAGCATCGACGCCAGTTCCGCGGCGCGCTCGCCGCCCTCCAGCCGTCGGACGGCCGTGAACGTGCGCCCCGCTTCGACGCGCTTCTCGACATGCAGATGAGCGTCTGCGTAGGCGGCCACCTGCGCCAGGTGGGTGACGCACAGCACCTGGTGGTAGGCGGCCAGCCGGCGAAGTCGCTCCCCGAGCGCCACGCCGTGCCGACCGCCCACCCCCGCGTCGACCTCGTCGAAGATCAGCAGCGGCGTCTCGTCCGCCGCGGCCAGGACCACCTTCAGCGCGAGCGACACCCGGCTCGACTCGCCGCCGGATGCGATACGCGCCAATGGTCGCGGCGGCTCGCCGGGGTTCGGGGCGAAGGTGAAGACGACCCGGTCACCGCCGGTCGCGCCGAGCTCCGCGGGCTCGACCTCGATGTCGAACGCGTTGTCGGGCAGCCCGAGCGGCGGGAGCTCAGCGTTCACCTGCGCGCGAAGCAGTCTCGCCGCCTCGGCACGGGCCGTGGAGAGCCGAGACGCCGCGTCCACCAGCGCGTGGTGATGCGCATCGGCGTCTCGACGCAGCCGGTCGCGTTCGGTGGCCTGCGCCTCGAGCAGCCGAAGCTCGTCCGTTGCCTCGATGCCGCAGGCGATCACCGCGGCCAGCGTGCCGCCGTACTTCCGCAGCAGGTCGTAGATGAGCGCGAGCCGCTCCTCCGCGGCTGCACGCTGACCCGGATCCAGCTCCACGCGGTCCAGCTGCCGCTCGATCTCACGGGCCAGCTCCTCCGCCTCGATCGCAAGCTCGGTCGCCCGCTCTCCGAGCGGAGCGAAGCGCGCGTCGTGGGCAGCCGAGGCCCCGAGCGCGACCGATGCACCGCGCAGGGCGTCGAGGCCGCTTCCCTCCCCGCTCAGCAGCTGCTGCGCGCGCTGCGCCGCAGACAGGATTGCCTCCGCGTGCTGCGCGCTGCGCAGGCGTTCCTCCAGCTCCTGCAGCTCACCCTCGCGGAGCGCGGCTCGGCCGATCTCGTCCGCCTGGTAGCGGAGCAGCTCCCGGCGCCGGTCCAGCTCGGCGGGGTCGGTGACCATCTCCGCGGCGCGGGCCAGCGTTGCGCGCCGCGCCTCGAAGGCGCGCCGAACCTCGGACACCAGCTCGCGATGTGCGGCGAAGCGGTCCAGCAGCGCCAGCTGGCGCTCCGGCGCAAGAAGCCGCTGCTGCTCATGCTGGCCATGGATCTCCGCGAGCCGGGTGCCTAGCATGGCCAGGCTTCCCACGGTTACGGCGCGGCGGTTCACGCGGACCACCGATCGGCCGTCGGCGGCCAGCTCTCGGCTGACGATGACGGTGCCTTCGCCCTCGGCCACCAGGTCGTCAAGGGGAGCGTCCGGTTCGCGCTCCACGCCCTCGAACACCGCCTCGACCCTGGCCGCGTCCGCTCCGCGCCGAATCAGGTCCGCGGTCGCGCGGGCGCCGAGCGCGAGCGCCATCGCGTCGACCACCAGCGACTTACCGGCTCCGGTCTCACCGGTGAGCACGGTGAAGCGCTGATCCAACGCGAGGCGAACCGACTCGACGACCGCCAGGTTCTCGACCGTCAGCTCGATGAGGGCCATCGGCTAGTACGGCAGCAGCGAGGCCTTGGTGCGCAGCAGCTCGTAGAACGAGGCGCCCCCATTCGGCTCGATGAAGCGGAAGGGCTGCTCGAGCGCGCGGACCTCGACGCGATCGCCGACCTCGAGCCGACGGTCCCATTGGCCGTCGATCGAGAGGACGGCGGCATCGGACGCCTGGCGCACCGTGAGGCTGACGACGTGGCTCTCGCCGGTCACCACGCTGCGCAACGGCGACAGATAGGCCGCGATCGGGGTGATGATCATGTTGCGGAGGCGTGGCTCGAGCACCGCGCCCCCGGCCGAGAAGGAGTACGCCGTCGAGCCGGTGGGGGTCGCCACCACCACGCCGTCGGCCACATATGTCGCGAGGTGACTACCACTCACCTCGACCTCCACCTGGATCATGCGCACCCGGGTGCCGCGTGCGACGACGACCTCGTTGAGGGATGCGTGGCGCTCGGTGGAGCCGTCGGCGGCGCACACCGTCGCCTCGACGCGGAGCCGCTCTTCGACGACGAAGTCGCCGTCGGCGACGCGGTCCAATGTCCGCTCCAGCTCGCCGCTCTCGACCTTTGCGAGGAATCCGACACGCCCCAGGTTGACCCCGAGCGCCGGCACGCCCGAATCCCCCATCGCGCGCGCCGCGCGCAGAAAGGTGCCATCCCCGCCAAGAACGCAGACCAGGTCCGAGGCCGGGCACTGAGCCTGTATCGACTCCGCGTCGTCAGCGATCGTGTCCCAGGCATCGAGATCCCGACGCGCGCACCACGCCCGCGCTCGCGCCAGCACGGCCGGCGCCTCGGCGTTGAACGGGTTGCGGATGAACCCGATCCGCCTCATGCCGAGGCGCGTCCCGGGGCTGCATCGCCGGATGGCCCGAGCCGCTCCGCGATCTCATCGACCTTGCGACGCAGGGCTGCGAGCTCGGCGGCGATCTCCGGCTGCTCGCCGGCTCCCACCGTCGGGCGGTCGAGACCGGCCGAGATCAGGGACCGCATCAGGCCCGAGGGCGTGACGCCGCGCGCGTTGGCGACCGCATCGACGCGCTCGAGCAGCGCGTCGGGCATTCGGATCGACACGATCTGGCGCATCGTCGCCGAGGCCTGATCCGCTTCGTGCGCAGTCGCCTGGTCGAGGCCAGCCCATGCGCGCAGCTGTTCGGACGCGGCTGCGGCGCGCTTCGTCATCGGCTGACTCTCATGGGGCGTCATCGTAGTACGCGCGTTGGACGTCCGCGGCGATCGGGCGCATCAACCCACGCAGGCCGACACGAGGGCGGCCCAATCGGCCTCCGGCGCGTCCGGCAGCGCGTCCAGCCGCGCGTCCAGCCGCACGAGAAACTCGACGTTGCCCTGCGCTCCGGTGATAGGCGAGCGCATCAGTCCCACCGGGTGGAGGCCGGCGGACACCGCGTCCACAGCGAGGCGCTCGAGGACCGCACGGTGGACCGCCGGATCGCGAACCACTCCGCCGCGCGGGACGGCCTCCCGTCCCGCCTCGAACTGCGGCTTGACGAGCGCAATCACCACCCCGCCTTCGGCGAGCAGCTGCCGCACCGCGGGCAGCACCAGGCGCAGCGAGATGAAGGACAGGTCCAGGGTCGCAAGCGCAACCGCTTCGGGGAGTGCCGTCAGCCGGCGGAGATCTGTGCGCTCCATGCTGACCACGCGCGGGTCCCGACGCAGGCGCTCCGACAGCTGCCCGCGTCCGACGTCCACGGCGTAGACCACGCGCGCGCCGGCCTGCAGCAGCGCATCAGTGAAGCCACCGGTGGACGCTCCCGCGTCGAGGCAGGCAGCGCCGTCGGGGTCGATCCCGAATCCGCGCAGCGCCGCCTCGAGCTTCACGCCACCCCGGGACACGAACCTCGGCTGCCGAACGAGCTCGAGTGCCACGTCGTCGACCACCTGCTGGCCCGGCTTGAGCATCCGGCTGCCCGCACCCGCCATCTCGACCTCGCCCGCGAGCAGGAGCGCCTGCGCCTCGGACCGCGAGCGGGCCAGGCCGCGCTCGACCAGGAGCTGATCGAGGCGCACGCGTGGCATGCAAACCGCGGTGTGCGCCGTGCTCAGCTAGGCCGCGTTGACCCCGGCGCGCGGCGCCGACCGCTTGGGCTGCGGGTGGGCGGCCCGTGGTTGCGCGGCATCGTCGGGCGCCAGGTCGAGCGCCTCGCGCACTTGGGCGAGGATGCCCGGGCCGTCGATCCGCTGCTGGCGGCGCAGGTCATCGATCGCGCCGTGATGGACGAATCCTTCCCCCAGCGCGATCTTCAGGAGCGGGAGCCGAAGCCCCCGGCGGTTCAGCGCATCGAGGATCCCGTCCCCGAAGCCGCCCATTGCGGCGCTTTCCTCTGCGGTCACGACCAGGCGCTTTCCCTCCGCATGCTCGGCGACGAGCGACTCGTCGAGCGGCTTCGCCCATCGGGCATTGATGACTGTCGCGCTCAGGCCGTAGCGCGCTCGCAGCTGGTCAGCCACCCACGAGAGCCGCTGCACGATCGGTCCGAAACCGACCAGCAACAGGTTGTCGCCAGTCGCCAGCACCTCGCCGCGACCGATCTGGAGGGGTCGCCCCCGACGATCGGTGAGATCCTCGCCCGCGTCGCGCGGAAAGTGGAGGCTGACCGGCCCATCGTGCTCGAGGCCGGTGACGACCATGTCGCGCAGCTCCTGCTCGTCCTTTGGCGATCCGATCACCAGTCCCGGCAGGGCGCGCTGGGCCGGGAGCGTGAACATCCCCTGGTGCGAGGTGCCGTCCTCGCCAACCAGGCCGGCGCGGTCGATGGCCAGCAGCACGGGCAGATCGTTCTGGCACACGTCGTGGACGAGCTGGTCGTAGGCGCGCTGGCTGAAGGTGGAGTACAGCGATACCACCGGGCGCTTGCCACCCAGCGCCAGGCCGGCGGCCATGGTGACCGAATGCTGCTCCGCGATGCCGACGTCGAAGAAGCGCTCCGGGAAGCGCTCCTGGAACCGGGACAGGCCGGTCCCGGTCGGCATCCCCGCGGTGATGGCGCAGATCCGACCGTCGGTCTCCGCGACCCGGATCAGCTCCTCCACGAACGTGTGGGTATAGGTCTTCGGCTTGCGGAGTGGTGCGGAGCCAACCGGCACTGGCTCCTCGGTCGGATCGATCACGCACAGGTCGATCGGCGGCAGCGACGCACCGTGGAAGCTCACGCTGTCCAGCTCGGCCGGCGCGTAGCCGCGACCCTTGACCGTCTTGACATGGACCAGCACCGGGGCGTCGAGGCGAAGGGCGCGCGCGAAGGTCTCCTCCATCTCACGCAGATCGTGCCCGTCCAGGACGCCGATGTAGGTGATCCCGATGTCCTCGAAGAAGCCGACCTTGGCCCACGATCGTTTGAAACCTTCCTTGGTGAAGGCCAGGAAGTCGAAGAGCGGCTTGCCGACGAGCGGGATGCGAGGCAGCGCGCGCTTGGACGCCGTCTTCGTCCCCTGGTAGGCGCGCGTCAGCCGCAGCTTGTTGAGGCTGGTGGACAGCCCACCGACCGATGGGCTGATGCTCATCTCGTTGTCGTTCAGGACGATCAGCAGCCGGCTCTTGAGGTGGCCGAGGTGGTTCAGCCCCTCCAGCGTCAGCCCGCTGCCGAGGGCGGCATCACCGACGCAGACAGCGATCTGCTGTCGGCGCCTCGGGTCGTCGGCGGGCAGCAGGTCCCGAGCTGCGGCGAGGCCGACCCCGATGCTCACCCCGGTCCCCGCGTGGCCGCCGTCGAACACGTCGTGTTCGCTCTCGCTGCGGCGCGGGAAGCCGCCGATGCCCTCGAGCTGGCGAAGGGTATCGAAGCGATCGCCTCTGCCGGTCAGCAGCTTGTGGGCGTAGGCCTGGTGTCCGGTGTCCCACACGATCCTGTCGCGCGGCGAGTCCAGCACCCGGTGGAGGGCCAGGGCGATCTCCACGGCGCCAAGCGAGGAGGCGAGGTGGCCACCGGTGCGGTGGACCGTTCGGATCATCTTCTCCCGGAGCTGGGCGGCGAGTTCGTCGAGCTCCCGGTAGGTCATCCCGCGCATCTGGGCGGGATCGGTCAACTGCTCGAGGGTCGGCAAGGAGGCTACTCCGGGTTCCAGGTTCGCCGGAGTATAGCCCGCGCATAGGCTTCGCTCAGCGGGGCCGGTCCGAGTGGGCCGGTCGGCCGAGTCGGCTGAAGCGGTCAGCGCGCCTCGCCGGCGGCGCTCGCGGCGGCGTCCGACTCGTCGGAAGTGGCCGCGGCGGCGTCCGGCCCGCGGCGGCCGAGCTCGGTGATCGTCAGCTCCGCCTCCCGCAGGCGGCGCTCGCAGGCGGCATGCAGCCGAAGGCCTTCGCGGTACAGCCCGATGCTCTCCTCGAGTCCGACGCTACCGGCCTCGAGCGCCTGAACGATCCGCTGAAGGTCCGCCACCAGCTCGTCGAAGGGGCGGCGCGCCAGCTCATCGTCCGTCTGCGGCGTGAGCGTCATCGCAGCAGCTCGGCGCCGTCGCCTTCGCGCGTCCGCTCCACGCGCGCGTCCAGCGCGCCGCGCGCGAGGACCACCTCGACCGCCGCTCCGACGGGGGCGTCCGACAACGCGCGGACGATGGTGCCGTCCGGGCGCCGCGTGACCGCATAGCCACGCTCCAGCGTGGCTGCCGGCGACAGGGCGCGGAGACGGTGGGCGAGCGACGCCGTCAACAGCGCACTGCGGGTGATCCGCCCCTCGAGGGCCCGCGCCGAGCGATCGACCAGGTCCGCGGTCTGCTGGCGCGCGGCCGCGAGGTTCGGAGCCGCGGCGGCCAGCGCCCGAGCCTCTGCCGACACCAGCCTCCGCCGGTCCTGGGCTCGAGCCAGCAAGGCTGCTGAGGCTCGGTCGCGAAGACGGCCGAGGATCGCCGGCAGCTGCGTCCCGTCGGGGACCGCAAGCTCCGCGGCAGCGCTTGGTGTCGGCGCCCGCAGGTCGGCGGCGAAGTCCGCAAGCGTGACGTCGCTCTCGTGCCCGACTCCCACCACGACCGGCATCGGCGCGCGGGCCACGCAGCGCACGACACGCTCGTCGTTGAAGCTCCACAGGTCCTCGAGGGAACCACCGCCCCGGGCCAGGATGACGGCGTCCAGGGCGGTGTCCGCGTACAGTCGCTCCAGCGCGCGCACGATGGCGGGCGCTGCGGTGACGCCCTGCACGATCGTCGGCGACAGAACCAGCTCGACGAGCGGATAGCGGCGCCGGATCACGTTCCCGATATCCCGCCACACCGCGCCCACCGGCGACGTGACGACGCCGATCCGACGCGGCCAGCGCGGCAGCGGTCGCTTCCGCATCGCCTCGAACAGCCCTTCCGCCGCAAGCGCGACGCGGAGCGCCTCGTACTGCTGGTGCAGGTCCCCGGCGCCGGCCGGTGTCAGAGACTCGACGTACAGCTGGTAGATGCCCTGCGGTTCGTACGCCCGCACGCGGCCGTGGACGATGACCTGCATCCCGTGCGCGGGGCGCACCGCCGCGGCCGCCAGCTGCTCGCGAAACAGGACGGCGCGGACCTGCGACGCGGCATCCTTGAGGGTGAAGAAGCAGTGGCCCGATGGGGGAAACGAGGGAGTCGAAACCTCCCCCTCGACCCAGACGTCGGACAGCGCCGGATCGGCGTCCAACAGGCCGCGCACGCGGCGATTGAGATCGGTGACCCGCAGGATGCGCGGCGCCGCGAGCTGGCTCGACTGCCAGAGCGTTGGCTGGTCCATGTCGCTACCTTACCCGACCCGTCAGCGCGCCCGCCGGCGGAGCGCGACCCATCGGCCGCGGCCCATCGGCCGTGATCTACCGCACGCGCGTCAGGTAGTCGCCGGTGCGCGTGTCGATCCGAAGCGTGTCACCTTCGTTCACGAAGAGGGGAACCTGGACCACCAGGCCGCCCTCCAGCGTGGCGGGCTTCTTGGCCCCTGTGGCGGTGTCTCCGGCGAATCCGCGGTCAGTCTGGGTCACGCGCAGGTCGACGGCAACCGGCAGATCGACACCCAGTACCTCGCCCTCGTGGATGCTGACGAACGCATCGGTGTTCTCCTTGAGGTACCGAGCGTCGTCACCGAGCAGCCCGGCCGGAACCGAGAATTGGTCGTACGTCTCGCTGTCCATGAAATGGAACACGTCGCCATCGGCGTACAGGTACTGGACCTTGCGCTGCTCGACCCGCGCCCGCGGCCACCGGGTCCCCGCCTGGAAGGTACGCTCCACGATGTCGCCGCGCCGCACGTTCTGCAGCTTCATGCGCACCTGGGCCGACCCGCGCGCCATCTTGATGTGGCTCCAGTCGAGCACCTTCATCAGCTGGCCGTCCAGCTCGATGATGGCGCCCTTCTTCACCTCGCCGGTGCTGATCACGTTCGCCTACCGATGCCTCCCATCGCAGCTGTTGGAGCCGTGTCGCTCAGATCGTGACGGCCTCGCGCCGGGAAGCCGTCAGGCGGCGGGCGCCGTGCGCCTCGACGACCACGATGTCCTCGATCCGAATCCCGGCCACGCCCGCGAGGTAGATGCCCGGCTCGACGCTGAACACCATCCCCTCCCGCAGGGGCGCCTCGAAGGTTAGCAGCCGCGGAGCCTCGTGCGTCTCCAGGCCGATGCCGTGGCCGACCCCATGACCGAAGTGTTCGGCATGGCCGGACTCCTCGATGAGCTGGCGCGCGACCGCATCCACCGACGCGCCGCTGACGCCCGGGCGCACGGCCTCGATCGCTCGCCGCTGCGCCTCGCGGACGATCTCATGCAGCCGACGCACCTGCTCGGAAACCTCTCCGACGAACAGGGTGCGGGTCATGTCCGAGCGGTAGCCGTCGACCTGACACCCGTAGTCGAGGAGCAGCACGCTCCCGGCCTCGACGGGGGTCGACCCCGGCGCGCCGTGCGGCATGGCGGCTCGCGGCCCGACCAGCACGATGGGATCGAACGCGGTTCCCTCAGCGTGATTGTCGATGAAGAAGCGCTCCAGCTCGGCTGCCAGGGCCCGCTCGGTGACGCCGGGACGAATGCGGTCGAGCAGGTACACGAGCGCCTGGTCACCAAGTTGGCAGGCTGCCTCGATGGCGGCCACCTCGGCAGGCTCCTTCACGATCCGCAGCTCCGCCAGCTCGGCGTCGATGGCGTGCAGCTCGGTTCCCGGCGCCGACTCGGCGAGCGCCGCCCAGCGCGCGTGGACCAGCGACTCCGCCTCGAGGCCAAGGCGCAGCACCCCATGGTCGGCGAGCAGGTTGGCGATCACGATGGCCATCGGTGCGGCAGTGCGGACCACCCGCCAACCATCGGTCACCTGGGTGGCAGCCTGTTCCAGGTAGCGGAAGTCAACCAGGAGGAGCTGCTCGAAGGCAGTCACGAACAGGGTCCCCGAGTAGCCGGCCGTCTCCCCCTCGCCCCGCGCCAACCGGAAGCCGGACAGATAGCGGCTGTTCGCCGGCCGGCTGATGATCACCGCGTCCAGCTCGAGCTCTGCCATGCGCTTGCGCAGCCGTGCGAGCCGCTCGGCCCTCGGGGTCCCGATGGTCGGGCGGACCGGCGCCGTGCGCATCGGTGTCTCTATCGGGTTGCGGCTCACCCCGGCGGGCACTCGCGCAGGGCCTGGGCGGCGTTCGCCTGCTGGTCGGCGAGGGTCTGCGCGAATCGGTGCGATCCGTCGCGCTTGCCTCCCGGGCAGGCCGCCACGAAGTAGAAATAGCCGGCCTGTGTCTGCGGCGCCGCCACCGCCTGGATCGAGGCAATCCGCGGCGCGGCGATCGGGCTCGACGGGAGCCCGGCATGGAGGTACGTCTGATAGCCGGCCAGCGCGGGCGGCAGTTGGATCTTGTCTCCCCCGTCGGGCAGTGGCTGCCACCACTTGATCGTGCCCCACTGCGCCACCGGCGCGGCGCCGTACTTGGCCGTGGCCAGCCCGTACTGGAGTGTCGGGTCGGCGTTCAGGACCCACCTCTGGCTCGTGTCGCGCAGACGGTTGATGTAGACCCCTGCGATCAGCGGCCTCTCCTTGTTGAGGACCGCCTCGCGCTCGACGATGGAGGCGAGCTTGACCGCGTCGTCGATGCTCATCCCGTTCTTCGCCAGCTGGCTGCGGATCTGCGGTGTCAGGCGCTTGTCGAACTCGTTGAGGAGCCGCTGGACGACCTCGAGCGCGGTCGAGTTGCCGTCGATGCGATAGGTGTCCGGGTAGAGGTAGCCCTCCAGGCTGCGCCCCTTGGGCAGGTCCTTGAAGTAGTCGTACTGGTTCAGCAGGCTGGGGGGTGGGTCCTTGACCAGCTTCACGAACTCCCCGAGGTTCATGGTCAGCGGCTGTTTGGCGAGGTATGCGACGATCTCCTCCAGCCGCCACCCCTCCCGGATGGTGATCTGCACCTCCGGCCCTGCCTCCTGGCGCAGTGCGGCGATGATCTGGGTGGGGACCATGCTCGGCGACAGGTCGTAGGTGCCCGCCTGAAGGCTGCCGGAGCGCCCGGCCTGCAGGACCCAGTATTCGAAGGCCACCTGGCTCTTGATCAGCCCCTTGCTGTAGAGGAGCTGCCCGATCTGCGTAGCGGTCGCGCCGATCGGCACCTGGAAGCTGATCCGCGTCGCGTTCCGACTGGCCGCCACGTCGGCGAGCTCGTCGGGCCGGTACCAGCGGACGAAGTCACGCACCAGCCCCTGTTCGATGGTGCCTGGGTTCGCCTCCACCCAGCTCATCAGGCGCGGAGCGAACGCCAGGAACCCGATGAACAACAACACGCCCAGGGCGGCGATGACCGCGGCGAACCAGCCGATCAGAACCACCGGCTGGAAGCGACGAGCGCGCGTCGGCACGTCGCGCTGCTCGCGCCGCTGGCGTATCCGCGCGTTCCGCTCGGCCTCACGGCCCCACGATCCGGGTCGTCGGGTCATCTATCCTCCTCGGCGTCCAGGTATTCTTGCAGGATCAGGCTCGCGGCCGCGGAATCGACCTCTCCGCTCCGCGCGACCGGCCGCCGGCCGGTCGCGCGCAGCCGCTCCCCCGCCTCCCAGGAGGTGAGACGCTCGTCGACAAAGGTGACCGGCAGGCCGACCACCGGCGCCAGCCGCGCGCCAAACTCGCGCACGGCGGCCGCCTGGGGGCCCTCCGAGCCGTCCAAGTTGCGCGGCAGGCCGAGCACGATCCGGGTGACCCGCTCTTCCGCCGTCAGACGGGCGATATGGGCGAAGTCGGCACGCTCGTCGTGACGTCGAATCGCCGGCCGCGCGAAGGCAATGCCGGTCTCGTCGTCGGCGATCGCCACTCCGATTCGTCGCGTCCCGTGGTCGAGCGCCAGGATCCGACTCATCGGGGGGGGGCCACCTCGACGCTGACCCGGAACGGCAGCCGCGGAACGTCCGCGACCCACCCGGGCCACAGCAGCACGCGCACCTCCCCGAGACCACCGAGTGCGGCGACCGCCTCCTGAAGCGATTTGCCGAGCACCTGGTCCCGAACGCGGTCGGCGTCGATGCGCGCAGAGGATCGCGCCTTGACGCTGACGGGGACGATCAGCCGATCGCCGTCGCGGCGGGGATCGCCCTTCTGCACGTCAAGGCTGCCGGCGACCAGCGCGCGTCCGCTCGGCACGCTGCCGGGATCATTCGCCAGACGCGCTCCGGCGGCGGCAATCACATCGGGCATCGCGATCGTTGCGCGGTCGTAGGTCATGCCGCCGCTGAGCTGGAACGTCGCCTGGTCGCGCTTCCCGACGAGGCCGGACGGGACCTGGATGGCGGCCTTCTCGGTCCCCGGCGCGGCCGCTGCGACCGATTCGGCTGCGGGCGGAAGGCGGGTCGCCAGCGCGTCGGCCAGCTGCTTCTGCAGGGCCGCCACCGCCTGGTCGACATCGGACTGCTGGATCGACGGGCCGCTGCGTTGGGCGCCACCGGAGGTCGCCGCGGGGTTGTCGACCACGGGCCGGTCGTTGTTGGGATAGGCGCGCAGCGCCGCGTCGGTGGATGGGTCGAGCACCTGGTTGATCGAACCGGGACCCACATTGCCCGCCGGTCCGGGCGCCGTGGCCTTGACCCCGACCTGGGCCTCGCCGGCAGCGATCTGTCCTCCGGGCGCGATTGCCCCCGGACCGACGACGACACGCTCCACGGTGACGAACACCACGCTGCCCGCAGCGACCTGCGTCCCCGGCGGCACACCGACCGGCGCGAAGTTGAAGTTGTAGAAGACCGCGGTGCCGGTCGCCGGCGTCGAAATCTGGTATGTGCCGGTCGCCCGCCCGGCCTGGCTGGCGGTCAGCGTCCCGCGCGCTATGGTCGGGCTGTCGAAGGCCAGCTCATAGCTGACCGGCCCCACCGCCCGGCTGAGCGGGGTGATCTGAATCGTGGCGGCCGGCAACACGGCCGCGCCGGCCCCCCCGGCGATCAACAGCGCCAGGACCGCCCCGATGAGCGCCGCGACCCGACGCCTGCGCCGTGGTGCGGGCCGGCGCGGCGCAATCTCGGGTCGCCTCGGCACCGGGACGACGTGCACCTGCTGCGTCTCGTCGAGCGCGGCGCTGCGCAGCAGGGGGTGGGACTCGACGGGCGCAGCGACGGCACCCGGGCGGTCGTCGCCGCGAACCACGTTGATCGTGGCACGCCGCACCGGCTCGGCCGCGGCGGCGGTGTCGCCCGTCGCGGTCGTCGCGTCCCGGACCGAGGCGTAGGCGGCCAGACCCGCCTCGGCCGCGAGCGAACGGGCGAGCGGATCGGCAACCAGCGCGATTCGCCTTCCATCGTCACCGGCAATCTCTGCCAGCAGGCGTAACGCCACGGCGGAGGAGGTCGCCTTGGTGCGGGACGGAGCGACCAGCACGACACGCCGCGCATCGGTGTCCCGCACGCGACGGACGACCGACGTGATCTCGTCGTCCGGCTCCAGGTAAACGACGTACGGCTCGGTCGGCATCGGGCGCGGCTAGAGGTGCATCGCGCGCACCGCGCTGCGCATTGCGCGGTCGACGCTGGACCCCCGCGCATCGAGGACCAGGGCCTGGTGGGCGAGCGCCATGGGCGTGACGTCCTGCCGGGTGGTGAGCGACCCCGTCTCGTCGCGGATGCCCACCACGTCCCACGGCGCAAGGGCGCGGATCTCCGGCCGACGCGCATAGGGAAGCCGTCGCCACCAGTCGTCCTCGGCCAGCGCAGCGCCGATCTGCGCCAGCTCGGCTCCCCCTCCGCAGAGGTAGATCCGGCCGGGAAGCAGCTCACCGCCAGCCAGGTCGCCGATCATCAGCTCCACACCGCGCCGCCAGACCGCGGCGTCCGATTCCAGGACCGCGACCAGCTCGTCCCAATCGACCGGATCGCCACCGGGCGCCTCGCCGACCGACCGTGTGCCGCCACCGACCTTGAGCACCTCGGCGTCGGTGAAGGACAGTGCCAACCGCTCCGCGACGCCCTTGGTGAACGCCCGGCCACCGAGCGCCAGCATCTTCGTCCCGGCGACGCCGCCGCGACGGACGAGCGCCACGTCGGTCGTTCCCCCGCCGACATCGATGAAGACGGCGCCTGCGTCCCCGATCTCCCCCGGGTCGAGGCAGGTGGCGACGGCATACGGCTCGGCGATCACGCCCAGCAGCTCGAGGCCGAGGGCGGCCGCGACCGACTGCAGCGCGCCGAGGTGGATCATCGGGGCGAAGGCGTTGAAGACCGCTAGCTCCAGCTGCGCGCCGGTGAAGCCGACCGGGTTGGTGACCGGGTAGCCGTCGATCTTCATCTCGACGATCGCTGCGTGCACCAGCCGCACATCGAGGCGCTCGATCCCGCTCTCCCAGCGGATCCGCTCCTCGGCATCCCGCAGCGCCTGGTCCTGCACGCGCTCGACGATCCGCTCCAGCTCCGGGTCGGACAGCGGTGCGCGCGGCTCGTCGCGGCGGATGGTGATCCGCGAGGTGATGCCCTTGACCAGCTCGCCGGCGATACCGATCACCGCCGCCTCAGCCCGTCGACCGGCCATCGCTTCTGCGTCGGCGAGGGCGCGGGCGCAGTTCCGCACCACCGCGTCGATATCGGTCACCGTGCCACTCTGCATGTGGGTCAGGCCCTGCCGATGGCGTCCACTGCCGCGGACCCTGCCAGCCAGCAGGGCGTCGTCGCCGTCATGCTCGACGGATACGACCAGGGCCTTGGCGTACTCCGTCCCGATGTCCAAGGCGGTGATCGCGGATGCGTCGCCCGTCCCCGGCCGAAGACGGCCCACGACACGCCCAATCACCTGCTGCATGCCGGCCGCCCCGCTCAGCTCGTCTCGATGCGCTGGAGAGATTCCAGCGCCCGGCGTGCCGCTTCACTGAGCGCCTTGTCGAGGCGAGCCGGATCCTTGCCTCCCGCCTGCGCCAGATCCGGTCTGCCGCCGCCGCCTCCGCCGATGAGCGGCGCCACCTCGCGAATGATGGCCGCAGCGTCGAATCCCTCGGCCGCCAGGTCGCGGCTCGCCGCGATGAGCAGCGCCGCCTGCCCATCCCCGGAGCCGGCGGCGATCACCACGAAGCGTCCGGCCATCGATCGAAGATCGTCGGCGAGCGCGCGCAGCAGCGACGCGGTGGCCTCGGGATACGAACCGACGATGACCTTGGTGTCCCCCGCCTGCTGCGCCTCCGCCAGCGCGCCGGCGGCATCCAGGCGGCGGACCGGCGCGGACTGGCGGTTGCCGCGCTCGGCATCCCGCAGCCGGTCGAGCAGCGCCTCGATGCGCATCGGGACGCGCTCCTCCGGCGCGCCGAGCAGCCGGGCCGCGGCGTGCAGGACCTCCAGGCGCTCCGCCACGAGCGCCTCGGCGGATTCTCCGGTCACCGCCTCGATGCGCCGCAGGCCGGCGCCGACGCTCGACTCACCGGTGATCCGCACCGATCCGATCTCGCCGGTGGCCGACACATGCGTGCCGCCGCACAACTCGCGGCTGAACCCGTCGACCTCGACCACGCGCACCGCCTCGGGCAGGTATTTCTCGCCGAAGAACATGTCGGCCCCCAGGGCCTGCGCCTCGCCGAGCGGCATGATCCGCGGGCGAACGGCTGCGTTGCGGCGGACCTGCTCGTTCACGCTGCGCTCCACCTCCCGCAGCAGCTCTCGCGGAGTGGCCTGCTGACCGGGATGATCGAAGCGCAGCCCCTCAGGCGCGACGCGGCTGCCTGCCTGCTTGGCCTGCTCGCCCAGCACGTCTCGCAGCGCGCGGTGCAGGAGATGCGTGGCGGTGTGGTTGCGTGCCGCCGCCGACCGGCGAGCGGCGTCGACCTCGGCACGCGCTTCCTCGCCGACGGCAAACCCGCTGGCGCCTGCGCCGATATGGAGGATCGCGGTCCCCGCACGCTGTGTGTCGTCGACCCTGAAACGGCCGGCCTCGCCGATGAGCTCGCCCCGGTCGCCAACCTGGCCACCCCCCTCCGGATAGAACGGCGTGTGCTCGAGGACGACGACCTCGCGGCCGTCGGCAAGCTGGCTGATGGCCAGCACACGCCCGACGCCACGTGTCTCGTTCGGATAGCCGGTGAATTCAGTGACGAGCTCACGGATCCCGTCGGGGATGCCGAGCTGCGCCCGCTCGCCGCCGCGCGACCGATCTCGCTGAGCGGCCATGGCTGCCTCGAAGCCGCCGCGATCGACGGTCACCCCGGACTCGGCCGCGATCTCCACGGTGAGGTCGATCGGGAAGCCGAACGTGTCGTGCAGCCGGAAGGCCTCGCTGCCGGCGAGCACGCCGCTCGGCCCGGCCGCGCCGATGAGCTCGGCGAGCCGCTGGGTGCCCGCCTCGAGCGTGCGTCCGAACTTCCGCTCCTCGGTATCGACGGCAGCCAGCACCGCCTCCCTTCGCTCGGCGAGCTGCGGGTAGGCGTCGCCCATGACCCAGATCACCGCGTCGCATGTTTCGGCCAGGACCGGCCGGGTGATGCCCATCAGGCGCAGGTGCCGGACGGCGCGGCGCATGATCCGGCGCAGCACGTACCCGGCACCGTCATTCGCCGGCTCGACCCCCTCGGCGATCAGAAAGGTCATCGCACGACTGTGGTCCGCGACCACCTGGTAGCTGAAGCGCTCCGCCTCCACGTCCTCGGGCCGGTGACGAAGGTGGGCGGCGAGCCGATCGATGATCGGACTGAAGAGGTCGGTCCGGTAGTTGCTGTCGACCCCCTGCAGAACGCTCGCGATGCGCTCGAGGCCCATGCCGGTGTCCACGCTCTGCATCGGGAGCGGCGTCAGCGTGCCGTCCTCGGCGGCGTCGAACTGCATGAAGACCAGGTTCCAGACCTCCAGGTAGCGCGGACAGGTCTCGGAGTGGTCGGGGATGCAGTGCGGCCCCTCGCTGAGCTCGGGGCCTCGATCGTAGTGGATCTCCGAGCAGGGCCCGCACGGCCCGGTGTTCGCCATCCGCCAGAAGTTCTTCTCGTCACCGGCGCCCACGTTTCCCCATCGGGCGATTCGCTCCGGCGGCAGTCCGATCTCCTCGGTCCAGATCCGATGCGCCTCATCGTCGTCGGTGTACACCGTGGCTGCCAGTCGCTCGCCGGGGATCCCGAACTCCTCGGTGAGCAGCTCCCACGCCCAGTGGATCGCGTCGCGCTTGAAGTAGTCGCCGAAGCTCCAGTTTCCGAGCATCTCGAAGAGGGTCTGATGCCGCGGCGTACGGCCCACCTCCTCGAAGTCGTTGTGCTTGCCGGCCACGCGCAGCACCGGCTGGGCATCGACCGCGCGGGTGTACGCTCGCCGCTCCTCGCCGGTCAGCACGCGCTTGAACTGCACCATGCCGGAGTTCACGAACAGGAGCGTCGGATCGTCACGCGCGAGCAGGGGTGCGGCGGGCACCCGCGTGTGGGCGCGCAACTCGAAGAAGCGCTGAAAGCGTTCGCGGATCTCGGCCGCGCGGAGAGGCTCCATGTGATGGTACGGATGCCCTTTCACGACGAGAGCCGGCATGACCGGCTCTCGAGCTGACTGGTCGCCGCGGAACGTGCCTAGGGTGTCGCACCCTCGGCCGCGGATCCGGGCGCATTGCCGGACGCGTTCCCAGAGCGCATGTCTGCGCGGGCCTGCTCAGCCGCTACGCGCCCCTCGTTGACCGCCTCGCCGAATGCCGTGCGCTTGTCCTCGACGAACTCGCCGAGCTGCTCGCGAAGCTCATCGCCCGACTCTGGTGCCACCAGGAGGCCGACGGCGGCGCCGACCACGGCACCGATGACCACTCCCGCCAGGAAGCTGCCGATTCCGGAATCCTTCATGGGTACCGCTCGTCCTCTCGTGTTTCGCCTGATTCTACCGGCCTGACCGAAGCGCGTCGCGGGAGTGCCGCCAGGTCCACGTCGTCAAGCGTCCGTTGCAGCGCGTTCATCAGGTCGTTCAGGCGATCGAGCTTGACCGCGACATCCTCACTCAGCACCTCGAGGTTGCCGGCCAGCTCGCGCCCGTGGCCCAGAATCGGTCTCAGCTCCTCCTCCGTCAGCGAAGTGAGCCGCCGGGCCTCGCCGACCAACGCTCTCGCCTCCCGGAGCAGAGGCAGGGCGGCAACCGCCAGGAGCAGCAGCGCCGCCCCGACCAGCAGCAGGCCGATGCCGACGCCCAGGTTGAAGACGACGGTCACGCCGTCCATGGCTGCCTCACGACTGCACGCTGCGTGCGGGGAGGAGGGCGGAGAGCAGCGCGGCGACGAGCATCGCCAGTTGCGCCGCCACGCTGGCCGCCGCGAAGTGGTAGTCGCCGATCCGCAGCAGGTCCAGGCCCAAGCGGCCCCCGACCAGGTCGCCCACGACCGCACCGACCACCGCGGCCAGCGCGAGGGTCAGCGTCATGCGGCCCCATCGCCCCCTGACCAGGATGAACGCGGAGAGGTTGATCGCCGCGGTGAGGCCGGTCAGCAGGATCCAGGGCGTCATCCGTCTCACGCCGCGGACGCCGACGGGCGCGCCCCGCCGCGCGAGATCCGCGCGCCACCCAGGCATTCGTCTCCCCGGTAGAAGACCGCTGCCTGACCGGGCGCCGGTGCCCAGACCGGTGCGGCGGTCTCGACCGCAAGACGCCCAGAGCCCAGCATCGTCACCTCGCAGGGCGTCTCGGCGCCCCGGTGGCGAATTCGGACCGTGGCCTCGAAGCGGGCGCCAGGTGGCTCGCCCGCCACGAATCGGGGATCCACGGCCACGAATCCGCCGGCGGCCACATCGTCACGGGCGCCGACCACCACCTCGTTGGTCTCCGGCCGCACCTCGCGCACATAGAGCGGGGTCCCCCGCGCCACCCCGAGCCCATGCCGCTGGCCGACGGTGTAGTGGGCGTAGCCAGAATGCGTGCCGAGCCACTCGCCGCGAGCATCGACGATCGGGCCGGGCGCGCCCGCGTACGCGCGGCGCTCCGCGAGCAGGGCCCGATAATCGCCGGCCGGCACGAAGCAGATCTCCTGGGACTCCGGCTTCTCGGCGGTGGGCAGACCGAGGTCGGCTGCGATGGCACGCACGCGCGGCTTGGTGAGCGCACCGAGCGGGAAGCGAGTCGCCGCCAGCTGCTCCTGGCCGAGGACCCACAGGAAGTAGGTCTGATCCTTCGCCGCGTCCGCCGCGCGGAGCAGGCGCCACCGGCCGTCCCGGATCTCCACCCGGGCGTAATGGCCGGTCGCGACCTGCTGCGCCTGATAGGCCGCCAGACCACGGTTCAGCAGCTCATCGAACTTGATGTATTGGTTGCATGCCTGACAGGGGTTCGGCGTGGCGCCGGCCAGGTACTCATCGGCGAACGCATCGATCACCCGTTCGCCGAACTGGCGCTCGACGTTGAGAATGAAGAACGGGATCCCGACGATCTGAGCCACGCGCCGGGCGTCGTCAGCCGCATCCGGGGAGCAGCACGAGCGCTTGTGCTCGAACCCCTCGCCACGATCCGGATGCGTGCGCATCCAGACACCGATCACCTCGTTGTCTGCGTCAGCCGCGAGGAGGGCCGCCGCCACACTCGAGTCGACCCCGCCGCTCATGGCAGCCACGATGCGCGCCACGTTCAGGCGGACGCCGTCGCCTGGAGCGCGATGCGATCGCCCCTCAGCCGCGCAAGACAGTCCACGATGATCTCGCCCGCAGCTTTGACCTCGCCGTCGGTGGTGTCACGCCCGATCGTCAGCCGCAGCGCGCCGCGTGCGCGGTCCGGGCCTACGCCCATCGCCAGCAGGACGTGGCTCGGATCGGTGCTTCCCGACGCACATGCGGAGCCGGTCGACGTCTCCACGCCGGCGAGATCGAGGGCGGCGACCAGGTCGGCCCCGTCGACGCCGTCGATCAGGAAGCTGGCGTTGTTCGGCAGGCGCCGGTCGGGATCGCCGCTGAGGGCCACTCCCGGCAGGGTGAGCAGCCGGTCGATCAGTCCGTCCCGGAGGTCGGCTTCGCGTCCGTTCTGCCGGTCACGCGCCGCCACGTCGTCGTGGACGAGGCTGAGCGCCACGGCGAATGCCACCGCGCCGGCCACGTTCTCCGTCCCCGCCCGCCGCTGACGTTCCTGCGCGCCGCCCTGCAGTTGCGGCAGCAGGCTGGTCCCTCGGCGGACGAAGAGCGCGCCGATCCCCTTTGGGCCGTAGAGCTTGTGTCCGGACAGGCTGAGCAGATCGACCCCGAGCCGATCGACATCGAGCGGCTGTGAGACTGCCGCCTGGACCGCATCGGTATGGAACAGGACGCCGCGCTCGCGGCAGATGCCGCCGATGTCTGCGATCGGCTGCAGCGTCCCCACCTCGTTCTGCCCGTAGACGATCGACACCACGGTGGTCCGCTCGGTGATCGCTGCTCGCACCGCCTCGGGATCGACGCGGCCGAGTCGATCGACGCCGACGTACGTCACCTCGAAGCCCTGTCGCTCGAGCACCTGGCAGGTGTGCAGCACCGCCTTGTGCTCGACCCCGCTGGTCACGATGTGGCGTCCCCGCGCGCTGGCGGCCCAGGCCGCGCCCTTGATCGCGAGGTTGTCCGCCTCCGACCCACCGCTGGTGAAGACGACTTCGCGCGGCTGCGCGCCGAGGATGCGGGCAACCGTCTCGCGTGCCTCGTCGAGCGCCTGGCGCGCGCGTCGCCCGGAAGCGTGGATGCTCGACGGGTTCCCGAAGTGCTCGGTGAGATACGGGAGCATCGCGTCCACGACGCGCGGGTCGGTCGGCGTGGTCGCCGCATGGTCGAGGTAGATGGGCATTCGAGCCCGATTATAGGTGCGACGAGGGCCGGCCCCCTGGGGAGCCGGCCCTCGTCGGTGTGTGTGGGGCAGCGACCGTCAGGGCTTGACGACGCTGATCCTGGTCGACCAGTTGGCGAGCGCGCCGCGGGTGTCCCCGCACTTGAAGCCCGAGGCAACCCATGCCTTGAGCGTGCACGACTGCGCGATGTACTCGTTGGCGATGAAGATCGAGTCGCCCACCGCCTGCGCCGCCCCGTAGTCGCCCCACCGCGTGCGCGGCGGGTTGCCCACGAAGGCCTTGTAGCCGGTGAATCCGTCGTCCGGTCCCACTCCGGCCGCGGCCACCTGGACGTCGCCGACGCCCGACGCGTTGACCGTGGCGTAGCCGGCGCTCGGGTACCAGCTATGGCCGAAGATGCTGAAGCCGAGCACCCCCCGGCCGGTGCTGGTGATCGCCACCGTGGGCATCGTCAGGTCGCTGTTGGCCAGAGCCAGCCTGGCATCGGTCTTCACGCTGGCCCGGATCACGCCGTTGGCGATCCACGGCTTGACCACGTAGTAGGCGATCCCGGCCTCTCGCTGGCCGCCGACCGCCACGGCCGTGCCCAGCGCCCCGTACAGCAGGCCCCCCGCGTAGGCGGTCTGCTGCATGCGGGAGTCGAGGGAGTCGGGATGAGACAGCTTCTCGTTGTGCTTCGGCTCACCGGCGGCGTCGAAGAAGTACGTCCAGCAGCCCTTGCCGAAGGGCGTCACCATCTTCTTGTCGTTCAGGCACTCGCGCAGCGGTGCCGGACCGGGCTTCTGGTCGACCAGAGGCGGCATCGAGTACCGCTTCACCGCGAGCTGGGTGTTGCTCAGACGCAGCGCCGGGGCGCCGGTGGTCAGCGACCGGGTATTCGTCACCGCCCAGGCGATGACGGTGCTCGAGGAGCCGTTCCCGTTGGCCTCGGGCGCGGCGTTCGAGCTGAGGAAGTACTCGGTCCCGTTCGCCTCGGCCGACCACTGGCTGTCGGGCGAGATCGCCGGCCAGACGGTGAAGCCGGGGTTCCCGGACACCATGCGCGGGGTGTTCATGTGCACCATCCGGACCCACGTCGCGCCGGAGGCGAGCTGCGCCTTGCTGAAGGCGTAGATATTCGCGCTCTGGAATGCCGGTCCGAAGAAGTCGTACTCGTTGGTGCTGATGTAGAGGCCGTACGCATCCGCGCCGATGTGGGGGTAGTCGGGGAAGCAGGCGCGCGGGTTGGTGACGCCGGCCCCGGTGCTCGTCCCCGGGTTGCAGCGATGGTTGGGGGTGCCCTGCGTGCCATCGTTCTGTGCCGGCACGCGGTAGATGTTCCAGTCACCGCGCGGATCGGACGTCCTGCTGACCGCGATGTCGATCGTGCTGCGGCCGGTGTTCGCGCCGGTCGAGGGGACAACCTCGAGGGTGAAGATCACGAAGTAGAAGCGCTGCGTGGCCGCGTCGTACAGGCAGATCGGGTCGATCACGTCCGGGCCGATCGCGCCGGTGGTCCGGTTGATGGCGGCCGGATAGCCGAAGAAGGTGTTCAGGTCGATCACCGGGCCGGCAGGGGCGCCCGCCGTGGTGTAGACCCGCATCACGCTGTTGACGCCCTCGACGACCCATCCGTTGCCGACACAGAGCGCCTGGTCTGGGGGCTCGAGCGACCACTGGTTGCCGTTGTTCGCGTAGCGCTGGTCGTGGAAGTTCAGGCCTTGCCAGCTGCGGGTCAGGTTGGCGTTGTTGCCGGACAAAGCCGCAGAGCCCGCGGCATCGGCCGGACCGGTTGCTGACGTCCCGCCCGCCAGCGGCCGTGACGAGGGGCGAAGCTCGCGCGAGCGCGGACTCACTGCGGCCGCGGATGACATGGCGCGCGCGGCCGGCCGGGTCGTACCGGCCCTGGCGATCAGCCGCGTCACCGAGCTCGGCGCGGCCGCGGCGGACGGCTGTGCACCGCGACCGGCCGCGCTGGCCGGGATCGCGGAGAAGAGGCTGACAATCAACGTTACGACGACTGCCGGAACGATGCCTCTGCGAGAACGCATGCAACACCTCGTGGATCGGGAATGGGCACGATGGGCACGATGGAGGCTCAGCGAGGGGGCCCGGTCAGCGCACCAAAGGCAACTCTCCTCCCTGATTGACGCGCTCGAGCAGGCATGTTGGGCGAGCTCAGCTGCGCCGGCGCGGCAGGTGTACCACGCTCGACGGCCACAGCGCAATGGATTCCGGCGCGGATGACCGCAGATCGGCAATGGTGTTGACCGCCCGCACCAGGTAGACGGGCGGTCGGGGCCGCTACCGCGCCGCGGCGTCGACGAGGCGCAGCCCGACCTCCTCGAGCTGCACGTCCGTCACCGGCGAGGGGGCTCCCATCAGCAGATCGCTCCCGGACTGGGTCTTGGGGAAGGCCATCACTTCGCGGATGTTCTCCTGATCGGCAAACAGGGCTGCCCATCGGTCGAGACCGATGGCGATCCCGCCGTGCGGCGGGGCACCGTACTCGAGCGCCTCCAGGAGTGCGCCGAACTCGTCTCGCATCCGCTCGGTCGTGTGCCCCATCAGGCGGAACGCGCGTTCCAGGACTTCGCGACGGTGGATCCGGATCGAGCCGCCGCCCAGCTCCCATCCGTTCAGCACGATGTCGTACTGCTGCGCGTGCACGCTGCCCGGATCGGACTCCAGACGGTCGGCCTCCTCCCAGACCGGGGCGCTGAACGGGTTGTGTGTCGCGTCCCAGCGGGCGAGGGCGGCGTCCCAGGTGAACATCGGGAACCGGTGAACCCACACGTAGGCGAGCGTGTTCGGGTCGCGCAGCCCGAGCCGGTTCCCCATCTCCAGTCGCAGTCGACCGATCGCCCCCGCCGCCCGGGGTCGATCGGCGTCGGCAACCATCAGCAGCAGGTCGCCCGGCTCGGCCTCGGTCGCCTCGATCATGCCTCCCGCCGCGACGTCGAGGAAGCGGGCCGCCGGGCCGCGCAACGTGCCGTCCGCCTCGACCGCGAGGTGTACCAGTCCCCCCGCGCCGTTTGCGCGCGCGACGTCCTGCAGCTCATCGAGCTCACGGCGCGAGTAGCCGGCGCATCCCGCTGCCCGGAGGGCGAGCACCGCACCGCCGGACACGATGGCATCGCTGAACACGCGGAATGCCGTGTCGCGCACCGCATCGGTCACGTCGACCAGCTCCATGCCGAAGCGGATATCGGGCTTGTCCGATCCGTAGCGGGCGATTGCCTGGTCATACGTGAGGCGCGGGATCGGGGTTGCGAGGATCGGCCGATCCGGGAGGGTGTCGCGTGTCACGTCGAGCACGATGCGCTCGACCGTCTCCATCACGTCGCGCTCCGACACGAAGCTCATCTCCAGGTCGAGCTGGGTGAACTCCGGCTGCCGGTCGCCGCGCAGGTCCTCGTCGCGGAAGCAGCGTGCCAGCTGGTAGTAGCGGTCGTAGCCGGCGACCATCAGCAGCTGCTTCAGCACCTGCGGAGACTGGGGCAGCGCGTAGAAGCGGCCGGGTTGGAGCCGGCTCGGAACGATGAAGTCCCGCGCCCCCTCCGGGGTGCTGCGGATCAGGGACGGCGTCTCGATCTCGACGAAGGCATCGGCCTCGAGCCTGCGGCGGATCGAGCTGGCGAGTCGCGCCCGCAGCAGCATCTGCGATTGCATCTGCGGCCGGCGCAGGTCGATATATCGGTAGCGCAGGCGGTGCGCCTCATCGAGCCCCTCCTGCTCCTCGTTGACGTAGAACGGCGGGACGCGGCTCGGGTTGAGCACCTCCAGCTCGTCGACCGCAACCTCGATCGCGCCGGTCGCAAGGTCAGGGTTGGCGGTGCCGGCGGGCCGCTCGCGGACGACGCCGCCAACCGCGATCACCCATTCGCTCCGCACCGGGTCCGCGTCCGCATGGGCGGCGGGTGACTGCTGGGCGCTGGTGACCACCTGGGTCAGGCCGTAGCGATCCCGCACGTCGAGGAAGGTGAGGTGGCCGTGATCCCGGCGGCGGTGGACCCAGCCCGCGAGCCGCACCCGCTGGCCGATCTGCCCAGGACGCAGCTCGCCGCAGGTGTGCGTGCGCATCGACTGGCTGAGCGGCATGGGACCGGTATGGTACCCGGCCGACGGGGAGGATCGGAGCCTGCTCAGACCCCGGGGACCGCCCGCGGCGGCTGCTGTGCTGTGCCGCTGACGGCTGCGGGGACGTCGGCCAGGCGAAGCTCCTGCTGCTCCCCGGCGACGAGGTCCCGAAGGACGACCACCGTCCGCTCGCCCACCTCCCCGGCCGAATCATCCGGCAGGATCACCGCCCACCGGGCGCCGATCCGGGCCGCCGAGTCGATCTGTCGGCCGAGCCGGCGCTCGCTTCCGTCGGCACGCACCGCCAGACCCGCGTCCCGCAGCCAGGAGGCCGCCGCGAGCCGGGCTCCCAGGCTGGTGCCCTCGCGCCCAAGCAGCGCGAGCAGGGCGGAGCGTGTGGTGAGCGAGGTGTCGCCCTGGTCCGCGAGCGCCAGGAGCGTGCGGTCGAGGCCGATCCCGACGCCGATCGCCGGGGTCGGCGACCCGCCGAGCAGCTCGACCAGCCCGTCATAGCGACCGCCGCCGCCGAGCGCCTGCTGCTGCCCCTCACGTCCGGCGACGAAGAACTCGAAAGTGGTGCGGGTGTAGTAGTCGAGGCCGCGCACCAGGCGGTGATCGATGGCATACGCGATTCCCTGCCGGTCGAGCAGCTCGCACACCGCGCGGAAGTGCGCGCGGCACCGGTCACACAGGTGGTCCACCGCGCGCGGGGCGCCGGCGGCCAGCTCGGGTTCGAGCAGCTTGTCGTCGAGCACGCGCAGCGGGTTGACCGCCAGCCGGCGGCGCGAGTCGTCGGTCAGGTGCTCGAGCCGCGCACCGAAGTAGCCCACCAGGGCCGCACGGTACCCGGGTCGGCACGCGGCGTCGCCGATGGAGTTGAGGTGCGCAACCACGTTGCGCAGTCCGACCTCGGCGTAGAAGCGCCCCGCGAGCTCGATGACCTCCGCGTCGACCATCGGCCCAGGGTCGCCGATGACCTCGACGTCCCACTGGCTGAACTGGCGGTAGCGACCCGCCTGCGGCCGGTCGTAGCGGAACATCGGCCCGATCATCCACAGCCGCAGCGGACCGGGGCGGACCTGCAGGCCGTGCTCCAGATACGCCCGGACGATGCCCGCCGTCGGCTCGGGCCTGAGCGCCCACTCGGCGCGCTCCTCGTCGCTGCCCCTCGCTCCGGACACGCGGAACATCTCCTTCTCGACCGCGTCGGAGGACTCCCCGAGGCCCCGGGCGAAGAGCTCGACCGGTTCAAAGAGCGGTGTGTCGATCCGCTCGAAGGCATACCGCTCCGACAGCCCGGCGGCGATCCGTTCCAGGCGACTCCAGGCAGGGCCCTCGTCGGGAAGGAGATCGCGCGTGCCCCGTGGAGCCGCAAGTCGATCGGTCATCGGGCGCAGTGTACCGGCGCCCTGGGGCGCCGCAGCACCTTGCGGTCGGTCAGCCGGCGAGGTAGAGGAGCGCGGCGATGACAGAGGGCGGGATCGGCCCTCTGTTTCCCGGCCGATCTTGCGGCCGACGGTCGTCAGCGAACGTCGCGGGTCACCGAGGTGACATCGCGCAGGCGCTCGATCCGCGACAGCACCCGAGAAAGCTGCTGCAGCGACGTCACCTTGAGGGTGGCGGAGATCGTGGCGCTGCCATCGGGATGGGTGCCGACCGAGGCGGCCACGATGTTGACCTTGTGCTCGGCGACCACGTTCGTCACCTCGTTCAGCAGTCCGGCCCGATCGAGCGCCTCGATGCGAACCGTGATCGGGTAGGTCTGCTGTCCGGCGATGTCCCATTCCACGTCGATCAGGCGCTCGATGTCCTTCTCGCTGAGGACCGATGGGCAGTTCGCGCGGTGGACGGTGACACCCTTGCCGCGGGTCACGTAGCCGGTGATCTCGTCGCCGGGGATCGGTGAGCAGCACTTCGCGAAGCGCACCAGCAGGTCGCCCACGCCCTTGACCCGAATGCCCACCGTCGTCGGCGCGGCCGGCGGGGCCACCTCGGGCAGCGCGATGGCCACGTCGTCGTGGATCTCGAGCTTGCTGACCACCGAGGCCGGTGAGATGGCGCCGTAGCCGATCGCGGCAAAGAAATCGTCGAGCTCACGGAAGCGGTGCTGGGCCGAGATCTCCGCCAGCTTATCGGCATCGACGCTGCTCAGCGTCTCGTGCGCCAGCCGGCGCAGCTCCCGGTCGAGCAGATCCTTGCCCTGCGCGATGTTCTCGTCGCGCTGCTGCCGCTTGAACCAGGCGCGGATCTTCTCGCGCGCATGGCTGGTGCGCACGATGTTCAGCCAGTCCCGCGACGGCCCGTGAGCGGCCTTGGTGGTCACCACCTCCACGATGTCGCCGTTGTGGAGGTGGTAGTCGAGCGGCACGAGCCGATTGTTGACCTTGGCGCCGATGCAGCGGTGGCCGACATCGGTATGGATCCGGTAGGCGAAGTCGAGCGGCGTGGCTCCGGCGGGCATGTCCTTGACGTCGCCCTTGGGGGTGAAGACGAAGACCTGGTCCTGGAAGACGTCGAGCTTGACGCCCTCGACGAACTCGGTGGCGTCGCTCACCTCGCGCTGCCAGTCGATGAGTTGCCGCACCCAGGCGAGCTTCTCGTCATAGCGACGGTCGCCTCGGCTCCCCTCCTTGTATCGCCAGTGCGCGGCGATTCCCGCCTCCGCCAGCTCGTGCATCTGGCGCGTCCGAATCTGGACCTCCAGCGGCTTGGTGTCGGGCCCGATGACCGCGGTGTGCAGCGACTGGTACATGTTGGCCTTGGGCATCGCGATGTAGTCGTCGAACTGGCCGGGGATCGGCCGCCAGATGGAGTGCACCACGCCCAGCGCGGCGTAGCAGTCCTTCACCTGGTCGACGAGCACGCGGACCGCGTGCAGGTCGTAGATCTCGTTGAACTCGGCGCCCTTGCGCTCCATCTTCTTGTAGATGCTGTACAGGTGCTTGGGACGCCCGCTGATCTCGGCCTCGATGCCGACCTTGGCGAGCTCCTTGCGCAGGATGCCGATCGACCGGTTCACGAACGACTCCCGCGCCCGGCGCCGGTCGGCGAGCATCTCGACCAGCTTGCGGTAGGCGTCCGCCTCGAGGACCTTGAAGGAGAGATCCTCGAGCTCCCACTTCATCTGCCAGATGCCCAGCCGATGCGCGAGCGGCGCGTAGATCTCCATCGTCTGACGCGCGATCCGCTGCTGCTTGTCGGGCGGGAGGTACTGGAGCGTGCGCATGTTGTGGAGCCGGTCGGCGAGCTTGATGATCACCACCCGAACGTCCTCGGCCATGGCCATGAACATCTTCCGGATGTTCTCCGCCTGCTGCTCTTCCATCGAGCGCGCGGAACCGAACTTCGAGAGCTTGGTGACCCCGTCGACCAGTCGCGTCACTTCGCGCCCGAATCGCTTCTCGATGTCGGCAAGCGTGAAGTCGGTGTCCTCCGGGACATCGTGGAGCAGTCCGGCAGCGATCGTCTCGGCGTCCATCTGCAGCGCGGCCAGCTCATTGGCGACCGCCAGCGGATGACTGATGTACGGCTCGCCGGAGGCCCGCAGCTGGACTTCGTGGGCGCTCAGCGCGACCGAGTACGCCCGCTCGATGAGCCCGACGTTGATCGATGGCCGATGCGATTGCGCCTCGGCCACGAGATCCTGCAGGGTGAGCACGTGCGACGCCGCGTCTGCCGAGCGGGTGATGCGCTGGACGACCGCCGCGGGCGCCGCGCGGAGGCGCGCGAGCTGGCTCATGGGAGCCCGATGGTAGCACGCGATCCGCCGCGACCCGGCACTCCGGGGAGACGCCGCGCCGTCAGTCGGGGCTCTGCGCGGGGCCGGTCCGTCTCAGCAATCCGAGGCGAGCCCTCTGGGCGAGCGCGTAGGCCGGCAGCCCGACCCGGATCAGGGCGTCGACCGGGGCGCGCAGCGGCAGGTCGCGGGCCCCGACGTATTCGACCTCGCTTCCGCCGAAACCCTCCTTGAACTGGCGAATTCCGCCGGTCGCCAGGCCCCACATGTCGTAGGTGGTGAGGCCCTGCTGCCGCAGGTCGGTGATCGCCGCCCACTTGAGCAGGTAGTTGGCCCGGGACGCTGCGCCGGCGGGCGTCATGCCGCCGTAGGCCTCCACCGCACGGTCACCGCACGTGAAGTGGAAGAGCGCCGCGACCCGCTCGCCGCCGAGAGAGG
This sequence comes from Chloroflexota bacterium, assembly GCA_003243965.1. Taxonomy (GTDB): domain Bacteria; phylum Chloroflexota; class Limnocylindria; order QHBO01; family QHBO01; genus QHBO01. Next base: position 157,554 of record QHBO01000017.1, read on the forward strand.
CAAATGACAGCCGGCAGCGGCCGGTCGGTGCAAACAGGCGCCAGACCCGCTCGTAGTAGTGCGGAGCACGGGCCACGAACCCGGCGCGTTCGGCAGTCAGGCGGTAGATCCGATTGAAGTCGGCGAGTGCGGCGGCCACGCGGTTCGGCGCTGCCTCGTTCTCGATCCGCTCGATCACCACCCCGGCGCGCTCCGCCTTGTTGACGTACTGGCGGTGCTTGCGTCGCATCTGGCTTCGCAGCTCGTCTTCGGAGCGGGTCAGGTCCACGACCCGGGTGCGCGGCGGCTGCACCTTGTCGGCGGCGCGCCATGGGGCGGCGAGCAGCGCTGCCCCGTACGGCTCGGACGGGCCTACCTCGGGATCGGCGCGGAGGGTGGCGATGCGCTCCTCCCGGCCGAGGCGGCGCAGCGCGGCCACCAGCGCGTCCCGGACGGCGGGGTCATCGAACGCTCCCAGCGGCCCACGCGGCGCGTAGCCGAGGTGCCACCCCAAGAGCGGGATCGGCCGGACGAGGATCTGGACGCCCGCCACAGGGCTCTCCCGATCGGCTCCGATCGCGAGCCGGACGGGGCGCCACCCGCCGGCGGCCCGCAGCTCGCCCCACTCCCACAGCTGGGGGAAGGCGTGGTACGGCGCGCGCTCGACGAAGCGGTTCCATCGGTCCCGGTCGGACTCGCGCCAGGCGCGAAGCTCCGGACCACTTGCGTCAGGACTGTCGGTCATCGGCCCGCCGATCGTTCACGGTCCCCCATCCTGCGACGCGGAGCGCCTCGCGTGCCACGACGCGCTCGTCCCACCATCGACGCTCGGTCCCGTAGATGATGCACTGCTCATGGCCCTTGCCTGCGAGGAGCAGCACGTCGCCGGCGCGGGCGATGGCGACTGCGTGGGCGATGGCGGCGCGGCGATCGTCGATCACCCACAGGCGGTCACCTTCGGCGGCCCCGGCGGCGCGCGCGCCGGCCGCAATCGCCTCGTTGATGTCGCGCGGATCCTCCAGCCGCGGGTCCTCGTCGGCGATGACCAGCGCATCGGCGAGCTCCGCGACGATCCGACCCATCGGCGCCCGCTTGCTCCGGTCGCGCTCGCCGGCCGAGCCGAAGACCACGATCAGTCGCCCGCTGGCCAGCGGGCGCAGCATGCGCAGCACCTTGCCGAGCGAGTCCGCGGTGTGCGCGTAGTCGACAATGACCGCAAACGGCTGCCCCTCGTCGATGCGCTCCATCCGCCCCGGGACGCCGGCCACCTCGCCGAGCGCGTGGGCCGCCGTGTCCAGGTCGAGCGCCTGGGCATGGGCAAGCGCGAGCGCCGCCAGCGCGTTGTGGACGTTGAACCTGCCCGGCAGCCGCAGCCGCACCACGCCCTGCCAGCGTCCGGCGCTGGCCCGGAACCCGGTGCCGTCGGCGGTTGGCTGCAGGTCGGTGGCCCGCACATCGGCGTCGGATTCGACCCCGTAGGTCACGACCCGGCTTCGGGCGCGGGCGCGGAAATAGGCGAATGCCGCATCGTCCGCGTTGAGGATCACCAGCGGCGCCTCGTCGATCAGCCGCGCCTTGGCGGACCGGTACGCCTCCAGCGTGCCGTGAAACTCCAGATGCTCGCTGGTCACGGTGGTGACGATGCCCACGTCGAAGCGGCAGTTGCGGAGCCGGTCGAGGGCAAGGCCGTGGGACGTCGCCTCGAGGACCACGCTCTGATTGCCGGCGTCGACCATGGCCGCCAGGGTGGCCTGCAGCTCGAGCGCCTCCGGGGTCGTGTTGCGATCCTGGTTGGGCCGCACCCGGTCGCCGATCCGCAGCGCGACGGTGCCCACCATCCCCGGCCGCCGGCCTGCCGCAGCGAGCACCGCCGCAGCCAGGTGGCTAGTGGTCGTCTTCCCGTCGGTGCCGGTTACGCCGATCACCTCGAGCCGCTCCGACGGCCGTCCATACCACGCGTCCGCCGCGTCAGCCAGGGCCCGCCGAGTGCGATCGACGATCAGCTGCGGGACGTCGATCCCCGCCGTCTCGCGCTCCGCGACGACGGCCAGCGCTCCCCGGGCCGCCGCCTGCGACACAAACCGATGCCCGTCGACGTGCACTCCCGGCACGGCGAAGAAGACCGAGCCAGGCGTCACCGACCGCGAGTCGTAGCCAAGGCCGCTCACCTCGCCGACCGGCATGCCGACCACGCGCTCGGGCGCGATGACGTCGGTCAGCTCTCCGAGGCCCATCCGGCGCTGCGTCACGCGGTTCTCCCCCGCCCGATGCGTCGGACGGATGGCGGAACGGCGGCGGCGCCCCGGCGCGCCCAGCCCCGGAGCACCGCTACCGCCTCGCGGAGGCGATAGACACTCGGCTCCAGCACCAGCTCAAAGCTGCCCGCCCAGACCACTTCGCGGCCTCCGAATCCCTTCTTGAACAGCCCGACTCCATGCCACGGATGTTCGGGCCCGGCACCAGGAGGGGCGACTCCCCACAGGTCGTGCTCCCGTGCGCCGTGCTCGCGCGCGTAGCGCAGCATCGCCCACTGGAGCGCGTAGCTCGCGTAGCGTTTGGGCTCGCCCGGCTGCTCGCGACGGGATCCGGAAAAGAGATAGTAGGACCGATGTCCCTCGATGACGAGCATTGCCGAGGCGACCAGCTCCCCGCTCCGCCGCGCCTCGAAGATGGCGGCCCGCCCTTCGCCGGCGAGCGCCTGCCACGCCACGCGATAGCGGTCCAGGCGAGGCATCGGGAAGCCGGCGCGGCGCTGGGTCTCGCCGACCAATCGGTACAGCTCATCGACGGCCTCCCGGTCACCAGGGTCGTCGGTCGACGTCACCTCCACACCCTCCCGCTCGGCACGGCGGACCGCATACCGCGTGTCGCGGTCGAAGCCGGCGAGGAGGGCCTGGTCGTCGCCGAGCGACACGACCCGCGTCTGCCCAACCTGCACCGAGGGCCTTCGCCGCAGCCGGTGGCCGCGGAATGCCGCTGCACGGCCGCTCCCGGCCTCGACCCGCGGCTCCAGCCTGATGGCGATCGCCCGCTGTGCGGTGCCCGCCGATACGAGCGCTCCGAGCATCTCGGTCACCCACTCCGCGGCACGTGGATGGTCGTAGTCGAGGACCGGTCCGTGGGGCACGTACCAGAACGTGCGGCCACCGGGCAGCCGGCGCACCTGCGCCGCGGCGATGGCGACCACCCGGCCCTCGTCCTCGAGTACGTAGCGACGCTGCGGCTCCCCGTCCAGGGCGGCGACCGCACCCCAGCCCCAGTCATGAAGGAAGTCGCCGGCAGGACTCGTCGCCAGATGCCCCTGCCAGGCATCGCGGTCCGAGTCGAGGGCGGGGCGGACGGTCAACGCGGCGACCGTCGGACACGCTGCAGCAGATACCCGCGCAGCTGGAGCAGCTCCGGAGAGTGCAGCGCGCCGGCCACCACCACAAAGATCGCGATCCCCAGCGTCGAGAGGCTGAGGAGCAGGGCGAGGCGGCCGATCGCGTTGTCGGCGACCGAGCGCAGCCAGGCGTCCGCGAGAGTGATACCGCCGAGCATCACCAGCGCGGCTGCCAGCGCCGCGATCCCCGACCGCAGCGCAGAGGTTGCGATCCGGGCGCCGTCGACCGACTCGATCCGTCGACGGAGCGACCAGATCAGCCCGAGCACCTCGAGCGTGGCGCTGATCGAGAGCGCGAGGGCCAGGCCGTCGATGCCCATCGGTCCGACGAGCCAGACCATGAGCGGAACGTTGATCACCACCGCCACGAACGCCCAGAGCACCGGAATCTTGGTGTCCTGCATCGCGTAGAACGCGCGCGTCACGACATGCACCACGATGTGAGCGCCGAGGGCCAGACTGAAGAAGGCGAGCGCATCCGCGGTCCGCGCGGCGGAGGTGGCGCTGAACAGCCCGTACTGGAAGAACACCGCGGTCAGCGGCTCCCGCAGCACGACCATGATCGCGGTCAGCGGAGCGGCCACGAAGAGGAGGAGCCGCATGCTCCCCGACACCTGGCGGCGGATCTCGCCGACGTTGCCGAGCGCGGCGTCGCGCGAGAGCCCCGGGAAGAGCGCGATGGCGATGCTGACCCCGATGACGCCGACCGGAATCTGGCTCAGCTGGAATGCGTAGTTGTAGGCGGTGATGCTGCCTTCCTGCAGCCCGGAGGCGAGCACGGTGCTGACGATGAAGTTGAGCTGCCCGGCGGCAAGCCCGAGCGTGCGGGGCCCCATCAGCCACGCAACGCGCCGCACCCCAGGATGCGAAAGGCCGATCGTCAGGTCATAGCGCTGGCCGACCGCGGCGAGATCGGGCAGCTGCACCAGCAGATGGGCGAGCGAGGCGACCGCCACGCCGACCGCCAGGCCCTCGACCCCCAGATACGGCACCAGGAACACGGCCGCGGCGATGATCACCGCGTTGTAGACCAGCGGAGCGAGCGCGGGGATCGTGAAGCGTTCGTAGCTGTTGAGGATGCCGCTCACCACCGCGCCCATCCCGATGAACACCGGCGAGAGGAGCATGACCCGCGTCATGCGAACCGTCAGCTCGGTGGTCGGCACGTCGAACCCGGGCGTCACGATCGGCACGATCAGCGGCGCGAAGATCGCCATCAGCAGGCTCGCCGCGGCAAGCACGATGACCACCAGGTTCATCACGCTGCTCGCCAACCGCCACGCCTCCCGCTCCTGGTCGCGGGCCCGATAGGCGGTGAAGACCGGGATCAGCGCCGAGGCCAGCGCGCCCGCGACCACCAGCTGAAAGATCGCGTCCGGGATGCGAAATGCGGCGAAGTAGGCGTCCAGTTCGCGGCTTGCGCCGAACTGCGAGCCGATGACCACCAGCCGTACCCACCCGAGCAGTCGTCCCAACAGCGCCGCGACGGTGATGATCAGGCTGACGGTGACCAGCACTCGGCCGGCCGAGGGTGGTGTCGGCCGCTCGAGGGGGGTTGCCTGCGGTCCTTCGGCCGCCACCTACCCGGATCGCCCCGCGGCTCGCGCACGACCCGACCGTGGATGCGCGGCTCGGTACGCCGAGCGCAGCGTGGCATCGGAGAGGTGCGTGTAGACCTGGGTGGTGGCGAGGTTGGCGTGGCCCAGCAGATGCTGGACGCTGCGCAGGTCGGCGCCACCTTCGAGAAGGTGGGTCGCAAACGAGTGGCGAAGGGTATGGGGCGAGGTGCCTGCCGGCACGCCGCTGTAGCGGACCCAGCGATCCACGATCATCCGTGCGCCGCGGGCGGTCAGCGGCCCCCCGCCGGCGTTCAGGAACAGCCGGGCGCTCCGCGCTCGACCGACGGCAAGGGCCGGTCGCCGCCGCAGGTAGCGGGCGAGGGCGCCGGCGGCCGGCCGGCCGAAGAGGAGCTCGCGTTCCTTGCTCCCCTTCCCGACCACACGCAGGCGGCGTCGCTCGAGATCGACGCGGTCGATCGTCAGCCCCGCGAGCTCGGAGATCCGCATTCCGGTCGCGTACAGCATCTCGAGCAGCGCAGCATCTCGGAGCAGCAGGTCCTGCTGGCCGGCGGGGAATCTGGTCGGTGCCTCGACCAGCTGTCGCGCCTCGTCGAGGGAGAGGACGCGCGGCAGCCTGGCGGGGCGCCGCGGTCGGCGAACGCCGAGCAATGGGTTGGCGGCGATCCAGCCCTGCCGCGCGGCGTAGCGGTAGAAGCTGCGCACCGCCGATAGAGACCCACCCACGGTCGAGGCCGACAGGTCGCGCTCAGCCAGGCGGGCGAGGTGTGCCCGCAGGGTGCCGCGATCCGGAGCGAGCCAAGAGACTCCATGTCCATCGAGGAATGCGAGAAATTCGGCGACGTGGCGCTGGTACTCACGCACGGTGCCCTCGGGCGCGTTTCGGGCGCGAAGCGCGCCGAGGAAGCTCGCGAACGCGGCGCGCGCGGCAGGCGGCGCGGTCGTGCCGCCGTCAGGCACGGGGCGCGGCCGCGGCGCGCCGCGGCGGGGGTCGGCGCGCTCCAGCCCGTGGCTCACTCCCCGGCCTGGTCCAGCTCGAGTAATCGCACTCCGGGTAGCGATCGCATCCCCAGAAGGTGCGCCCGCGACGTGCACGCTTGGTGGTCACGGTGCCGGTCCCGCACTGCGGGCATGGGCCGAAGCGCTCCGCCGGGGTGGCGTCCTTCTTGACGTACCGACACTCCGGATAGCGGTCGCAGGCCACGAACGCACCGAAGCGTCCGCGTTTGGCGGCCAGGTGGCCCTGGCCACACTCCGGGCAGGCCTCCCCGACGCCGGGCAGCTCCGGAAGGTCGGCCTCCTCGCCGGGGAGCGGCTGGGTGTACGTGCACGCGGGGTAGTCGCTGCAGCCGAGAAACCAGCCGTTGCGCCCGAATCGCTTCACAAGCGGATGCCCCGAGATCGGGCACGGGATGTCGGTCACTTCGACCTGCTTGGCGATCTTCTCGCGTCCCTCGGTGACCTTGGCGATGAACGGCGTGTAGAAGTCCCGGACCATCGGGACCCATTCTCGATGCCCCCGCGCGACATCGTCGAGCCGCTCCTCCATGCGCGCGGTGAACTCGAGGTCGACCACCTCGGAGAAATGCTCGACCAGCAGGTCAGTGACGCGCGTGGCGGCTTCGGTGGGGGTCAGTCGCCGGTCGGCGATCGTCACGTAGCCTCGCTGCCGAATCGTGTCGATGGTCGGCGCGTACGTGGACGGACGACCGATCCCATGCTCCTCGAGCGCCTTGATGAGCGTCGCCTCGGTGTATCGCGGGGGCGGTTGGGTGAAATGCTGCTCCGCCTCCAGAGCGCGCAGCGCGAGCTGCTCGCCATCGGTCAGCTCCGGAAGGACCGTCAGCCGCTCTTCCTCCTCGTCGTCGCGCCCCTCCACGTACACCGCCTGGTAGCCGTCGAAGACCCGCTTGCTGGCGCCGGAGTGCAGTGTGTAGCGCCCGGCGCCAATGTCGACGGCGACCTGGTCGAAGACGGCGGGCGCCATCTGGCTTGCCACCGCCCGCTTCCAGATCAGCTCGTACAACCGGTGCTCCTCCGGCTTGAGGTAGGGTTTCACCGATTCGGGCGTGCGACCCAAGCTGCTGGGTCGGATCGCCTCGTGGGCTTCCTGCGCACCCCGACTGGTGGTGCGGTACACATTCGGCCGGCGTGGAACGAACTCAGGCCCGAAGCGCTCGCCGATCAGGGCTCGTGCCTCCGCCACCGCCCCACTCGAGAGCGACACGGAGTCGGTGCGCATGTAGGTGATCAGGCCCGCCTGACCGTCGGGCAGCGCGACCCCCTCATACAGTCGTTGGGCAACGCTCATCGTCCGCCGCGCGCCGAACCCGAGCTTGCGTGATGCCTCCTGCTGCAGCGTGCTGGTGGTGAAGGGTGCCGGAGCGTTTCTGCGACGCTGGGTGCGTGACACCTTCGCCACCCGGAACTCCGCCGTGCGCAGCGCCGACTCGTGCTCCCGGGCCTCGTCCTCCGAGCTGATCCGCGCCTTCTCGCCGTCGATACGAGTCAGGTCGGCACCGAATGTCGCCTCCCCGTCCCGGCGCGACAGCCGCGCCGTGAGGGTCCAGTACTCCTCCGCACGGAAGGCCTGGACCTCCCGCTCGCGGTCGACCACCAGGCGGACCGCAACGCTCTGCACCCTCCCCGCCGAGAGGCCGCGTCGCACCTTGCTCGAAACGAGCGGGCTGAGCTTGTAGCCGACCAGCCGGTCGATGATCCGCCGCGCCTGCTGCGCGTTCACGAGGTCCAGGTTGAGTTGCCGCGGATGCGCGAACGCCTCCTCGATCGCCGGCTTGGTGATCTCGCTGAAGGTCACCCGCCGGATCCGGTCCTGGGGCAGCTGCGCATACTCGGCGATGTGCCAGGCGATCGACTCCCCCTCGCGGTCGAGGTCAGTGGCGAGCCACACCTGAGCGGCGCGCCCGGCCTCGTGGGTCAGGCGCTCGAGCTCCCGCCGTCGCTCCTTGAGCGGCTCGTAGCGCGGCGCGAAGTCGCCGTCCACGTCCACCCCGAGGCCCCGCTGGGGGAGGTCCCGGACGTGGCCGAATGAGGCCATGACGGTATAGCCCGGCCCCAGGTAACGTTCGATGGTCTTCGCCTTCGCGGGCGACTCGACGATCACCAGATCGCCGCCAGACGAGCTCTTGCGTGGCATCGGTCAGGGAGTGTAGCACCGGCCACCGGCGCCTCCCGTGTGGCGTCTGGCTGGGCCCGTCGGGGGTCAGTTCACGTAGTCCCAGGTGATGATCACGCGCTGTCCGTCGGTGGCAATCCCGACTCCGACGCGGCGGAACCGGCCGTCGAGCACGTTGGCGATGTGGTTGAACAGGCCCGGGAAGGGCTCCGCCATGAACTGCGCATGGCACCAGCTCAGGGTTGCCGTCGGACCGATGCCGACGTAATAGCACTGGTTCTCGCCCGCCGCGGAGAATCGGACTCCGCCTGCCAGCAACCTGTCGCGATACGTCATCCCATTCGGCGAGACGTGGCTGAAGTAGCCGTTCCGCAGCTGGTCCCAGGCGTGGGCGCTGGCCACTGCCGTGACTGCCGGATCGAGAACCACCGGAGCGAAGCCGTAGGCCGCGCGCGAGGCATTGATCTGGTTCAGCGCGTACTGCAGCAGGCTTCCCGATGCCGCGGGCGCCGGGACCGGTGCGGGCCGCGGCCGGGCCGCAGGCACCGCGCCGGTGGCTGGCGTCACCGCGGCCGCCGACGGCACGCTGACCGCCGGATCCGCCGTGGAGAAGCGGTACGAGAGGCTGATCGGGTTGCCATCCGCGTCGCTGGCACCGGTCCCGAGTCGGACCTCGTACCGATGGCCGAGGGCCAACGGAGCGGGCTGGTAGCGGAGCTGGCTGGCCTCAGCGGCCCACCGCATGCTGCCCGGCACCGTTGCGCCGCTGGTCAGGTCGATGAGGCGGAATGCCCGCCCCGTTGCCCTGGCGTCCATCGACTGGCTGAACCACAGCTCAACGCGGCCAGACGTCACGTTGGCCGCGTTGACCGCCGGGGTCGCCTTGACCACCTGCGCCCTCGCCCGAGTGGTGAATGAGAACGTGTCATCCCCGCCGATCGGATTGCCGAGCGCATCGTGGGCTCCGGCGACGCCGATCGTGTACCGCACGTTGGGACGCAACCGCTGGGTCGGTGCGAATACCAGAGTCGTGCCCCTCCAGACCACGGTGCCTCGGATCGCGGGCGCCACGGTGAGGTTGTGCTCGACGTCGGACTGGTCCATCGCGGCGCTGAATCCGATCGTGACCTGCGTGGCGGCACTCACGTCCGCGGCCGTAGTGCGCGGCGGGGCCGCCTCAGCCTTGGTTGGGCCGCCCTCCGGGACGCGCAGTAGCGCCCGTGGGCGGCGGGCGGGATCCGCATCGGCGTTCGCCAGCCGCACTCTGAAGCTGTCGACCACAGGGGCCGTCTGGGTTGTGAAGCTGAACCGCAGCGGCGCCTCGAGGCGGGATCCGTCCGAACGGCTCGCCTGCCCGCCGACGAGCACCACGTACCGCTCATCGGCGAGCCAGTGGCGCCGCGCCGTCAACAGGACCGATCGATGGTCGGCACTCCATCGGAAGCTGACCGGCACCTCTGGCAGGACGGTCGTCGCGGCCTCGACCGAACCGCGATCCATCGGCGCATCGAATCGCAACAGGACCGGCCGATTGGTGGCCAGCGCAATGCCGACGTTCTGCGGAAGGATCGAGGGCGGTGCCGTCCGAATCGGGGTCAGACCTGCCTGGCTGACGCCCTGGCGCGAGAGGCTGAAGACGATAGCGAGCGCCAGCCCCGCGATGGCGACGCGGGTGATGACCGGATGGCGGGGGGCGGTGCGGGAGAGGTGAGGGTGGAAGAGGGCGGCGGTCGCCGCGCGGATGTTTCGGATCGAACGCAATAGACAAGGCTCCTGCGGGGTGCGTCGACCCCGGCCTTCCGGGTCGACGTCGTTGATGGGCCCGGCCAGTATAGGCAGCTCATTCCATACGCGCACATCGGCGGCCGGGCCGCTGACCGATGCGCCGGGCAGCAAGCGTGGGATGGAAGGTCGCGCCGGAGTACGAGGTCACCAGGCCGCGCGCCTCGAGCAGGGTCAGACCGCTGGCCAGCGTGCCGGAAGGCAGCCGCGTGCTGACCAGCAGCTCCTCGATCGACGCGCTGCGCGACAGAAGGCGGGCGAGGATCAATCCCTCCGCGTCCGAGAGGCTGCGCACCGATAGCGGCGCAGCCGCTCCCCGCCGGCCGCCGACCTGGTTCAGCAGCGACACCGCCGACGTGACGATCGACGCGGCGTGATCGGCAATCAGCCGGTTGCAGCCGCGAGAGGTCTGGCTGTCGATCGGTCCCGGCACGGCGTACACCTCCTTGCCGTAGTCCAGCGCAGCCTGCGCGGTCAGCAGCGCGCCGGAACGATCGGGCGCCTCGACGACCACCACCGCCTCCGACAGCCCGGCAATGATCCGATTCCTGCGCGCGAAGTCCGGGCGGGAGGCCGGTTGACCCGGAGCGAGCTCGGTCAGCAACGCTCCACCGTCCGCGACGAGGCGGGCCGCCAGCGAGCGATGCCGGGGTGGGTAGATCCGGTCGATGGGCGACGGCAGGATGGCAACGCTCCGGCCACCGGCGGCGAGGGCAGCCTGGTGCGCCTCTCCGTCGATGCCGAGAGCGAGGCCGGATGCCACGGTGACGCCCGCCCTGGCCAGCTCGTCGGCGATCTCGATCGCCATCGCCCGTCCGTAGCCGCTCGGCCGGCGGGTGCCGACGACCGCCACGGCGATGGCGTCGAGCGCCTCGAGGTCACCGGCGACGTAGAGCACCGGCGGCCGCGGATCGAGCCGAGCGAGCGCTGCGGGGTAGGAGTCGTCAACGGCCAGCACGATGCGGATCCCACTCCTGGTTGCGGCTCGTGCCACACGGTCAGCCACCGCAGCGGCGCCTTCGCGTTGAAGCCGCTGAAGCGCCAGGGGCGCATCATCGGGGACGCGCGGCAGGTGGCGAAGCGACTCCTGTCCAGCGCTCCAGGCGGCCGATGCGCTTCCGTATCGCGCCAGCAGTCGCGCGAAACCGACCTGGCCGACGCCGGGAATCAGCGCCAGCGCGACCCAGAATGGGCGCTCCCGCGCCGAGTCGATCCCGGACAACTCGACCTGTCCCCATGCTCCCCGGCCGCGTTCGTCTGCGAAGAGCGGTGGTTGTGTGCCGGCGCCGGCCGGCGGCACGCGCTCGGCGTGGGCACCATCACGCTCCGGCGGTCCGACGCCGATCATGAGGCCGCCTCGGGACGGTAGTGCAGCGCCTCGTCGAGATGCGCCACATCGACCTGCGAAGCGCCGGACAGGTCAGCAATCGTGCGAGCGATCCAGGCCGTCCGATGCAGGCGGCGCGGCGACAGCCGGAAGCGACGGCCGCGCTGCTCGAGTGCGCCCAGCAGCCCGGGCGAAAAGCCGAGCCGGGCCGATAGGTCTGCGGCGGCGAGCTCAGCATTCGAAGCCTGCTGCCGCGAGTGCTGCCGCTGCCAGGCCGCCCGGATTCGTTCGCCAACCGTGACGCTCGTCTCGCGCGCGTCCCGATGCCGCACATGGGTCCATCGCGGCTCAGCCATCGTGACCCACAGGTCGAGGCGATCTCTCAGCGGTCCCGACAGCTTGGCGGCATAGCGACGGGCCACCTGCGGGTCGCAGCGGCACGCGCCCGAGGCCGCGCCGAGCCACCCGCACGGACACGGATTGAATGCGGTCAGCAGCGTGAAGCGGGCCGGCATCCGTACGGCGCCGTCGACCCGCGCGATGGCCACCGAGCCTGCCTCGAGCGGCTCGCGCAGCGCGTCGAGCGCGTCCGAGCGGAACTGCAGCGCCTCATCCAGAAACAAGACGCCTCGGTGGGCGAGCGAAGCCTCACCCGGCCGCAGCCGGGGTCCCCCACCGACCAGCGCCTGTGTCGAGACCGTGTGATGCGGCGCGCGGTACGGACGCGAGCGGAGCAGCGGCGCGCGTCGATCGACCAGACCCGCCACTGAGTAGATCCGGCTGACTTCGATCGCCTCGACGTCGTCGAGCATCGGCAACAGTGAGGGGGCGGCGCGCAGCAGCATCGTCTTGCCCACCCCCGGCGGACCACACAGGGCGAGGTTGTGACGCCCTGCCAGCGCGATCTCCAGCGCCCGACGAGCCATCGTCTGGCCAATCACATCGGCGAGGTCCACTCCGGCGTCCAGGCGCCGGGCGGGACGCTCCGGCTGCGGCCCGGCGGGAGCCAGTGTGCGCACCCCGGAGAAATGGGCGACGACGTCAGCCAGGCGTGCCGCGCGGCGCACGCACAGACCCGTGACGCACTGCGCCTCCGCGACATTCTCGGGGGCGACGATCACCTCCCCGACGCCGGCGTCGTGGAGGGCGGCCGCCAGCGCAATGCCGCCCGCCACCGGCCGGATGGCGCCGTCGAGTGCCAGCTCCCCCAGGAGCCCCACCCCGCTCGGAGCGCGCTTGAGCTGACCTGACGCGGCGAGGATCGCGACCGCGATGGCGACGTCGTAGCTGGTGCCGTCTTTTCGCAGGTCTGCCGGAGCGAGGTTGACGGTGATGCGACGCGCCGGAACCTCGAAGCCGCTGTTCCGGATGGCGCTCCTGACCCGCTCGCGCGCTTCCTGCACCGCGCTGCCGGCAAGCCCGACGATCGTCAGCCCGGGCAGCCCAAAGGCGACATCGACCTCCACGCGAACCAGCGCGCCGTCGACACCCAGAATGGATGCGCTGAGCGTCTCCGCGAGCATGGGATCTCCGGCGGGAGGGCGGGCGCAGATGGGAAGAGGCGCCGGTCGGCCGCCTGCTCGCCTCCCAAACTCCAGCGGCGACCGGCCCTGCCGAGCCTAGGGAGGGATCCTTATCGGGCTGTTACGCGAGCCTTAGCCTGCCGCGAGAACGTCGGTCTTCGGAGCCTCCACGGCTCATGCGCCGGCAGCCGCGGTCTCTGCTGCCAGCTCGGCGTCCAGGGCCCGCGCGAACTCGGTGACGCTCTTGCCCAGCGGACCGTCGGGACGGCTCGACATGAATGGCTCGCCGGAATTGAGCGCGCCGATCGCCGCGCGGTACTCGTTGATCACCTGGTGGTCGATCTTGCGTCCGAGGACTGACTCGGCGTTCTTGATGTTGATGCCCGTATACGCATTGGACCGATTGAGCACGAGCTGCACCTTCGATCGCTCATAGCCCAGGTTGTCCATGGTGCGCAGCACGAGCTGCACGTTCTTGAGGCAACTGAGATCGGCATTCAACACCACGAAGATCACATCGGCTTCGTCGAAGAGCTGCAGGTTGAGGTCATCGATCGCCTTGGCCATGTCAACCAGCGTGTAGTCGTAGGCGCTGCGGCACAGGCTGAGGAGCCGCGACAGCGAGTCGGGCTGCGCCCGCTGGCGCTCCATCACGATGTCCGCCGATTCTGGCGAGGTCGGAGCCAACAGCAGCGCGAGGCCCGAGCGATGGGCCACCATCAGCTTGCGGAGCAGGTCGAGATCCAGGTCCACCTCGCTCATGGCGTTGACGATCGAGGCGCTCTCGAGGCCGAGGTCGAGGAAGACCCGGTGGTCGCCGAACTGGAGGTTGGCGTCGATCAGCCCGACGCGGCGCTTCAGGTCGCGCGCCAGCGCGATCCCGGTGTTGATCGCGATCGTGGTCGTCCCCACTCCACCCTTGGCGCCGTAGAAGAGGCACAGCCGCCCGAACGTCGCTCGTTCCGGCTGCGGCGGGCCCGCGACATCCCCGGAGCGCGCCACGAGCGCCCGGATCCGCGCGATCAGCTCGCTGGGGTGGAAGGGCTTGACGATCTCATCGTCCGCACCAGCCCGAATGCCCCGCACGCGCTGGGCAGCGTCAGCGCCGGAGCTGAGCAGGATGATCGGGACATGGGTACCGGCCTCTTCGCCGGCACGGATCTGCTCGGTCGCCGCGTACCCGTCCAGAACGGGCATCGCGACGTCCATCAGAATCAGCTCCGGCCGGGATTCTCGCGCGGTGGCGACGGCCTGCGCGCCGTCGGAGGCGACCAGGACCTCGTAGCCTTCCTGCTTGAGCGTGAAGGCGAGGACCCGCTGGATATTGGGATCGTCATCGGCGACGAGGACGCGGGTAGCGGCCATCAAGCACCCCTGGCAGATGGAATCGGCGCGATTATAGTCGCTGGTCCCGAAGCTCCCGAGCTGCTCGTCCCGAGGTGACGATCGAGGAACCCCAGGATCCGGCGCTGGTACTCCTCCCCGCCGACCCACCGCGCGGCCGCGTGTTCGGCTCCGTCCACCACGTACAGCTCCCGTGGCTCGCCGGCCGCCGCGAAGAGCTTCAACGACTGCGTGTAGTCGATCAGCTGATCGTCGCGCGGGGCGATCAGCAGCAGTGCGCGTGGGGCCAGCCGCGCCACGCGGCTCAGCGGGGACACCAGGCGGGCACGGGCACGGACCGCGGCCGCGAGCAGGATGGCCCGCGCGCCGAGTGTCGGGAAGGGATAGCCCTCGGTCCGCATCCGGTTCGCGATCGGATTGCGAAGCTCGGCGAATGACGCGTCGGCCACCACCGCCGCGACCGGCAGCTCCGCCCCCGCCACGATGGCAGCTGCCCCGCCCATCGAGAGGCCGAGCAGCGCGATCGGTCCAAACTCCCGATCCTGCAGAAAGGCAACCGCGGCCGCGATGTCCCTTCGCTCGTTGGTCCCGACGGTGATCGGCGCCGGATCGCTCGCGCCGTGTCCACGGAAATCGAACTGCATGACGTTGTAGCGCGGCTGCAGCCATGGGACATAGGCGGCCAGCTCGCCCATCCGGTGGCCGGTGAAGCCGTGCAGCACCACCACCGCGGCGCGCGTCGGCTGCCCGGCGGGGATCAGCCACCCCGTCAGCGAGAGTCCGTCACCGGTACGAAACGAGACGTTCTCGAACGCCAGGCCCAGGTCTGCAGGACTGGCGGGCAGGCCCTCGACCGGCTCGAAGGGCCGATGGCCGGGGTGCATCAGCCGACGCGATCCGAGGACCGCGACGTACCCCAGATAGGCGGTCAGCACGGCGCCGACCGTCACCACGCCAGCGAGACCAAGCCAGCGGCCGTGGACTCCCCCTTGCCTCATCGTGCGGCGCGGCAGCTCAGCCGCGCACGTCCGCCTGGCTGCCCGGGGCGTCTCCGCCTTCCTGTCCGCCCCGGGCGCTGCGCATCGCCGCGGCGACCGGTCGCGTCAACTCCGCCAGCTCCATCGGCACGATCCATTTGGTGGACGGTCCGGCGGCGAGCGCCTTGAGCGCCTCGAGGTACTGGAGCGCCATCGTCTTCTCGTCGATCCCCGCGGCGGCGCCAAAGATGGTGCGCAGTGCGTTGCTGAAGCCCTCCGCCCGGAGCACCTGCGCCTGTCGCTCGCCCTCCGCCCGCAGGATGGCGCTCTGCTTGTCGCCCTCGGCCACGTTGATCGTCGCCTGCCGCGTCCCCTCCGACTCGGTGATCACCGCCCGGCGGTTGCGCTCGGCGCTCATCTGCCGATTCATCGCCTCCTGGATATCCCGAGGCGGAATGATCTCCCGGATCTCGACGTTGGTGATCTTGACGCCCCATCGGTGCGTCACCTCATCGAGCTTGGTGCGCAGCACGGTGTTGATCTCCTCGCGCTTGGCGAGCACATCGTCGAGCGGGATGTCACCGATCACGGCGCGCAGCGTGGTCGCGGCCAGGGCCTGCGACGCGCCGGTGAAATCGGTCACCGCGGTCACCGTCACCGCGGGGTCGAAGACCTTCGAGTAGACCAGGAAGTCGATGCTGATCGGTGCGTTGTCCTTGGTGATGCAGGTCTGCTGCGGCACCTCCAGGAAGCGCTCGCGAAGGTCGACCTTCACCGCCTGCTGCACGATCGGGATGAGGAGCACCAGGCCCGGTCCCTTGGCCCCCTGGATGCGCCCCAGGAAGAAGACGACCAGCCGCTCGTACTCGCGCACCACCTTCACGATCGAGAACGCGAGGAAGAGCGCGATGACCACCACGATGGCGATGACCGCGAGCGTGATCGGCTGCATGGGCCTTACTCCTCCTTTGGGGCGCTCTCCGATGCGCTCGCATCGGGCGCCGCTTCCACAATGAGCTCGAGACCCACGGCTCCGACGACGCGCAGTGGGCTACCGGGCCGAATCTCGCCGCTGCGGCTGCGGGCGGACCACGTCTCTCCGCCAGCATAGGCGATCCCACTCGGGGCAATCAGCGTCCGGGCCTGCCCGATGGTGCCCATCACGGCGGCGATCGGAAGGGCGCCCGCGGGACGGCGACGGGTGACGATCACCCCGCGCATCACGGTCCACAGGTAGACGAGCACGAAGACGATCACCACCCCGACTATGATCGGGCTGACGTGGACCTCGACCGGTCGGTTGAGGTCGACTCCGTTGAAGAGCGCGAAGGCGCCGAACACGAAGCTGACGACCCCACCAATCGTGAGCAGCCCAAAGCTGGTGACATGCAGCTCGAGGATGAACAGGCCGATCCCGAGCCCGATCAGCAGCAGGCCCCCGACATTCAGCGGCAGGGAGTTGGATCCGACCCAGGCGAGAACGATCGCCACCGCGCCGAGCGTGCCGGTGAAGAAGTTCGGGTGGAAGAACTCCGCGACGATGCCGAAGAAGCCGAGCGTGAACAGCACGAAGACGATGTTCGGGTCCCCGAGCAGCTCCAGCAGTCGCTGGCCGAGGTTCATCTCGGACTCCTGCACCGGCAGCCCGCCGAGCCTCGGGAGCGCCGCCCCATTGTGGCGGTAGAGATGCCCATCGGCCCGATGTCCAGTGTCAACCGCCGCCAGCAGTGCGGCGAGGTCAGGCGCCTCGAGGTCGACGACCGGCGGCGTCATCCCGACCGCCTGGGCAACGCCGATGCTCGCCGCGTTGCGAACCGCAGACTCTGCCCAGTCGGCGTTGCGGGCGTGCGACTGCGCGAGGTCCCGGATGCGCGCCACGGCATCGTTGGTGACCTTGCGCGCCAGGGTTGGCGGAAGATCCTGGCCGGTGCTGCTCACCACCGATGCAGCGCCGATGTTCGTGTTGGGGGCCATCGCCGCCACGTCGGCGGCGAGGGTCACGAACGTTGCGGCCGACCCGGCGCGCGCTCCGCCCGGAGCGACGTAGGTCAGCACCGGCAGCCTGCTGCCGAGGATGGCTTTGATGATGCGGTCCATGCTCGCCAGGTCGCCGCCTGGAGAGTCGATCTCCAGGACCACGGCCGCGGCACCGCCGTCGGCAGCGGACGACAGGCCAGCCTCGACGTACCCGGCACTGACCGGGTCGATCTCGCCGTCGAGATGCAGCCGTACGAGGTGGTCGCCGGCGGCGCGACCCGGCGAGGCGACCGCGGCGAGGGCGAGCGCCAGCGCCGAGATCGCCAGCATCCGCCGCAGTGGCGCCATCGATCGAGTATAGGCCCGCGACAGCGCGGCGCCGCTTCAGCCCAGGAGCGAGGCCGCGACCAGGCGCGACCAGCTCTCGAGGCGGTCCCACGCGGCGCGCAGCTCCTCGGTGGTCACGAACCGACCGCTCAGCTTGGCGTGCTCGCGGACCGCAACCGGTCGCCCGGCGGCGTCGACCACGAAGACGATGCCGAGGTGAACGGCGCCCACCGGGTCGGTGTCGTCGTTCAGCACGCCGATCAGGGTGAAGTCAGGCTCCCAGTCAACGTGCAGCTCCTCCACCCACTCTCGTCGCAGCGCGGACGCCAGCGGGTCGTCGCCGGCATCGACCGGATTGACGTGGCCGCCGACCCCGATGCTCGCCTTGCGGTGCAGGCGTGGATCGCCGCCGGCCTCGGTCCGCTCCATGAGGAAGATGGCGGCGCCGTCGCGCACCACCACGTACGGGATCAGTTGCTTGTATGCGGCATCCTGCTCTGCGGCAGTGCGCGCCACGAAGCGCCCGTGACTGCGCAACGAGAGCCGCAGCCGATCGAGGTCGCCTTCCGAGGCGGGGCGGATGCCAAGGAACGAGCAGCCCCCGGGGACGGTCGCGCGCGGGATTACCAGCACCTGCTCGGGCATGCGCGATCCGGGCTGAGCCGCGCGTGTGGCTGCGCCGGCTGCCTAGGCCGGCAGCGCGGCGCCGCGGCGCGCGAGCTGGAGTACCATCTCGCCGGCTTCCCGCGGGGTGCGCGCGCGATGAACCTGGGGACCGTTGAGCCGTTCGCTGGACTCCAGCCGCCACGAGGAGAGCGCCACCACATGGCGGCCCATCCGGAGCGCGAGCCCGATCTCCGAGAGGGTCCCGTACCGGCCGCCGACCGCCAGCACGGCGTCCGCAGCGGTCACCACCACGAGGTTGCGCGCGACCCCGAGACCGGTGGCAATCGGCACGCGAACGTATGGATTCGCCTCCGCGGGATCCGAGCCGGGGAGGATGCCCACGGTCAACCCGCCTGCGTTCGCCGCGCCGCGGCTGGCGGCTTCCATCACGCCGGCCAGGCCCCCGGTGATCACCGTTGCGCCGGCACGCCCGAGCAGATGACCGACCTCCTCCGCCCACTCCAGCAGGCGGCCCGCTTCCGGACCATGCGGGTCGCCGTCGCCGATCACCGCCACGTGCGGCGTCCGCGTGGCGGACCGCGGCTCAGCCACGGCCTGTCACCCAGGGCGCAGCCCCGAGCGGGAAGTTTTCGAGCGGCTCGTAGTGCGGCGTCCCGCGGCCGAGGTGGCTTCGCATCAGCACCATGGTATCCACGTCGAGGCGCGCCGCGGCAGGCTTCCCACGCAGCGCCGCAGGAATCCCCGACCAGCTCCAGCCGCGTGGCAGCCTGAACGAGCCGTGCGCCGACGCCCGAGCGAGGGTCAGATGCGCGCGAAACTCGCTCGTCCGCCCCAGACCGAGCGCATCGCCGACGTCTGTAGCCAGACCTGCAAGCCGCCCATCGGGATCGCACACGCCGAGCCACAGGACCCGTGCCCGGCTGGGCACGGGAAACGCTCCGAGCCCGCCGGCAGATGCCCAGAACGGCGCGTGGCGGCCGGCAACGCCGGCGAGTTGCGCGGCAATCTCCGGCACCGCATCGGGCGGAGTCGGGCCGAGGAACGCCAGCGTGAGGTGCCAGCTCTCGACCGCGGTCCAGCGCAGTGTCCCGAGATCTGGCGTGCCGCGCAGGGTATCGACCGCGCGCGCCAGCGCCCGCCGCAGCTCGGGGGAGATCGGCACCGCCACGAAGAGGCGCCAGCGCTCGGCGCCGGGAGCGGCGGGCGCCCCGGCGTTCAGGCCGCGGACTCCCCGGCGAGTCGGGCATCGACGAGCGGCAGGAGCTCGGCCAGCGAGCGGATCAGGGGTACACCGGGCGGCGCGTGCTGGTGTCGTCCGTTCCGGTCGATCAGGACCGGCGCGATACCGATCGCGCGGGCGCCCTCGACGTCGGCGTCGATGTGATCGCCGACATGCATCGCCTCGTGCGGCGCCACACCGGCCTGCTGGAGGGCGTGCTGAAAGATGCGCGGGTGCGGCTTCTCGAACCCCACCCGAGCGCTGGCGGTGATGAAGTCGAAGTGGCTCACCAGCTCGAGCGAGTGCAGGAGATCGGGCAGTGTCCAGACCCAGTTCGACACGGCGCCGATCTTCAGCGCACGCGCGCGCAGTGCCTCGAGCGTGGCCGGGACGTCCGGGAAGACGGTCCAGTTGCCGGTCACCAGGAACAGCTCCGCCAGGCGACGGAAGAAGGCGTCCGGCAGCGGTCCGATCCCCATCTCCGAGATCGCCATCTGGTCGATCTCCACCGTTCGCCGGAAGCTCGTCTCCGCGTCGGGCTCAAAGCCCTCGTCGAACCCCCAGCCCCCGTGGTGATAGGCGCGCCGGAGCGCAACCCGCAGGTCTTCGATCGAGACATCGATGCCGAACTCGCCGAAGGCGATCGCATACACGTCCTCCCATGACGGATTGGGTCGCATCAGCGTGTCGCCGATATCGAGGAAGACGGCTCGCAGCCGGCCGGCAGCGGGGTTCGCGCTCATCGGTCGGTAAGCCTACCGCGCGCTGCACCGCGACGCCCTCGGACGATCCGGCACATCGATGGTCCTGGCCGCGTACTGCACCGGACTCCACGCGGTGCGGTGCGGTGCACGAGGGGCGCGCGGCGAGACCGAGGGCCGGACGATCGAGGGACTGGCAGCCCGGGCTGGCAGCGTCGATCCTGCGCATGTCGGAGGGTCATCTTGATCCGGGCAGCGGTCCGGATTGGAGGGACGTTGAGCAAGGATCCACACCAGGTGCTGCAGGTCACCGCCGCCGCGGAGTCGGAGGTGATCCGCGCCGCCTACCGGGCGCTGGCGCTGAAGTATCACCCGGACCGGGACGCGTCCGGCTACGCCGCGCAGCGCATGGCCGAGATCAACGAAGCTACGCGCGGCTCCGCGGGGACATCCGGCGAGCGCCCGGGGACATCGGGAGCTCGGTCGGCTCCGGGACCTCCGCGGTCGCGGGCCGCGCCGTCGTGCCCCCTCCGCCGCGCTCGCCAGCGGCGGGCACGCGCCTGACGTTCGGCCGCTATGCGGGCTGGACGCTGCGGGACCTCGCCCGTCAGGATCCGGACTACCTGCGCTGGCTGAGCCGGACGGCGGTGGGAATCGGGTATCGGACCGAGATCTACCAGATCCTGGGGCGGATGGGGATGCGGTGAGCCCGGCGGCGCGAACCGATGCCTCCGAGATCGCCCGCGGGACTAGTCGTTGTAGAGCCGTTCCTCGATGAGCTTCTCGGCGGTGGCTCGGCCGCTCGGGTCAAAGCAGCTGTACTCGAAGAGCTTCTCGTACTCCAGGTCGACGTTGTCCTGGCCGCCGCGATTCTTCTCGACGGTCACCACCGCCCAGTCGCGGTAACGCTGGGCCTGGTACGGGTTGAACTCGATGTTGACCTTGGCGACGATCTGATACTTCTCGTTGAGGATCAGGATGATGTCGCTCTCGTAGTTGATGGCGCTCGACCCGCGAAGGTGATGGTTCCGCAGCCGCGTCGCCTTCAGCCCCTCGCGGTCTGCCGCGACGATGACCACCACCGGCACCTCCTGCCCGAGGGCGATGTCCTTGAGGCCGCCCACGATGCGCGTCACCTTCTCGGCCTCGTCGGCCGGCTCCGGGATGACGGGCACCTTCTGAAGGTAGTCGACGAACAGCACGACCCGCCGCTCATCTGACTGGCGGTGCTCGGCGATCAGCTCGCGCAGATTGTCGATGGTGCTGTGCATGGCGGTGCCGCGCAGCAGCAGCAGGTTGCTCCCGTAACGTGCGATGCGCTCGAGGGAGGGGCGCAGACGTGGGTTGGCACCCAGCTTGGGGCGGCTCCCGGTCTCCGCCGAGCTGGCGTAGCTGCGG
Organism: Chloroflexota bacterium; assembly: GCA_003243965.1. Lineage (GTDB taxonomy): Bacteria > Chloroflexota > Limnocylindria > QHBO01 > QHBO01 > QHBO01. Next base: position 178,830 of record QHBO01000017.1, read on the forward strand.
AGCACCTCCTTCTTGACGTCCTGGATCTTCACCGCCCCGGTCTTCTGCGGAAGGTGCGCGAGCGCCGACTCCATCGCGATCAGGCGCTGGATGAGGTATTCCTCCTCATGCTCGAAGCAGACGTAGATGCACGTCGCCTGACCGGACGCCGCCATGTTGCGTGCCATCTGCAGCGCCATCGTCGTCTTGCCGGTGCCCTGCGCACCGCCCAGGAGCACCAGCTCACCGGGGCGCAGGCCACCACCGATCGTCTTGTCGAGAGGCGTGAAACCGGTCGGTATCGGCTGGAACTCGGCGATCTTGCCCAGCGCGACGCGCTCGTTGAGGCTCGTCAGGACGTCGAGGGCGGAGCGCGGCGCCATGCCTCCGTCGCGTCTCCAGTCGGTGGCATGCTCGCCATCGGCCAATCGGTCGTCGTACATCGGGATGGCAGTCTCCGTTGCCTGCAGGCTGGCGGCTTGGCGTCCGTTCGGGGCACGCGCCACGGGCGAGCATAGGCTCGGCTCACCACCGGCAGATATGACCCGATAGAACTACCTCGCCGCGCTGGCCGTGCGCCGACCGTCAACCGAAAGGCCCGACATTTGGTCGGGCCTCGGGGCCGCGCTGGTGGCGGGAAAGGAGGGGCCTCAGGCAGGCTGGGGCGCGGGTCCCCTGCGCCGACGTGGCGCGCCGTCATCGGCGGCCGCCGGCTCCTCGGGGGGAATGGGTGCCTGGGTCAGGCGTCGCGGAGTCGGCGAATTCGAGATCGGCGGCACGACACCCGCGAAGAGCGACTCGAACTCCTCCGACTCGATGGTCTCCTTCTCGATGAGCAGTGCCGCCAGGCGATCGAGCACGTCCCGGTGCGTGGTCAGCGCCTCCCGAGCGCGCTCGTACGCGGCGTCGATGATCTCGCGGACCTCAGCGTCGATCTTGGCGGCCACCTCGTCGCTGTAGTTGCGCTGCTCGCTGATCTCCCGGCCCAGGAAGACCATCTCCTCCTTCTTGCCGAAGGCCAGCGGCCCGAGCTTGTCGCTCATGCCGTACTGAGTGACCATCGCGCGGGCGAGGCTGGTCGCCTTCTCGATGTCGTTGCTGGCGCCGGTCGTCGTGTCGCCAAAGACGATCTCCTCGGACACGTGGCCGCCGAGCATGCCCGCGATCTTGTCGGCGAACTCGGACTTGCTGTGGAGATATCGGTCCTCGGACGGAAGGCTCATCGTGTAGCCCAGCGCCATGCCGCGCGACACGATGGTGACCTTGCTGACCGGGTCGCACTTGGGGAGCACCCGCTGCACGACGGCGTGGCCGCCCTCGTGGTAGGCGATGATCTCCTTCTCCTCCTCGGTGATGATCCGGCTGCGGCGCTCGGGTCCAGCGATGACCCGGTCGATCGCCTCGTTGAACTCCGCCATCCCCACCGACTTCAGATTGCGGCGGGCGGCGAGGATCGCGGCCTCGTTCACCAGGTTGGCGAGGTCGGCGCCCGAGAAGCCGGGGGAACGGCGCGCGAGCGCGTCCAGATCGACCGTCTTGTCGAGCGGCTTGCCCTTGATGTGGACGTTGAGGATCTCCCGGCGTCCCTTGATATCGGGCCGGTCGAGCACGACCTGGCGGTCGAAGCGTCCGGGGCGCAGGAGCGCCGGATCGAGCACGTCCGGCCGGTTGGTGGCGGCGACCACGATCACGTTGGTGTTCGTGTCGAAGCCGTCCATCTCGACCAGGATCTGGTTGAGGGTCTGCTCGCGCTCGTCGTGGCTGCCTCCCAGGCCGGCGCCGCGCTGGCGGCCGACCGCGTCGATCTCGTCGACGAAGACGATGCAGGGCGAGTTCCGCTTCGCCTGCTCAAAGAGGTCGCGGACGCGGCTGGCGCCGACCCCCACGAACATCTCCACGAACTCGGAGCCGGAGATGCTGAAGAACGGCACCCCGGCTTCGCCGGCGACGGCTCGGGCGAGAAGGGTCTTGCCGGTTCCCGGTGGACCGACGAGCAGCACGCCGCGCGGAATCCGCGCTCCGAGCGAGTTGAACTTCTCCGGATACTTCAGGAACTCGACCACCTCGGTCAGCTCCTGTTTCGCCTCGTCGACACCCGCGACATCGTTGAAGGTGACGACCGTCTTGTTGCCGAGGAACATCCGGGCGCGGCTCTTGCCAAAGCTCATGGCCTGGTTATTGGTGCCCTGCGCCTGGCGCATCATGAAGAAGATGAACGCACCGATCAGGAGGACCGGCAGCAGCGCGGTGACCAGCAGGCCCAGCCACTGGCCGGCGGCGCTGGCCTCCACCGCCTGGTAGTCGATCGGGCAGCTGGCGAGATCGTTCGCGGTCTGTCCCTTGGTCGCCGCGTTGCAGATCTCCTGCTGGACGTTCTTGAACGTCGACGAGGGCACGATCGCGGTCCTCGTCTCCTTGGGACTGGTGTTGAGGGTGACGGTGAGCTTTCCGTCTTCCTGAGTGACCGCCTTGACCTTGCCCGCGCCGGCATCGGCCAGCAGCTGGCTGTAGGAGTAGGGGTTGGCCTGCTGGTTATCGATCACGTAGGTCCACAGCACCGCGAGGCCAAAGACCACAAGGACGGCGAGCACGACGCTGCTACGAACGAGTCTGCTCAAGTTGGTTTCTTCTAGCCTCCGGTGCGGAAGGACGCTCGGGCCGCTGCGGCTCGCCGATCGCCCGCCTGCGTGAGCAGGTCGGCCAAGTATAGGTGGGGCATCTGGATTCGACCAATGACGCGCAAGTCCGGTGCCCGTTGGTCAGGGCCGGCCAGAACGATCAGCCGACATACTCCAAGTACGTCCGAGGGCACGAGCGGCATCACCCCAAGCGGATGTGCCGTTCACGCACCGATGCCCGGCGGCCCCCTCCCAGCTCGACCGTCACGCCGCCGCGGGCCCCGGCCGCCGCGCGCAGCAGCGCCTCGATCCGCTCGAGGTTCGGGGCAGGCCGGCCGATGGCGAGGCGCAGCACGCGCCGTCCGAGGGCGACCGGCGGCGGCCGGTGCCAGTCGATGCGTCCATCGGGCAGCCGTCGCCGTGCGAGCTCATCCGACGCCAGCGCGTCCAGCAGCGCGTCATCGTCGGCCGCCAGGCGAGCGTAGCGGGCGATGGCGCCGACCGCGTCGGGATTCAGCTCTTCGAGCACGGGGAGCAGCCGATGCCGTACCAGGTTGCGCCGAAACGCCGAATCGGCGTTGCTCGGGTCAATCCTGTACGCCTGCCCGGCCTCGTCGAGCAGCCGCCGGAGATGGAGTCGCCGCTCCCCGAGGAGGGGTCGCACGATGCGGCCGCGCCGAGGCGGGATGCCGCGCAGCCCGGCCAGGCCCGATCCGCGGGCGAGATTGAGGAGGACCGTCTCTGCGGAGTCGTCGGCGGTGTGGCCGGTGGCGATCCAGGCGCCTGCTCCGGCCAGGCGATTCAGGAGGCGGTAGCGGGCTGCCCGCCCCGCATCCTCGAGCGACCGATGCTCCGCGGCGGCGATCGCCCGAACATCGGCGTGCTCGACGGTCGCGGGGATGCCGAGCGCCTCGGCGGTCTCGGCCACGAAGCGTGCGTCATCGGTCGCGCCGTCCCGCAGGCCATGGTCGAGGTGGGCCACGCGCAACGACCATTCCCGCTCGGTCGCGATGCCGGCCGCTCCGTGCAGCAGCGCCATCGAGTCCGGACCACCCGAAACCGCCAGCCAGAGGGTCGCGGAGTTCGGCAGCTCGACCCGATCCGCGCCGCGCGCCACCGCGGCCGTGAGCTTCGCAAGGGCTGCGCCGGACCGGAGGATGGGTCGCGGAGGCCGATCCGGCCCGTGCGGATTGGTAGCGGAGGGCGGATTCGAACCACCGACCAAGGGCTTATGAGTCCCCTGCTCTACCGCTGAGCTACTCCGCCGCCGACTCACGCTCAGTTACAGTCCACAACTGGCGCCGAGGTTTACCACACCGGTTTTGAGCCTATAACTATCGGTGCCTTCTGGAGGAGGTTCGCCAACAGTTATGAGCTCAACCGCGCGCGATCGCGCTCCCTCGATTCTATAGCCGAGCCGGACCTGCTCGCCAACCTGGCCTCCTTCACCCGCGACCTGCGGGCCGAGAACGAGGCACCGTCGACCATGCTCGGTCGCGCCAATGAGGTCGAACCTTTCGGGCACCCGATCTGCGCGCAGGCTACGCCCTAAAGCCAGGTCTCCGCGTAGCAATACCTGTCTGGGCCCAGGAGCCAGGTCCCGTTGTTGTATGCGCCATGCCAGCCCTTGGTCACCCAATGGACGTACTCCCACCAGAAAGCGAAGTCGGACTGGCTCCAATTCTCGGCGTGGCTTCCCGGCCAATAATCGGCGTACCAGTTGTACTTCAGGGTGCCATCCCTCAGGAATTGCCCCTTCTTGGCAAGGCGACTCGCGTATATCTCGGTGATCGTGGCGCTCGCGTCGGTATAGCCCCCACCCTGGACCCAGTCGCCAGACCCCGGGATGGTGGTCCAGCGAACGTAGCAGTTGTACGTGACGCTGATCGATTGGACGCTGTCAGGACCGTCGGCCGCGCCCGAGGCGGGAACAGTCAGCACTTCGGTGACCGTGCTGGCCACTTCATGGATCTCAGCCGTGCCATCGGCCAGGCTGATCTCGAGCTGTTGGCGCAGGTAGGCCATCACTTCGGCTTTCTGCGTGCTGCTCATCGCCGCCCATTCGGCCTCCGATTGCGGGATTCGTGGTGACTCCGCGGCGAGGGACGCCGTTGGCACCGCTAGGGCTGCTACGAGCATTGCGGCTACTCATGCCGCTAGGAACCGGAGTCGCATTGGACTGGGCCTCCCTGGACCACGGGCGCGAATCAATTCGGCCTTGACTAGCCTCAGGGAGGGACCGGCGGTCAGCATCCACCGGCTGGGCGAATCGGCGCTCAGCCGAATGGATGAATGTGCCGAGACGGAAGGAGTCCTACGTTGCGGTCGCTAGACGCGGGCCTGCGGTATGGCGACGGATCAAGGCCAGAATGAATCCAACGAGAACAGCCATGACCATGTAAGGCGTGAGCGACCAGAGGATGAGAAGCGGCGACTCAATGCCCGGCGCCTCAACCTCCGAATAGGCGACGCTGCGCTCCATCGCACGCGGCCGGATCTGGTCGCTGTGGACGCCCAGCACCTCGTAACTCCCTGAGTCAGTCGTGGCATGAAGGGTTGATCCCTCGAGGCGGAGCGCGGTCACTGACCCGCGGTCCAGCATGCGTTGTACATCCTCGAGGGTCGCGGACGTTGGTCGCGTGGCCACCGTCAGAAGCGTGCCGGCGAACAGGGCGACGATCAGCAGAACGAGCAGCGTCTGTAGGGTTCTCATCATCCATGGCAGACGGCGGCGAGGACCGCCTGGGAGTCCTTCGCCGGCGGACGGATCGCGCCGATCCTGTCGAAGGCGCGCCAGCAGGTCCACGCGACCACGCACCTCGAGCTTGCTGTAGATGTGGGCGAGGTGTGTCTTGACCGTCGCTGGTGTAAGGACGAGCCGTTCCGCGATCTCGCGTACAGTCAAGCCAAGGGCCGCTTCGTCAAGGACCCTTCGCTCGGCTGGGGACAGCAGGGATAGGTTCGTCATGCTGACCTCTTCTACCCGGTGCGAGTCCGATTCGTTCTTCATCCCCCCTCGTGGCCTCACAATAGAACACGAACCCAGACAAGTCGTCCGCCGAACGGCTGAAAACGACGGTACATCGTAACCGGGCTGAGAGGAAGAGCTTACTGGTACGGTAGCGCGGTCGAGCAGCTCGACGCCTTCCTGGCCGCGCCCCGGCCGGCGGCGACCACGCCAGGTGGACGACCTCATGCGCCTCGCCGGCTGGAAGAGCCGTCAGATGCTGGCCCTGTACGGCGCTTCGGCCGCCGACGAGCGCGCCCGCGAGGCCTCCACACGCCTCAGCCCAGGCGACCGCCTCTGAGCGCACCTCAGCCAGCCGACGTGGCGAAGGCAGCGATAGCCGCCACCCTCTTGGGATATTCGTTTCCATATCAGGGCGCGTCGACAGAATCTGGGGAGGACTTGACTTGCCCGACCTTGCAGCTAGTATAGCGCTATGGCAATACTTCCTGCAATGGCTCTCGGCAACGCACTTCCGGCCAGCGAGGCGGCCCGATTGCTCGGGCTGTCGCTCCAGCGCGTGCGTGCGCTCGTGGCCGGGGGCGAGCTCCCAGGTCAGAAGCTGGCAGGGCGCTGGTTCGTCGAGCGATCCGCGGTTGAGCGGCGCCTTCGCGAACCCAAGCTCGCGGGTCGCCCGTACTCGCCTCGCCAGGCTTGGGGCCTCATTGCCTTGGCGGAGGGCGACTCCCCTACGTGGCTCGACGCACCCAATCGCTCACGGCTTCGGCGCCAACTCCGCGAGAACAGGCTTGAGGACATCGTCCCATCGCTGGCTCGTCGAGCTCGTCGGCTGGAACTACGTGCCCATCCTTCGGACGTCCCTCGAATCGAGAAGGAGCCCGGTTTGATCCGCAGCGGTGTCAGCGCGGCATCCGAGCACCGGCTCGAGATCGTTGCGCCGGGGGTGCTTGAGGCGTACGTGCCTGCTAAGCGGCTCGCACAGCTGGAGCGACGCTATCACCTCGAGCCGAGCGCCGATCCCAACGTCATCCTCCACGTCATCGATGCTCCGTGGCCGTTCGAGCGCGATCAGCGCGTCGCCCCGCGCCTGGCGGCCATAGTGGATCTCCTCGACGACAACGACGAGCGCAGCCGGCGAGCCGCACAACGAGCCCTGCAGGCCTACAAGCCCGCGCTGCGGTGATTCCCGTCCAGGTCCGACCTCGCGACGAAACGAACTCGCTTCCCTGTCGGTCCTCGCTGGCTCCTCGCAGGCTGCTAATCGGCGATGGGCAAACCACACGCCTGGTTCTGGTGTCATCTATTGACTCGTACCGTACAGATCTGTATGGTTACAGCGAATAGACGACACCAACGATGAGCTGTTCCGAACTACCAGACTCGTACCTGCGCAACCGCCTCGCCGTTCTTGACGTCCGATCGGCGTCGTTTCGACGTGTCTGGGACAAGGTCGTTTCGCCGGGATATAGGGTCGATGTCTGTGTGCGTCGGCTGGTCGCCGCCCGTCGGATCCGGCGGATCGGCCGCGGCCTGTACGTCGTCATCGACCCTGTCCGGACGACCCCGACGATCGCAGTCGCTAGCGGCGTGTTCAGCGAGATTCTCCATTACGTCACGACGGATGCGGCTCTAGCCCACCATGGCCTGATCGACCAGCCGATATTCACATTCACCGTCGTCCTTCCCCGCGTACGCCGGCCCATCCACGTCGATCAGACGACGGTCATTCGCCCCGTGACCCTCGATGAGCAGCGGATCCGCGCGGCTGATGCGTACGACACCACCATGGAGGGCTTCGCGATCCGCGTGGCGACCAGGGAGCAGGCCGTTGTCGATGCCCTCGCGGAGCCCCGCTGGATGGATCACGGCGATCTGCTGCCCGAGATCCTCGCCGCATTCAGCGACGAAGAGGTAGCTCGAACTGCCTCTGGCGTCCTCGGTCGCACGACAGCGGCTGCCCAGCGCCTCGGGTACTTGCTGGAAGAAGCCGAACGCCCGATGCCGGCTTCCCTCGCCGAGCTTCGGCCTGTCCGCGCCGTCCAGCTTCGACCGCAGAAGCGCACACGCGGCCCGTATTCGAGCCGCTGGCGCGTCTATGGCTGAGCCGCGAACTCGCCAAGCGATCGCTGCTGACTACCAGATAGCTCGGGACCACGGCGACGCCGCCGCGATGCGTCGGTACCAGAACGAGGAGGCTTGCTTCGTTCTGCTTGCGATCCTCGAGCGCCTAGCCGGTGACGAGGCGAGCTTCGTGCATGGCATCGCCCTCAAGGGCGGCATCCTCATGGCCGGCGAGCTTCGCTCGGCGAGATCATCGGCTGACATCGACGCTACGACCGGACGAGGTCGACGGGTCGACCATGACAAGGTTGTTCAGGACCTACGTCGCGCGGGACGAGGCTTCGGGCTTCGGCTCGAAGGCGAACCCGATCGGACCCTGGGTGGACTGATCGTTTACTTCCGCTTCGACTCCCTCACCGATGCCGGAACCGCCAAGCTGGAGGTCAGCGTCCGCGAGGACCTGGTGTTCGCCGTCCGCGACGCCTACTTCGACGTTTCTGAACTCGGCCTGCAGCCCTTCACGGTTCCTGCGGTCGCAGAGGTTGAACTTGTCGCCGAGAAGATCCGGACCCTGGTGCAACGAGCTCAGCCACGGGACCTGTTCGACTTGCACCTCTATCTCGTCGACTCCGGCTGACACCTCAAACCTGACGAGCTGCGACAAGCCGTGCAGGTGAAGCTGGCCATCACACGCCACAGGCGCTGGCGGTCCGGCCTGTGGCGATCGAACCTCGGGGAGATCGAGGCTGCATGGGAGGCCACGATGGCCGCGTGGGTTGATCCCGAAAGCCTGCCGCCATTCGATCGGGTTGTCTCCGAGGTCGCCCGGCGACTGCGGTCACTCCGGCTTGATTGACGGGCCGGGCAGCCCCGGGTGGAACAGCAAGTGTTCAATCTGGGTGCCGAGATTGAACACCTACGCGGCACGTTACTCTTCCAGCTATTACGTCAGTCGCTGATGTCTTCGAGCCCTTGGACGGTCATCAGCGTCGCAGTCAGGAGGGCGACGAGCTACTCCTCGCCGTTGCTCTCCGCGAACACTTCCTGCTTGAGCCAGGGTTAGGGTGCGACCGGCTTTCACCACCCTTCCCCGCGCGACGATGCGATCGCCGAGGGCAGGCGCCAGGAGGTTGATCGGCATGAGGCTCAGCGCGGCATACCCCGCCGAAGAGTCGGCGATGGCGCTCACCGCCCCCGCGTGAACGAACCCGTGCTGCTGCGAGATGGCCGGGTCAGGACGGAGCACGATCTCACGAGGCCCGGCGCGAGGTTGCCCAGCGTCGCCCCTAAGGTCCTCATCAGCCTCTGCTTCGCAAAGCTCGGGCGAATGCGTTCTTGGTAATCCGCGTTCGCAGGATCGTGTGCCGCATCTCTGCTGTCGCGTGGCATGTACGCCATCGTACGCAGTCGCGTGCCGCGGCGAGGATCCAAGGACCTTCCGGTTAGAGGGTGCATCCACGTGGGCCCAGTAGGATGGGCGCATGCGGATGCCGAAACAACGCAGGGACAGGCCGTGGCATCGCATTCCATCGCGGTCGGGACATGCTGGTCCTGGCCTGGTTTCGGGACACGGCAGTCCTGACCCGCTTATGGATATGCTCGTTAGGGATATCCTCAATCCGGTCCTGGTCCCGCTTGGATTCGCGCCGGGGCAGGTCGGCGTGGATGGCGAGCGTGGCCAGGTGATCTTCTGTCGGGGCGAGATCGACAGCCCGGATGGTGGTTGCGTGGATCTCGTGCTTGACGTCGAAGCGGCGCCCGACTGGCAGATTACCGACATCCGCTACTGGGGGTTTCCGAGCGACCGATGGCACCTCGACTTCGACCGAGGCGCCCGCCTTGCTGATCAGCTGGCCGGCCTGGCTCAGACCCTCCCGAGCGAGTTGGTCTAGGGGCCACTACGCGCCGGCCATCGACTCGGTGACCCCAGTAGGCGCTCTTGCTGCGCTCACGTGGACACCCCTTTTCCGGTTCTCCATGCCTTGGTGATGCTGGCCGTCCTGGCTGGGATTGCCGTCCTGGTCGTCCGCTGTCGTCGCCGAGACCGACTGATCGCGTTCATGCCGCTGGTTCCCATTGGGGTACGGGCTCGTGGTGGCGAGTGCACTGATGACGCTGCAGGCGTCTCCTGGATGGATCGCGGCCGTCCTGATCGGCGCGATCGTCCTCGCCAGTCGCAAGGTACCGCTGGTGTTGCTCTGGACAGGACGGATCTCCAGGCAGCAGGCAGCCTTGCCCTCTACCCGGCGATCCTCCCGGTCGCGCTCCTGGTGATCTCGTCGGGGTCTTTGGGTGAGCCCCCCCGCCACAGGCGAATCGACGCGCCGCCACTCCGGTGGCAGCCGCGTCGCGAGCCTCCAAGCCACCAAATCAGGTATGCGCTCTTTCGGAGTTATGTGCTCTTGGCTTCGAGAGCCTTAGAGCACATGAGTGAGCAGATTCGTGCTCAGTTCCCACGCTCGGGACCACAGCGCATCGGGGAAGTGACTTATGAGTTATACCGTATGTCGGCATTCCCAACGCCCATGGTCGACGTTTGGTATGGCAACGCCGCCATCTGGATCCAAATTGCCCACCAAGGGGGTCCTGGCGACCCAGCCCGACCCCGGCCAGACCACCATCTCAACCAAGTTCCCCTAGTGGCGGGTCCTTCCCGGCCAGCTCACTGCCTCCGCCCTGAGGCTCGATGGTGACGGCCAGTTCTCAGCCGATGTCGGGACGCCGGCTGAATACGGGCAGACCGGTTTCGCGCCGTCCAGCCTGACCTTCGACCATCCGGGCTGCTGGCAGATCACCGGTTCCCTGCAGAGACAGACGGTTCCCTGCAGAGACAGGCGCTGTCGTTCGTCACCAACGTGGTCGTGACCGCGCCGCCCGGTGATCCATATCCATGCTGCGCTCCAGACGCGGGCGACAGTCACTGCTAGGCGCGCTCGTGGGGGCGACCCTCCCTCGCTCCTCGTGGCCACCAGCACGAGCGCGGCGCTGTTCCTCATCCTCGAGCTCACCAATGGACCACCCGGGACCCAGGTCGTGGGGCGCACCGCTGGAAGCGGCGCCTTCAATCCGCCGCCGGTCGAGCCGCTGCGAACCTTCCTCGTGGCCGCGGCCGCCGTCGATTCGGTCACCAGCCGGGGCACGCACGCCAGCACTCCCCCCGACCTTTGCGCAAAGAGCGCGTTCCTCTTGACGCCGCGGCGGGAGCGGCGAACACTGCCCTCGGGTCCTGAGAAGAGACTTCTTCGGGAGGAGACTCAGGTGGCAGCCGGCGCGTCGTCAAGCTCCCACCAGGCGAGCCCAGCCCATGTCGCCATCGCCGCCGCCGCGCCTTTGGGCGGGGTCGCGCTCGCCTATCTGCTCTGGTGGATCAGCGATCGCTTGCTGTACATCGGTCCGCTTGACCGGGCGAAGTTCGGTTGGGTCGTCGTAGTCCCGGTCTGGGCACTAACACCCGTGGTGGCTGCGTACGTCTGGCGCTCGTTGAACTCCCGGCAGACGGCGGTCGTTGCCGGCACCGTCGGGCTCGTAGTTGCCTTGTTCGCCATGGTCCTGTTTTGGCTCGCAATTGCCTTCCTTGACTGCCAGTTCGGTGCGGTACGGTCACCGGCCGAATCGGTGCTCCCATCCGTGATCGTGGGCGTGGTGATTGGCGGAGGGTTTGCGGCCGCCTGCCTCGGCGCGGTGGCGGTCTTGCGGCGAGGGCGGTGGTGGTCTGCACTCCTTGTCGGGGTCGCGTCTGCCGTCGCGTTCCTCTTCCTGGCCGTCCTGGTCGCTGCCCCATTCATCATGGGCGGTGGGTGCCTGCGACCGCCGCTGAGCTAGGTCACGTCTGGGTGTACGTCTCCAGCCGATGCGGGCTGGAGCTACCGACGAGGTGTGTAAATAGCCGGCTCTGATCCCCGTCGAGGGCAAAGGAGGTGTGAGCCGCATGAGACCAGTTGCTGACCTCCGGGGTCGAGCAGTCGGTTTTCGAAACGCACTCGCCCTGTTGGCCATCCTGGCCGCCGGATGCAGCGCGTCGCCGACACCTCCCCCGAGCGTCGCGTCGCCGACAGCGACGCCCGCGGCGGCGGCCTCGCCCGGCGCCTGCCCGGTCACTGTGGGGAAACCAGGGACTAAGCCGCCCCCGCAGTTCGACAAGAACGCCCTGCCGGTTCCCTGGGTGGATACCTGGTATGGCAACGACGCGATCTGGGTCCGGCTTCCGATCGAGGGCGTCCTGCCGGCCATGCCTGACCCCGGCCAGACCACCATCTCAACCAAGTTCCCCTGGTGGCGGGTCCTGCCGGGACAGCTGACCGCCTCGGCGGTGAGGCTCGACGGGGGTGGCCAGTTCTCCGCGGATGTTAGGAGGCCGGATGAGTACGGGCCTACCGGCTTCGTGCCCTCGGGCCTGGCCTTCGATCACCCCGGCTGTTGGCGGGTCACTGGCTCCGTGCAGGGTCATACCCTGTCATTCGTGACCCGGGTCGTCGTGCAGTCTCAGTGAGTCACCTGGCGAGGGCGCCGAATCAGTTTGTGCTGAATCGGAGTTATGTGCTCTCGGAGATCGCGACGTCACGCCGCAGGCCGCCGAGAGCCCGGGCGTCAGCGGTAGTAGATCCCGTCGAGCGCTCCCCACGCGGCAGCGCTGAAGATCGCACAGGCGGTCCTCGCCCGCGCAAACTCGCCGGCGCTCAGCTGCTCGAGCTGCGCCGCCAGCATCGCCGGCTCATCGGTCTCGACGGCGTGCACGGCGAAGTACTCTCGCCCGGCTTCGTCGACCGCGGCGCCGTAGTGCTCGCGCAGCCCGGCGAGTTTGCTCTGCGCGGTTGCCGGCTGCTGCACCTCGAAGGCATACAACGCACCGAGCGCCTCGGGGCGAGCACGGAAGAGGTGGCGCGCCGCCTCGAGCAGGATGGCGCTCTGCGCGTGGTGAGCCTCGCCGCCACGGCCGAGGGAGTCGCGGAAGCGGGTCCACAGCGCGTCGTGCTCGCGTTCCTCCTCGGCGTAAGCCGGCTCCCCCACCGCCTCCCACCCATCGGCCAGGGTGGCGATCACCGGCGCCCACTCGGTGGCGTAGTCGCGCAGCTGCTCAATCGGCAGGCTGCCGGCGCGCCAATCCTGGTAGAACGGGTGCTGGTTCAGGTCGAACCGGCCGACGATCTCGTCCAGCTCCTCGATGCGTGGCATTGGTGTTTCTCCCTCACGTGCTGTCCCCCATCGGTCCCCGGGCGGTCGAGACAAGCGTACGCCAACCGCCAGGGCGGCAGATCTACATCGCCGGCACGCCGAGCAGGTCGCGGGCGCTGACCGGGCGCGGCGCCGCAGCTGGACCGCCAGAATGCGATGCGCGCCGGTCGGTCAGAATGAGACCGAACGGTGAGACACGGATTCCCGCGGCCAGCGAGGCGGACAGCAAGCGGGACGGCAGAGCGGAAGCACAAGGGGTGACACGGTGAGCGACGGCAGCAGCTACACCTTCGGGACAGTGGTGGCCTCCGGGATGGATTCAACCAGGGAGCAGGTCACCGCCGCCCTCCGCGAGCAGGGATTCGGGATCCTGACCGAGATCGACGTGCAGGCCACGCTGCGCGAGAAGCTGGGCGTCGAGGGTGATCCCTATCTCATCCTCGGAGCCTGCAATCCGCAGCTTGCGCACCGGGCCCTTGAGGCGGAGCCGTCAATCGGCGCGCTGCTGCCGTGCAACGTCGTGCTGCGCGCCGAGGCCGGAGGGACCCGTGTCGAGATCATGGACCCGGTCGCCGCTCTGCAGGTGGCGTCCGGGGCAGGGGTGGCCGCAGTGGCGGCCGAGGCGCGTGAGCGGCTCCAGCGGGTCGCGGCCAGCCTGGAGGCCGGCTGATGTTCTGGACCCGGCCGAAGTCACCCGTCGCGGAGGCGACGCCACCCGAGGTCCACGAGCGGGTGACGCGCAGCGAGGCGCTGCTGGTGGACGTCCGCGAGCCAGCCGAATGGCGCACGGTCCGCGCGGCCCGGGCTCGGCATCTGCCGCTTCGCGACCTTGGCCGGCACGCCGCAGAACTGCCGAAGGAGATGCCGATCTACCTGATCTGTGCATCCGGGAACCGGAGCCGCACCGCGGCCGGGGTGCTCCTCGCAGCCGGGTTCGCCTCGCCGGTCAGCGTCCGCGGCGGGATGAATGCATGGATCCGCGCGGGGCTGCCGGTCGAGCGCGGCTGAGCCGCGTTCCTCAGGCCCGCCGATAGGCGAGCGTCTGCCAGATCGCTCCCCGGTGCCGATGGACCAATTGGAAGCCGGCGGCGCGGATCCGCCGCTCCACGGCACGATTCGGATGAACGTGAA